>CAZFHV010000018.1:0-20413 GCA_964519095.1 uncultured Chromatiaceae bacterium | reverse complement strand
ACATGTACGTCGGCACCATCCACGGCTTCTGCCTGGATCTGCTCCAGACCTACGAGCACCGGTTCCTCAAGTACGGTGTGCTGAACGACGTGCAACAGCGGCTGCTGGTCGACCGCCACTGCAACCAGTGCGGTCTGACGGACCTGACGACCCACGACGGCAAGCCCCTGAAGCGCTGGGTGGACTCGCGGCTCTACCAGAAGCTGCTCGGCATGGTGCGGGAGGCCGAGATCGACGAGGCAGCACTCGGGGCACACCCGATCCGCGCTGCCTTGGCCAAATACACAGCCCTGCTTCACGAGAAGCGCTATCTGGACTACTCCATGCTGCTCACGGAGGCGGTCCAGTCGCTGGTGACGGATCAGGCGCTCCGATACAAGCTGGCGGCCCGCATGAAGTATCTGATCGTCGACGAGTATCAGGACGTCAACCCCCTCCAGGAGGTGCTGATCAGCCAATTGCACCAACTCGGCGCCCAGGTGTGCGTGGTCGGCGACGACGACCAAACCATCTACCAGTGGAACGGGAGCGACATCGGCAACATCCTGGGCTTCAAGGATCGCTACCCTAAGGTGACCCAGGTCGAGATGGGCGACAACTTCCGCTCCAGTCGGGGCGTGGTGGACAGCGGACGGAGGGTGGCGGAGGGCAACCAGGTGCGGCTGGCCAAGGTCATGCGCAGCACCGACCAGCAGACGTTCGATCAGGGCGACCTGCTGGCGCTCAAGTTCGCAACCCCCGATGACGAGGCCGCCTGGATCGTCCGCAAGATCCAGGCGCTGCGGGGCCGCCCCTTCACAGAGAGCGGCGAGACCCGCGGCCTCACCTGGTCGGATTGCGCCGTCCTGCTGCGCAGCGTCAAGAACAGCGCCGAGCCTATCGTCGCGGCGCTGCGTCAGGCTGGGATCCCGTACCTGATCAAGGGGATGAACCGGCTCTTTGAGACCCCGGAGGTACAGGCCGCCCGGGCGATCTTCTACTACCTGAACGACGAGATCGGCCTCGACGGGCTATTCGGGGCTTGGCTGGCCGCCGACCTGGGCATCGACCGCGATGCACTGGCGCAAGCCATCGGCTGGCTCGACCGCGAGCGCGCCGACTGGCCGAATCGCTGGCTGACTAGTGAGCGCTCGCCCCAGCACACCTATCTGGGTTTCCTGGAGCAGATTGGGCTGCGCGAGGAGAGGATTGGGGGCGACGCCCTGCTCGGCCGGGCCCGCGGCGAGATCGTTTACTACAACCTCGGTAAGTTCAGTCAGCTCATCACCGACTACGAGCTGATCCATTTCCACTCCGAGGCGACCTCCCTGTACAGCGGGTTCGCCGGATTCCTCCGCCACCAGGCCGCCGACTACTACCCCGAGGGCTGGGAGGACTCCGGCTATGCGCAGCCGGACGCCGTGCAGATCATGACCGTGCACCAGGCCAAGGGCATGGAATTTCCCCTGGTCTTCGTGCCCAACCTGGTCAAGAACCGCTTCCCCGGCAAGCGCCACGGCGGGCGCCAGTGGTATCACGTGATCCCGAAGGCGGCGGTGGTCGGGGCCGATCGGTACCTGGGCACGGAGGAGGACGAGCGGCGGCTCTTCTATGTCGCCATCACCCGCAGCAAGAAATACCTGTTCTGCACCTGGGCCCCGGAAGGGAGCAACCTGTACAGCAAAGAGTCCCCGTTTCTGCGCGAGCTCGTCGCCGGGGGTTACGCCCTGACCCGCGAGCCGGCCCTGTCGGCGCCGCCCGCCATCGAGCCGCGGCCAGCAACCGCCAAGGCCGAGATCGCCCTGACCTTCAGCGAGCTCAAGTACCTGTTCGAGTGCCCCTACCAATTCAAGCTGCGCTTCCTCTACGGCTTCAACCCCGGTTACAACGAGCGCCTGGGCTACGGCAAGTCCCTGCACGACGCTCTGGCCGAGGTCCACCGCCGGACGCTCGACGGGGAGCGTCTCGACGGCCAGGCGGTTCCCGGCCTGCTGGATACCCACTTCCACCTGCCCTTCGGCTGGGACGATCTGCGCGAGGACATGCGGGCCAAGGCGGACCAAGTGCTGCGGCGCTACTTCCGCGAGAACGCGCAGCTCCTGGACAAGATCGAGCACGCCGAGAAGACCATCGAGCTGAAGCTCGCCGAGGGCGTAGTGGTGCACGGGCGCATCGACCTCATCCGCCGCACCGACACCAACCAAATCATCGTCATCGACTTCAAGTCCACCGACCGGGCGCAGAGCGAGGAGGTCACGCGCGATCAGCTCCACATCTACGCCCTGGGCTACCAGCAGCTCACCGGCCATCCCGCGGACCTGGTGGAAATCTACAACCTGGACCAGGGCTCCGGCGCCTCCGTGCGGGAGCTGGTGGACCACAGTCTGCTGTCGAATACCGAGGACCGCTTGGTCGCTGCCGGGACCCGAATCCGGGACGGGGGTCTGGATCGGATCGCGGCGTGCGGGACCTGCGGGGACTGCGACTTCAAGGGCATCTGCCGGTCGAACGCGCCGGAGCAGCGCCATAGCCGTAGGTCGGGTTGGGCGCGCCCGCGTTGACGCATGCGGAAAACCGAAGCGCTGATGCGCGCCGCAACCCGACACTTGCCTGCCCCGGCGCCTTTGGAGCAATTGAGATCGTTAACCCTATGCGTTAACATCTCAGGCCAATGGAAATCACCTTCCGTACCTCGCGGCTGGAAAAGGCGTTCCGTGAGGGACGGAAGCTCACAGCGGCCCACGGGGAGCGGCGAGCCCGCCTGATCGTGCGTCGCATGCAGGAGTTGCGTGCGGCCCAGACCCTCGGGGACTTGTGGCCTCCCTACAGTGGCCCTGGCCGATGCCACGAGCTGACGGGCAATCGGGCCGGCCAGCTCAGCCTGGACCTGGACCACCCGTACCGATTGATCTTCGAGCCCGACCACGAGCCCAGACCGTTGCGCCCCGAAGGCGGTCTCGACTGGTGGCGGGTGACCTCCGTACTCATCCTGGGCGTGGAGGATACACATGATTAGTACCGATCCGTTCCAACCCGACTATGTGGTCCCGCCGGGGGAGATTCTGAGCGAGTATCTGGACTCGCTCGGTATGACCCAGCGCGACCTCGCCGCGCGCACGGGACTGACCCCAAAGACCATCAACGAGATCGTCCAAGGCAAGGCCGCCATCACGGCGGACACCGCGCTCAAGCTGGAGCGGGTGGTCGGCCGTCCGGCCCACTTCTGGCAAAACCTGGAGAGCCTGTACCGGGAGGCCCGGGCACGCTCCCGGGAGCAGGAGCAGGGGACCGATGACCTGGAGTGGCTGAAGCGCGTACCCGTTGAGGCCATGATCCAACACGGCTGGATCCGTAGGGGCAGAGAGCCCTATGCGCAGCTCGATCTGGTACTGCGTTTCTTTGGCGTCGGCTCGGTCGCTCGCTGGATCGCGCTTTGGGACGGGCACGCCGTCGCGTTCCGCCAGTCGACGCGCTACGAGACGCATCCCGAGGCCGTGTCTGCCTGGCTGCGTCGCGGCGAGCTCGATGCCCAGGCAATCCGCTGCGCCCCCTTCGACAAGGCTCGGTTCAAGGCGGTGCTCGAACAGGCACGTGCCCTCACCCGAGAGCCGCCGGAGGTCTTCCAGCCCGCGCTTATCGCGGCCTGCGCCTCGGCTGGCGTTGCCGTCGTCTTCGTGCCCGAGCTGCCCAAGACTGGTGTCTCCGGTGCGACCCGCTGGCTTTCGGCCGATAAGGCCCTGATTCAGCTCAGCCTACGCTACAAATCGGACGATCAGCTCTGGTTTACCTTTTTCCATGAGGCGGGCCACGTACTGCTCCACGGAAAGCGCGACGTCTTCATCGAAGGGGATGCCATGGACGACGCGAAGGAGCAGGAGGCGAATCGTTTCGCCGCCGATCACTTGATCCCGCCCGCTGCGCTCCGACGGATGCTCGCTCACGGTAAGCCGACCCTGGCCGAGATCGAGGGATTTGCCGCGCAGATCGGCATCGCGCCGGGGATCGTCGTCGGCCGGCTCCAACGCGATGGCGTGCTGGCATTCAACACCGGAAATGCCCTGAAGCGGCGCCTGTGCTGGGTGCAGCCGTGTCCCGAGCCCACCGAGTGACGGGTAGGTCGGGTTAGGCGCGCCTGCAAGGATGCTTGCGGGAAACCGCGGTGTCGATGCGCGCCGTAACCCGAAATTGGACCGCGGATGTCGGGTTACGCTGCGCTAACCCGACTACGCTGGAAATGAAGGCGCGGTAACGGAGGGAACGAGAACAACCATGCCGAACATCGAGATCACCAAGCCGGAGCTGATCTGGCCGGGGAAGTACGACCCGGACGGGAACCGGGTCATCGACCGCGGTGTGGCCCTGCCGTTCCAGGTGGTGGAGACCATCAAGGAGGGGCGGACGACCCGGGAGCCGGGGTACATGGCGGACCTGTTCAGCGCCAAGCCGAGCGGGCAGGACGAGTGGCGCAACAAGCTCATCTGGGGCGACAACCTGTTGGTGATGGCGAGCCTGATGGAGGAATTGGCGGGGAAGGTGGATCTGATCTATATCGATCCGCCGTTTGCTACCGGTGCAGATTTCTCATTTAAGACAACGATAGGCGATACCGGACTCCAGATTGCCAAAGAAGCCTCGATCATCGAGCAGAAGGCTTACCGTGATACTTGGGGGGCTGGGCTTGAATCATTCCTGCAGATGCTCTACGAGCGTCTCCACTCAGCGTATCAGCTCTTATCCGATAGAGGGTCCTTCTACATCCATCTCGAGCCGGACACCGGAAACTATATTAGGCCAATATTGGACGAGATTTTTGGAAGCGCTTGTCTTCAGACAGAAATTGCGTGGAAGCGCACTTCATCACACGGTAATGTATCCAGGAACTTTGGTGAAATCTGGGAGTGCATCTTTTACTACACTAAGTCAACAGAGGAATGGACTTGGAATCAGCAATACGTACCTTTCGATCAGAAGTATATTGATAGCCATTTTATTGGTCGAGACGCGGACGGAAGGCAATGGACCACATCGGACTTGGTAAATCCTGGCGTAAGACCGAATCTCCGATACGAATACAAAGGATACAAGCCGCATCAAAACGGGTGGAAAATCTCCCGCGACAAGATGGAAGAACTTGACCGACAAGGGAGGTTATATTTTCCAGAAGATAAGTTTGGCCGCATTCGGCTAAAGCGGTACCTTGACGAAACGCCCGGCCAAATTGCACAGAACCTTTGGGTTGACCTGTCACCGATTAATTCGCAGGCGAAAGAGGCACTGGGGTACGCGACGCAGAAGCCAGAGGCACTTCTTGAGCGGATTCTGAAGTCCAGTAGCTCCGAAGGTGATCTAGTTCTTGACTTCTTCTGCGGCTCCGGAACCACCCTCGCCGTCGCCGAAAAGCTCAACCGTCGCTGGATCGGCTGCGATCTGGGCCGCTTCGCCATCCACACCACCCGCAAGCGCCTGCTCGGCATTCCCAACTGCAAGCCCTTCGAGATCCTGAACCTCGGCCGCTACGAGCGCAAGCATTGGCAGGGGGTGACATTCGGCGACGAGCGGCCCGCCGAGCCCGATCAGGCCGCCATCGCCGCCTACGTCCGCTTTATCCTGGACCTGTATCACGCCCAGCCACTGCCCGGGACCCACATCCACGGCCGCAAGAGCGGCGCCTTGGTGCACGTAGGGGCGGTGGACGCCCCGGTGACCATCGCCCAGATCAACGCCGCGCTGGCGGAGACCGCTGGGCTGGGCCAGCACGAGCTGCACGTGCTCGGCTGGGAGTGGGAGATGGGCATGCACGACCCGGTGGTGCAGCAGGCCAAGCACACCCACGGGGTGCGGCTGCGCCTGCTCAACATCCCCCGGGAGGTGATGGAGCGCCAGGCGGTGGACCGGGGCGACGTGCGCTTCTTTGACTTGGCGCACCTGGAGGCGGAGGTCGTTACCCTCGGCCCCACCGGGGCCGGGGCGTCCCGCCCCGGATTCGGGGGCGAGACGCCCCCGCTCCAGGGGCGAGGGGGGAGGCAGGTGAAGGTTCGGCTGACAGACTTCGTCATCCCCGACACCGACCTGATCCCGGAGGAGGTGCGGGCCAAGATCCACAAGTGGTCCGACTATATCGACTACTGGGCGGTGGACTGGGACTTTCAGCACGACACCTTCATGAACCAGTGGCAGGCGTACCGCACCCGCAAGCAGCGCAAGCTGGACCTGGAGAGCGGCGAGCACGAGTACCCAGGACCTGGGACCTACCGGGTGCTAGTGAAGGTGGTGGACATCTTCGGCAACGACACCAGCCGGCTCCTGACCTACTATGTCCCATCGTAGGTCGGGTTAGCGCAGCGTCACCCGACAAAGGTGCCGTAACTCCTTCATGCAATACCGCCGTGTATTTATCCCCGGTGCATCGTTCTTCTTCACGGTCGTCACCGAAGGGAGGCGGCCGATCCTGGGTTCGGCGGCCACCGTTGCGGTCTTGCGCGAGGCGTTCCGGCAGGTGAGCGCGAAACGGTCTTTCGTTGTCGATGCGGCGGTGATCTTGCCCGATCATCTGCATTGCATCTGGACCCTGCCGCCCGATGATGCCGATTTCCCAACCCGCTGGCGACTCATCAAGACCTGGTTTACCAATCACTCCAGCCCGGACCTTCGAGGTCAGCCAAATCTTTCGCGGGTGAGCAAAGCCAGTCAAGCGCTCTGGCAGCACCGGTATTGGGAGCACTGCCTGCGCGACGAGGCGGATTACTCCGCCCATTGCGATTACATTCACTTCAACCCCGTAAAGCATGGATATGTTTGGTCGGCGTCCGAGTGGCCTTATTCGAGCTTTGGTCGATATGTCGAAAGAGGCGTCTATGCAGCGGATTGGGGACAAAATGGAATTGATCTCGACGGGGTGGGACATGAGTAACGCCGAATCGTCGGGTTACGCTGCGCTAACCCGACCCGATCCAGTCTCTCGGAGCGCTACCCATGACTGACCTGGCGAGACAACCGGTACCCGATCTGGACGCCATCCTGGCCGACACGGCCCGGGTCGAGGCGGCCTTGCGCGGCGCGGTCCGGCGTGCCCTGAGCGACCACAAGCGTGCGGGGAATCCCATCGCGGTCTGGCGGGACGGACGTGTGGTCTGGCTGCCCCCGGAGGAGATCCCCCTGTCCCCGGAGTCCGAGCCATGACCGAGCATGCGAACGTCCTGGAGCTGGACCTGCCGGAGATCGATGGGCGCGACCCCTACACCCCACCCAGGCGGCGCCTGGAAAAGACGGGTGCCAACACCTGGACCGAAGTCGAGGGCCGGCGCAGAAGCCACACCCTGCTGGTCAACGAAATCCGCGAGGCGGTGGACACTTGGCGTGCGAACCGCTATCCGGGGGTGACCGGCACCACCCAGCGGCTGCTCGCGTTCTGGTTCGACGACGACCACCTCCTCTCCGGCGGCGAACCGTTCCGCTTCTACTTCTGCCAGCGAGAGGCTGTGGAGACCCTGATCTACCTTTTCGAGGTGGAGCGTATTAGCGACTGCGCGGACCTGATCCAGCGCTACTTCAAGAGCCCAGACCTGCTGGAGCTGGACATCCTGACCTCCAGCAAGGGCGAGCGCTTCGTCCGCCGCTACATCGCGGAGATCGGCAAGACCGCGGAGCAGGAGCTGCCCCCGGCCGGCCTCACCCGCTATGCGGTGAAGATGGCCACCGGGTCGGGCAAGACCCTGGTCATGGCCCTGGTGGTGGCCTGGAGCTACTTCAATCGGCGGTTGGAGGGGAGCGGCGACCACGCCGACAACTTCCTGATCGTGGCCCCCAACGTGATCGTGTACGAGCGGCTGAGGGAGGACTTCGACTCCGCCAAGGTCTTCCATTTCCTGCCGGTCATCCCGCCCGAATGGAAGAGCCGGTTCGGCCTGCAGGTGATCCTGCGCGGCGATGCGCGGGAGCCGGGACCGGAGGGCAACCTATTCCTGACCAATATCCAGCAGGTGTATGAGGACGATGGGCCGGTTCCAGGCCCCATCAATCCGGTGGCGGCCTTGCTCGGCAAGGCGTCGAAACCGAGCCTGGACACTGCGACACCCCTGCTGGAGCGGGTGAAACGTCTGACCAACCTCATGGTCCTGAACGACGAGGCGCACCACGTCCACGACGACGAGCTGGCCTGGAGCAAGACCCTGCTCGCGCTGCATGCGAACCTGAAGGCCAAGGGCAAGGCGGGCCTGGCTGCCTGGCTCGACTTTTCGGCGACCCCGAAGAACCAGAACGGCACTTTCTTCCCCTGGATCGTCGCCGACTATCCGCTGGCGCAGACGGTGGAGGACCGGATCGTCAAGACGCCGCTGATCATCCACCAGACCGACAAGCAGGACCCGGACCGGTATGCGTCCAGCGAGGCCGGCGACGTCTACAACGAGTGGATCGCCATCGCTGTCGAGCGCTGGCGTGAGCATGTTAAGGACTACGGTACGGTCGGCGAGAAGCCCTTGCTGTTCGTGATGGCCGAGTCCACGAAAGACGCGGATTCCATCGCGGAGCGGTTGCGGCGTGAGCCTGAATTCAAAGGGAAGGATCGGGTGCTGGTAATCCACACGGACAAGGCTGGCGAGATCACCAAGAAGGACCTCGATGCGGCCCGCCAGGCGGCCCGGGAGGTAGACGAGGGGCACTCGCGCATCAGGGCCATTGTCTCCGTACTCATGCTGCGAGAGGGCTGGGACGTGCGCAACGTGTCGGTGATCCTTGGGCTGCGGCCATTCAGCGCGAAGGCGGGTATCCTGCCGGAGCAGGCCATCGGCCGGGGGCTGCGGTTGATGCGCAAGGTCCCGCGGGAGAACAATCAGATCCTGGAGCTGATCGGTACCAACGCCTTCGAGAGCTTCATCCGCGAGCTGGAGAAGGAGGGGGTGGGGATCGCCACTGCGGTCCATCCGCCCAAGCCTGGGCGGGAGGTCTTCCCGCTGGCGGAACCTGTCCACCTGGACATCGCCATCCCGCAGACCACGCCGCTCTATGATCGGAACTACACCCGCCTCGGCGAGCTGGATCCGCTGGCACTGCCGGCCTTGGCGAAGGAGGTGGACCTGGACAAGGAGGTGCGGAACCAGATCGACCTGGTCCACGGCACCGTGGATGTGAAGGTCGGCTCTGACGAGGTCGTGTTCAACGCGGACAACCTGCCGCCGGTAGAAAACCTGCTGTCGTCCCTGACCAACCGCGTGGAGAAGCGGGCCAGGTTGCCGGGGCGTTTTGCCGAGCTCTATCCGCTGGTCCGCCAGTACGTGCGGATGCGGTGCTTCGGCGGGATCGTGGAGCTGGACGATGCGGGCGTGCGCCGGGCGCTGGGCCATTCCGGTTTGCTTGACGCGGTCGCCGGACTCTTCGCCCGCGAGATCGGCCGGCTGACGGTCGAGGCGACACCGGTGAAGCTCCAGGGTGAGCCCTATCGGCTGTCCGATACGCCGCGCTTCACCTGGCGGCGCATGGCCCTGTCCGCCCAGAAGACCATTTTCAACCTGGTCGCTTGCTATAACCCGTTCGAAGCGGAGTTCGCTACCTTTCTGGATTCCTGCGACGACATCGCGCGCTTCGCCGCCCTGGCGGAATGGTTCACCCAGTTCCATGTCCAGTACTTGTCCGGTACAGGTGCCGTGCGCCTCTACTATCCGGATTTCGTGGCCGTGCAGAAGACGTCGGGCGAGACTGTCCATTGGATCATCGAGACCAAGGGCCGCGAGTTCGACGACACCGACGCCAAGGCCAGGCACATGACCCGCTGGTGCGAGGAGGTCAGCCGCGAGACCGGCGTGACCTGGCGCTACCTGAAGGTTTCGCAACTCCTCTTTCAAGACTTTGCGGCAAGAGGCGCGACCCGCTCATTTCAAGCTTTGCTGGACTGGAAGAACCCCCAAGAGGCGTTATGCGTATAGATCCTCCTCGCCTCGATGAGTTGCTCCGCGAGCTGATCGCCATTCCTTCGGTCAGCAGTGTCGTCCCCGAGCTGGATCAGGGGAACGAGCCCGTCATCCACCGCCTGGCGGAGTGGCTGGAGGGGGCGGGCTATCGGGTAGCAATCCAGGGGGTGCCGGGCTACCCCGGCAAGGCGAACCTGGTTGCGACCCTCGGTGCGGGGGACGAGGGCCTGGTGCTGGCGGGGCACACGGATACGGTCCCCTACGACGAGACGGGCTGGCGGCACGATCCCTTCTCCCTCACCGAGGAGGGGGGGCGTCTCTACGGCCTGGGCACCTCCGACATGAAGTCCTTCCTGGCCCTGGCCATCGAGGCGGCGCGGGGGCTGGACGGCCGGCATCTCAGGCGCCCCCTGACGATCCTGGCCACGGCCGATGAGGAGTCGTCCATGTGTGGTGCCCGGGAGCTGGCGCGCCTGGGGACCACCCTTGGCCGGTACGCGGTGATCGGCGAGCCCACGGGACTGCGTCCGGTGCGTCTGCACAAGGGGGTGCTGATGGAGGCGATCCGCCTCCTCGGCCGTTCCGGTCACTCGAGCGACCCATCCCTGGGCAACAGCGCCCTGGAGGGGATGCAGGAGCTGATGGGGGAGCTGCTGGCCTGGCGCGCGGATCTGCAGGCCCGCCACCGCAACCCCACCTTCGCGGTGCCGGTCCCCACCCTCAACCTGGGCCACATCCACGGCGGCGACAATCCCAACCGCATCTGCGGGCGCTGCGAGCTCCACATCGATCTGCGCTCCCTCCCGGGCCTGGATCCCCGGATGCTGCGGGAGGAGATCGAGCGGCGCGTGGCGGGGGTGGCACAACGGCGGGGCCTGCACTGGGAGACGGAGTCGCTCTTTCCCGGCGTGCCGCCCATGGAGACGGCTGCCGACTCCCCCATCGTGCGCTTCGCCGAAGGGCTGACTGGCCACCCCGCGGAGGCGGTGGCCTTTGCCACCGAGGGTCCCTTTCTCAACGGGCTGGGGATGGAGACCCTGGTGTGGGGACCCGGTGACATCGCCCAGGCCCACCAGCCCAACGAGTACCTGGAGGCGGCGCGCATCGAGCCTGCCCTGGCGGGGCTGCGGGCCCTGATCCAGCGCTTCTGCATCGACCCAGACCCTGGCTGAAGGCGAGCGCGGGCAGGGCCCCGGTCGGCCTGATAAACTAGCGGCCTGTCCGATTTCCCAGGTGCAATCCAAGAAACGCCCATGTTCCCCAAAGACATGCAGATCGCCGGTTACGATGCGGAGCTGTGGGAGGCCATCCAGGGTGAGGAGCTTCGCCAGGAGGCCCACGTAGAGCTCATCGCCTCGGAGAACTACACCAGCCCGCGGGTGCTCGAGGCCCAGGGGTCGGTGCTCACCAACAAGTACGCCGAGGGTTACCCGGGCAAACGCTATTACGGCGGCTGTGAGTATGTCGATGTGGTCGAACGGCTCGCCATCGAGCGGGCCAAGGCCCTGTTCGGCGCGGCCTACGCCAACGTCCAGCCCCACTCGGGATCCCAGGCCAACGCGGCCGTCTACATGGCCCTGTGCAACCCCGGCGACACCGTGCTCGGCATGAGCCTGGCGCATGGCGGCCATCTCACCCACGGGGCCAAACCCAACTTCTCCGGCAAGCTCTACAACGCCATTCAGTACGGGCTCCATGCTGACACTGGCGAGATCGACTATGAGCAGGTGGAGCGGCTCGCCCTCGAGCACCGCCCCCGCATGATCGTGGCGGGGTTCTCGGCCTACTCGCGGGTGGTGGACTGGCAGCGCTTCCGCGACATCTCCGACCGGGTTGGGGCTTACCTCCTGGTGGACATGGCCCACGTGGCGGGGCTGGTGGCGGCGGGGCTCTATCCGAGCCCGGTGCAGATCGCGGATGTGACCACCACCACCACCCACAAGACCCTGCGGGGTCCCCGCGGGGGGCTGATCCTGGCCCGCGCCAACGAGGAGATCGAGAAGCGGCTCAACTCCCTGGTGTTCCCCGGCACCCAGGGGGGACCCCTGGTGCACGTGATCGCCGCCAAGGCGGTGGCCCTCAAGGAGGCCATGGAGCCGGGGTTTCGCGACTACCAGGCCCAGGTGCTGGCCAACGCGCGAGCCATGGCCCGGGTGTTTATCGAACGGGGCTACGACGTGGTCTCCGGGGGCACGGACGACCACCTGTTCCTGGTCAGCTTCATCCGCCAGGGCCTCACGGGCAAGGACGTGGATGCCTGGCTGGGCGCGGCCAACATCACGGTGAACAAGAACGCGGTGCCCAACGATCCCCAGTCCCCCTTCGTCACCAGCGGCATCCGGGTGGGAACCCCCGCGGTCACCACCCGCGGCCTGGGCGAGGCGGAGGTGCAAGAGCTGGCCGGTTGGATGTGCGACCTCATCGACCGGCGGGGTGATGGGGAGACGGTCGCGGCGGTCAAGGCACGGGTGGAGGCGTTGTGCGCCCGCTTCCCTGTCTACCAGCGCTGAGGGTGCCTGTGACCGCGACAGCGTCTCGCGCCGCCACGGGTGCCCGGCGCCCTTAGTCCCTGCGAGCCCCATGCGTTGCCCCTTCTGCGGCGCCCAGGATACCAAGGTGGTGGACTCACGCTTGGCGGGGGAGGGGGATCAGGTGCGGCGCCGGCGCGAGTGCCCGGTCTGTAGCGAGCGCTTCACCACCTACGAGACCCCGGAGCTCAACCTGCCCCGCGTGGTCAAGCAGGACGGCCGCCGGGTGCCCTTCGACGGTAAGAAGATCCGCCACGGCATGCTGCGGGCCCTGGAGAAGCGGCCCGTGAGCACCGAGAAGCTCGATGCGGCGGTCAACCGGATCACCCGCCAGATCCTCGCCTCCGGTGAGTCCGAGATCCCCTCCCGCACCATCGGCCAACTGGTCATGCAGGAGCTCAAGGCGCTGGACCAAGTGGCCTACGTGCGCTTCGCTTCCGTGTATCGCAAGTTCGAGGACGTGCGCGCCTTCCAGGAGGAAATCGAGCGCCTGGAGCGCGAGCCCAGCCCCGAGGCCCGCCGCCAGCAGCGGGACCTACTCGAGGAGTCCGGGCGCTGAGGGCGGGGCTATTCCTCGCTCGGCCTCGGGGCCAATGGCAGCGCCCGGAAGCTCGAGGGACTGGGGGGGCTCGCAGGCAGGATGCTCTCGAAATCGCAGTGGCAGCGGGCGGCGATCTGTCTCCAGATACTGTCCACCAGATCCTGTTGCTCCGCGAAAGACATCCCGCGATGGGCAAAGCTCCCGGACCCCTCCAACGCCTCTCGCAGGGCCTTGGCCTCCGCGACCGTCAGGTGATAGGTGTGATACTCCGTTCCATAGGGCGAGGACATTGTCAGCTCCGTGGAAACCGAGAACTCACCTGCAATTTTAGCAATTGTCGTCGAGAAGGTAAGGCTGGGCATTGGGCCCGTGCCGATCCGGTAGGGCGGTTCGAGCAAACGATCGAGGGGTCTGGCGGCGATGAGCGCCGCTAAGGATCAGGCCTTCATGGCCCGCGCCCTGCGGCTGGCGCGCCTGGGCCTCTACACCACCCACCCCAATCCGCGAGTCGGCTGCGTGCTGGTCGCGGGTGGGCGAATCGTCGGGGAGGGCTACCACCGCCGCGCCGGCGGGCCCCATGCGGAGCGTCTGGCCCTGGCCCAGGCGGGCGCCCTCGCCCGCGGCGCCACCGCCTACACGACCCTGGAGCCCTGCTGCCATCAGGGTCGGACTCCCCCCTGTGTGGATGCACTCCTGGAGGCGGGTGTCGCGCGGGTGGTCAGCGCCATGGTGGACCCCAACCCCCTGGTGGCGGGCAAGGGGCTGGCGGCGCTGCAATCGGCGGGGGTCGAGGTAGCGGTGGGGCCCCTTGCGGAAGCTGCCAAGAGGCTGAATCCCGGATTCATCAAGCGGATGTCCCAGGGCTTGCCCTACGTGCGCTGCAAGCTCGCCCTGAGCCTGGACGGCCGCACCGCCCTGGCGAGCGGGGAGAGCCGCTGGATCACCTCCGAGGCCGCGCGTCGGGACGTGCAGCGGCTGCGGGCCCAGAGCTCCGCCATCCTCACCGGGATCGAGACCCTGTTGCACGACGACCCCTCCCTCAACGTGCGCCTGGGGCCCACCGACCTTGGGCTCGCACCCGCGGAGGAGGTTCTCCAGCCCCTGCGGGTGGTGGTGGACAGCCGGCTGCGCACCCCGCCGGGCGCGCACCTCTTCGCCCTGCCGGGGGAAGTCCTGGTGGCCTGCGTGGATTGGGACCCGGCGCGGGCCGCGGCCCTGGAGACCCGCGGGGCACGGGTCTGCCAGATGCCCGAGCACCGGGGCCGGGTCGACCTCGAGGCGCTGTTGCGTTTCCTTGCCAGCGAGGAGATCAACGGGGTGCTGATCGAGGCCGGCCCCACCCTGGCCGGTGCCGCTCTGCAGGCGGCTCTGATCGACGAGCTCTGGCTCTACCTGGCCCCCCACCTCCTGGGGGACGGGGCCCGGGGCCTCTTTCACCTACCGGGGCTGGAGCGCATGGCGGAACGCATCTCCCTCGAGATCTTGGATGTGCGTGCCGTGGGCCCCGACTGGCGCATCCGGGCCCGGCCCCTGGGCCGGGGATCCTGACTGCCCCGCCTTCCGTCCGGTCCGCTTGCCCAACCCCCTGTCATTTCGTGGACACCAGCGGCACGGCTGCCGCTATCATGGGACAAGGGCACAAGGGTGAGTGGGGGCCTCTGGTATGTACCACGAGATCGAGGGCGCCTTGAGCTGGGCCGTGGAATGGCTGCGGCTGTGCATCGAGGGCGTGGGGGTGGTGGTGATCGGGGTGGGCTTCTCCCTGGCCCTACTCCGCCTGGTGCGGGCCATGCTGGTGGGGCAGGATGCCAGCTTCGCCGAGGTACGCCTCGGCTTTGCCCGCTACTTGGTGGTGGCCCTCGAATTCCAGCTGGCCTCCGACATCCTCTCCACCGCCGTGGCCCCCACCTGGGAGCGCATCGGGCAACTCGCGGCCATCGCCGTGATCCGTACCCTGCTGAACTATTTCCTGCGCCTGGAGATTCGTGAGGGATGAGAGGAGAGAAACCTGCGCCAGCCTCCGTCCAGGCCCTGGGGGAGCCGCTTCCGGCCCTAGCAGGCTCTTGTCCCCTAACCTTCAGATGCCCTTGAGTCCATGACCTCCCGCTACGAGCGTGCCCGTGCCTTGGTCTTCGCTCAGGTGAGCCCCGAGGCCGCGCCCTCCGGGCTGTCGGCGGTCAACCACCTGTTCATGTGGACGGTGCTGCTTGCCGTGGGGGTGCAGATCTGCGAGACGGAGCCCCTGCTGGCCGGTCCTTACCACCACTGGTTCCACCGCGCCGATCTGGTGGTGGGTGTGCTGTTCTGCCTGGACCTGGGGCTAAGGATCTGGGGAGCGGGGGAGATCCCGCGCTTCCGCGGCCTCGGGGGACGCCTGCGCTATCTGGCGCGGCCCCGCGTGCTCATCGATCTCCTGGCCGTCCTGCCCTACATCGCAGCGCCCTGGGTCGATGCCCTCGGGGCCAACGACCTGGCCTTCCTGCGACTGGTCACCGCGATGGAGATCCTGCTCAACGCCCGGTTGGGGCGGTTGTCCGTCGCCTTCCGTGCGATGCGCCACGCGGTTCGGTCGCGCCGGGAGGAGCTACTAATCGGCCTGGTGTTCGCCCTGGCGGTGATGGTGGTCTCGGCGGTGGGGCTCTATCTCGTGGAGGGCGCGGTACATCCCGGGGCCTTCGGCAGCATTCCGCGGGCCCTCTGGTGGAGCCTGGAGACCCTTACCACGGTGGGCTATGGGGACGTGGTGCCCAAGACGGTGCTGGGTAAGGTCTTTGCGGGGCTATTCGCTTTGGCCGGTATCGGCATCGTCGCCATCCCCACCGGGATCCTCGCGGCCGCCTTCGGCGAGGCCTTCGAAGCCGAGAAGTCCAAGCCAGCCGCCGGATCGGAGCCCCCGCCGGCGCAAACGGTACCCAGTGGGTCAACAGCCACCGAGGAGGAGCACCCATGACGACGAGCGGCAGCCACACCCCCATGCCCGATGCCCCCTGGTGCTTGGTGCTGGACGGCAAGGGCAGCGCCACACCGGCCTCCCCCACGGCGGCGCCGAGCGGTCCCCTGACCTGGCTGCACATCCCCGCGGGGGATGCTTCCCGTTCCCTACTGGATCAGTTGGGGGGGCTGCCCCCGAAAGTGGTCGACTACTTCGCCCGGCCGGACGAGCAGGCGCGGTTGGTGGCCATTAACGACGGCCTTCTGATGACGCTCCGAGGCGTGGAACAACCGCCGGGGCACCAGGCCGTGGCGCTGCCGGCCATCCAGGCGTGGATCGGGCCCGATCGGCTGGTGACCGCCGCCTCGCCCCCGCCGGAGGGGATTCGCGAGATCTACGCCGATCTCCAGGCGGGGGTCGGACCCAGCAGCGTGGCCGGACTCCTGGGACGGCTGGCTCTGTTGCTCGTCCGGGATCTGGGATCCCTCCTCGATGAGCAAAGCGGGGCGTTGGACCTCCTGGAGACCCGCGTCCTTACCCGCGAGGTGGATCATCTCGGGCAGGAGGTCAATCAGATCCGCCTTGAGCTGCTGCGCCTGCATCGCCATCTCTCCCCCGAGCGCACCCTGCTGCACGAGCTGCTCCAAGAGCACGGGCGCCATCGCCTGGGTACGGAGGCGACCCTCGCCACCCTGCGCGAGGCTTCGGAGCGGGTGGACGACCGCCTGGAACGCCTGGAAGGCCTCCGGGAGCACTGCGGCGCCCTTCAGGAGGCCGTTGCGGACCTCCAGTCCCAGCGGATGAACAACGCCCTCTACCTGCTGTCGCTGTACACCGCCCTGTTCCTGCCCATGGGGGTGCTCACGGGGCTCTTGGGGATCAACCTGGCCGGGATCCCCGGGGAGAAGAGCCCCTGGGGGTTTTGGGTGGTGTGCCTGCTGCTGGTGCTGCTGGGTGTGGCAGGCTACCTGGTGTTCAAGAGGATCGGCCTGACCCAGCCGGTGAGCCGCCAGGGCAGCGGTGGAGCGCCGTCCGGGAAACCCTAATCCGGAGCCGACCGGCCGCGGCGCCCCCAGACCGGCGCGCCGCGACCCTCAACGCTCAGCGCTTCTTCTTGGGTTTTAGGGGCTTGGAATCGTCCAAACAACCCATGTCGTCGTAGCGGACCGTGGCGAGCTGGTTGCAGCCGATCAGCTTGATGACCTCCGGGAGCGCCTTGCGCAAGGTCTTGACCTCCTTCAGGAACTGGGGATCCGGGTGGAGGGGCATCAGCTCGCAGGTGAGATGGAACAGGTGGGGGTCCTCGGCCAACTTCACGTTGTCGCGCAGGAAGTTGGCCCAGCGGAACTCGATGAAATAGGCGGCGTTCTTGGCTTGGGGGAGGAAGCTGTCCTCCTCGCACATGGGGCGGTCCTTCTCCTTGAGCTCGTCCTTGACGTAGCAGCCCGCGTCCCGAATCCAGCGTGAGAGGGTGCGGTAGGGGTCATTCAAGATGCCGCCGATGGTGCTCGGCAGGAAGTTGGGGCTGAGGGGGCCGACCCCAGTTTGGTAGAGCCACGTGAAGTGGTTCTTGTTCATGCGCTCCCAGAACGGCTGGAGCCCCAGGTCCGACCAATCCTCGATCACGTTGGCCACCAGCCGCTTGACCTCGTCCTTGGGGAGCCTTGCCCGCCACAGGGCGGTACAGAGATGATGGTGATCGGTGAGGTACAGGGTCTTGCCCGGAGGCCCGACGATCACCGGCACCAGATGCCCCTCCTGGCAGAGGAACTTCTGCAGCTCCCCCTTGGCGGCGTGCTCCTCGATGCTGCGGCGTTTGCACTCGGCGGACACGATGCCCACACAGAACTGGGTCGGGTGCAGTTGATCCACCTCCACCCAGAAGAGGTCGCCTTTCTTGAGCTTGGAGATATCGGGGTTCTTGATCATGGGTCGCGTTGCTCTCTAGGTGCTGATGCGGTGGGACGGGGTCACTTGGCCGGCGGCACACCGGGGCCGCCGCCAGATGGCTCCTCATCGACATATCGGGGTTTGACCAGGTTGGGGAAATGCCGCACGACGAAGACCACCACCGCCGTCACGATACCGATGAGGTACAGACCATGGGCGATGGCCAGCCCAACCGCGGCAGTGGACCAGAGCAGCGCCGCCGTCGCCAGTCCGGTGGTGCGATTCTGCTGGTGCAAGATCATCCCGGCCCCGAGAAAGCCGATGCCGGTGACCACGTTGGAGGAGATGCGCGTGGGGTCCATATGCTCAGGCACGGCCAAGAGGGAAACGAGGCCGAAGGCACAGGCCCCCAGGGCCACCGACGAGAAAGTGCGGACCTCGGATTCCAGACGGTTGTGGTAGCGCCGCTCCCAGCCAATGAGGGCCCCGAGCAGGGCGGAGACCAGCAGTTTCCCCAGGTAGACGAGTTCCGGATGGTCCAGGATCATGGTCTGTCTCCGTGACGTTGGCCCTCGCTCCGGCCCATGAGAGGGTGCCCTTGGTTTGTCGTTGGGGTCGGACGCTGATGATGCCGCGGGGAGTGAGGCGGAGAACTAAAGCCATCGGCACTGAACCGAGTGGTCGGTCCCCGGCGGGCAACCTTTGCAAATCTTTTTATAAACATATAGTTATATTCAAACGCCTGCCGACTCAGGGCGGGATTCGAGCATAACCTTGCTGCGTTGTCAACTTTTTCGGTTTCACCCTTTCGGCTTCACCCCTATTGGTTTGAACCTAGGCGACGGGGTCCCGTGGGGCCGCGCACCCCCTATGGAATGTTGTGGGGCTTCGCAGTAGCTTAGGGCTACCTCAAAGTCGCCGGAGAGTCCTCCTCCATGTCCTTGTCCGCAAGGCTCTTGATGATCCCCGACTGGCTGGCGCTGCTGGTGATACTGACAGCGGTGATCACCCCCTCGCTGATCGGCTTCTTTATCGTCCAGCGCCTGGTACCCGTCCGGGTGCGCCGAATTCACAACGAGGTTGCGGGCTACGTGTTCTCGGCGGTTGGGGTGATGTACGGGGTGCTTCTCGCCTTCGTGGTCGTTGTGGTCTGGCAGCAGTACGACCTGACGCGCCTCAACGCGCAACATGAGACCAGCGCCGCCATCTCCCTCAATCACGTGATGGGCGCCTGTGCCGAGACCAGCCAAGCCCCGGACCTCCGCCCAGCCCTGCTCGCTTATCTCCAGGAGATTGTCGATCGGGAGCTCCCCTCGCTCGCCGAGCTCCAGCACATTCCCCCGACTAACCCCGCATTGGAAACCATCTGGAAGGGCGTCGCCGCGCTCTCGCCCAGCTCCCCTCGTCAACAGACCCTCTATACAGAGCTCATCACAAAGCTCAATGAGCTGGAGCGCTGGCGCGTGCGACGGCTGGATGATGCCCGCGAGGAGCTGCCCCGCGTCATTTGGCTGGCGCTCATCTCCGGGGCCACCCTCACCATCGGCTTCGCCTATTTTCTGGGCACGGAGAACGTGAGCGCCCACGCGGTGATGATCGCCGTGCTCGCCGCGTTGGTGGGGGTCGTGTTCTATGTCATCGTCGAGCTGGACCACCCCTTTGCCGGGGCAGTCAGGGTCGGGGAGGAAAGTTTTCGGGCCGTCATCGAGATGATGGCCCCGCCGAAGGCTGGCCACATTGCCCCGACGGTGGGCAGCCCGGTGAAGGGCTAGCAGGCCCGCGCCGAGGTCTGGCCACGATCAGGGGTGGGGAGGACGGGGCTCCTCGGTGGCGGCCCCGCCCGCCACGCCCGTCACGGCTGGATCTGAACGTAGCCCTGCTGGACGAGCTGAGTGATGCGGAGATTCGCGGAGGTCACGACCTTCACCCCCGGCAGGAAATCGGCATTGACCCAGCCGTTGGTGCGGGCGGTCTGACCGCACTCTTCGAAGCGCAGCCCCTTCTCCTGCAGGGCAAGGATCATCCCCTTGTAGGGATTACCGCGCGTGCTGTGGCGCACCGCGTTGTAGCGCGCATCATCCAGCAGCATATAGCCGATCTCGCCGTGGAAGACGGCGATGATGCTGGCCTTGGTCTTTGCCTGCGCAAAGTCGTCCTGCACCACCCGCATGAAATTGAGGCCCGTGGGGTTGTCGCCCTCAAAGGCGGGGTGGTCCATGTTGAAAACGACTTGGGCCTGCGCCAGCTCGACCGGGATGTCGATGCGCAGGGACTCCGCCTCGGGTGACTCCGCCGCCCTCAGTTGCGGGGTGGCGAGCAAGAGACCCGCCATCAGCACCGCGCGGCAGGCGGGCAGGGGACCCGCCGGGGCGGGATATGCGCTTGGGTGGGACGCGATCATCTTGGCTCCAAGTTGTTCAGAAAGGGATCTCATGGGCACCCGGGGGAGCCGTGCAGGGGGTTGTACCCCCAGGCCGACCCCAGGCCCGGGCATCGAATCTCGGCGTGACCACAGCTAGCCCGGATATCTCACCTTGGGGTTGAAACAAGGCCACCCTCTCTGGCATAACGGTTGTGCGATCAATCAGTTATGCACCAACAAGAGGACGGCCTTGCGATGACAGAGTGTAGCGGCGAG
>CAZFHV010000017.1:0-28704 GCA_964519095.1 uncultured Chromatiaceae bacterium | reverse complement strand
CATCCAGGATGATGGCCACCAGCCGATTCTCCCTCCCCCGGGTGGCCTGGTCGATGTTCTCGAGATGCTGGATCAGGTTGGCTACGGCATCGTCCGCGTGCCAGTCCGCATAGGTGAAGCCGATCAGGTCCGAGAGCCCGTCGTCACGGAAGAAACAGTGGAGCCGACCCCCTTCTAGGCAGTAGGGCTGATAGGGCCAGTTCGCGGGCAAGGCGGCGCCGGGATGGGATGCACTGAGGCTGTGGTGCAGGACCTGCTGACCGCTGGCGGCCCACTGGAAGCCCTCCTCCTCCAGGAGCCGCAGTGTCGCCTCGCACACCGCCCCCTCCGCCGGCCAGCAGCCTCGGGGCCGGAGGCCGAAATAGCGCTCGAACACCTCCAGGCCGGTGCGGATGTGCCAGCGGGCCCGCTCCAACCCCCCCCGATAGCGCTGGAGCTCGGGTAGCTCGATGGTCGGTAGGGCCTCTCGGGCGGCGTCGATGTCAAGCAGCAGGGGCAGGATGGGGTGGGCGTAGGGCGTCACCGAGAGCTCCACCTGTCCCCGATGCGCCAGGGCACGGTAGCGGGGCACGATGGAGGCGAGCTGCTCGCCGATCAGGGCCACCAGCTGGGCCCGGTCCTCCTGGCTGAAGCCCCGGGCCTTCGTCTGCAGGGACGCCGCCCGCAGATCGTTGGCCCGTACGCTCTCCCCGAGCCAGGCTAGGTGGTACCAGACCAGGAGATCGGCCAGGAACTGGTCGTTGAGATAGAGGGCCCCCGCCCCGCGCTGGCACATCCATTCCCCGATCTCCACCAGGCGACTGAACTCGGGAAAGCGGCTGATCAGGTGGGTGCGATTGGCGCGGGAGCAGGCGCGGACCAGCCCGCGCCGGACCTCCGGCTCCAAGGGCAGGCCGGGGCCGGCCAGGGCGGCCAGCAGGGGGTCCCCGATCAACCGGCCCGTCTGCAGCCAGGCCGCGATCTGCTGGGCATAGTCCTCGATCTGGGTGAGCAAGATGGGGACGAAGTTGACGACTGCCCGGGCCGCCGGCACCGCCTCGAGGTGGGCCGCCATGTCCACGTAGTCCTTGATGCCGTGGAGATAGACCCAGGGCAGCCGATAGCTCGATCCGTCGGGTCCCCGGTAATCGGGCTGGTGCATGTGCCAGCACAGCACCACCGGCAGGGGGGCGCCCTCAACGGACATAATTTAGGGCCTGCCCCAGCATCTCGGCGGTGACCAGCGTCACCCCGCCCTCGGTGACGCAGAATCCCCGCCCCCGGTCATCCTCGGGGTCAGACCCCACCACCATCCCCTCGGGGATGTGGCAGCCGCCATCGATGACAGCATTGGTGATGCGCGCCCGGCGCCCAACGATGACGTTTGGCAGGATCACCGAATCCTCCACATAGGCGTAGGAGTTCACCCGCACGTTGGAGAAGAGCAAGGAGTGCCGCACCACCGAGCCCGAGATGATACAGCCCCCCGAGACCAGGGAGTCCACGGCCATGCCGCGGCGGTCCTCGTCGTCGAACACGAACTTGGCGGGCGGCAGTTGGGCCTGGTAGGTCCAGATGGGCCAGGTCTCGTCGTAGAGGTTCAGGGGTGGGGTCACCCCGGTGAGCTCCAGGTTGGCCTCCCAGAAGGCGTCCACCGTCCCCACGTCCCGCCAGTAGGCCTGCTCGCCGCTGCGGACATCGCGAAACGGGTAGGCCATCACCCGGTAGTTGCCAATGACCCGCGGGATGATGTCCTTGCCGAAGTCATGGCTCGATTCGGGTTCGTCCGCGTCCTTGATCAGTTGCTCGAAGAGGAAGCCCTTGTTGAAGACGTAGATGCCCATGGAGGCCAGTGCCCTGTCGGCGCTGCCCGGCATGGGCTCGGGCTCCGGGGGCTTCTCGAGGAACTGGCGCACCCGTCCCTCCGCATCCACGCTCATCACGCCGAAGTCCTTGGCGGTCTCCAGGTCGACCTCGATGCAGCCCACGGTCATGTCCGCGCCGCTCTCGACGTGGGCGGCGATCATGGCCCCATAGTCCATCTTGTAGATGTGGTCACCGGCGAGGATCAGGATGTAGTCCGGGTTATGGTTACGCAGGATGTCGATATTCTGGTAGATCGCATCGGCGGTGCCCTCATACCAGACCGGTGAGCCGAGCCGCTGCTGGGCGGGCAGCAGCTCCACGAACTCCCCGAACTCCCCACGCAGGAACCCCCAGCCGCGTTGGATGTGCAGGATCAGCGAGTGGGCCTTGTACTGGGTGAGCACCCCGATGCGGCGGATCCCCGAGTTGATGCAGTTGGACAGGGGAAAATCCACGATGCGGAACTTGCCCCCGAAGGGAACCGCCGGCTTGGAGCGCCATTTGGTGAGGTGTTGGAGCCGCGACCCGCGCCCGCCGGCGAGGATCAGGGCCAGGGTGTTACGAGTCAGGCGGCTGACGAAACGCGGATTCGGGTCCGACATGGCATTCCCCCACAAATTCCCTAGGTTACGACTCGACCCGGGCGCGCGCCTGCCGTCCAGCCCGCACCCTGGGCGTTTAATGGTACCATTTCCCCTGACCGCGGGGTCGGCAGTGCTCCTCCCGCACCGAGGCCGGTGGCACCGAGCCAGCGACCGCTCGGATCCCTGCAGAGCCCTTGCTCCCGCGCCCCGAGCCCCCACCGGAACCCTCAGCGATCGAGCATGGACCCCAGTACCCCCCCGTCCCTTCCGGAGCCCTTGCAGCGCCTGATCGAGGCGCGCCACCACGACCCCTTCTCGCTGCTGGGGCGCCACGAGGAGGACGGGCGTGCCCTGGTGCGCGCCCTCCTCCCCCGGGTCCAAGCGGTACAGGTCCAGGGTGCAGGGGCGACGCTCGAGCGCATCCCCGGCACCGACCTCTTCGAGTGGACGGGCGACCCCGCCCGGATCCCGCACCGCTACCAGCTCCTCGTGACCGACACCCAGGGCCGGCACCATCTCCGCTACGACCCCTACTGCTTTCCGCCCCAATTGGGCGACCTCGACCTGCACCTCTTTGGCGAGGGCCGGCACTGGCACGCCTATCGCTTCCTGGGGGCCCGGGAGCACCGGGCGGACGGCGTGGCGGGCGTGCTGTTCGCGGTCTGGGCACCGAGCGCCGAGCGGGTCAGCGTCGTGGGGGAGTTCAACGATTGGGATGGTCGAGTCCATCCCATGCGGGTGCGGGGCGAATCCGGGGTGTGGGAGCTCTTCCTGCCGGGGGTCCCCCTGGGCAGCCTCTACAAGCTCGAGATCCGCGACCGCGCGGGCGGGGTGACCCTCAAGATCGACCCCTACGCCCGGGCCTTTCAGTACCGCCCCGACACCGCCTGCATCGTCCAGGGGCGCTCCAGCTACGACTGGAGCGACGGCGACTGGATGGTGCGTCGCGCCCACCGCGACTGGCAGCGCGCCCCCCTGAGCCTCTATGAGGTCCACCTCGGCTCCTGGCAGAAGACCGCCGACGGCCGCTTCCTCGACTACCGGGAGCTGGCGGAGCGCCTGGTCCCCTACCTCCAAGAGACCGGCTTCACCCACATCGAGCTTCTGCCCATCACCGAGCACCCCCTGGACGCCTCCTGGGGCTATCAGACCACCGGCTACTTCGCCCCCACCAGCCGCTTCGGCGACCCGGAGGGTTTCCGTTACTTCGTCGACTACCTCCACCGCCACGGCATCGGGGTGATCCTCGACTGGGTGCCCGCCCACTTTCCGCGCGACCTCTACGCCCTGGCGCACTTCGACGGCACCGCCCTCTACGAGCACGCCGACCCCCGCCAAGGGGAGCACCGCGACTGGGGCACCCTGATCTTCAACTACGGCCGCAACGAGGTGAAGAACTTCCTCCTCTCGAGCGCCATCTACTGGCTAGAGGAGTTCCACCTCGACGGGCTGCGGGTTGACGCGGTCGCCTCCATGCTCTACCTCGACTACTCCCGGGACCCCGGTCAGTGGGTCCCCAACCCCTACGGGGGGCGCGAGAACCTCGAGGCGGTGGCCTTCCTGCGGGAGCTCAACGCCGTCACCCACGAGCAGTTCCCCGGCAGCCTGATGATGGCGGAGGAGTCCACCGCCTGGCCCCTGGTGTCACGGCCCACCTATCTCGGCGGGCTCGGCTTCAGTATGAAGTGGAACATGGGCTGGATGCACGATACCCTCTCCTACCTCTCCCAGGACCCGGTCTACCGTCACTACCACCACGAGCGCCTCACCTTCGGCCTGCTCTATCTCTTCACCGAGAACTTCGTGCTGCCCTTCTCCCACGACGAGGTGGTGCACGGCAAACGCTCCCTCCTCGACAAGATGCCCGGCGACGCCTGGCAGCGCTTCGCGGGTCTGCGCCTCCTCTACCTCTATCTCTTCACCTACCCCGGCAAGAAGCTCCTGTTCATGGGCTGCGAGTTCGGTCAGGGCCGGGAGTGGGACTTCAGCCAGGAGCTCGACTGGTACCTCCTGGATCGCCCCCAGCACCGCGGCATCCAGCGCCTGGTGGGTGACCTCAACCGCCTCTACCGCAGCCAGGCGGCGCTGCACGAGCTCGACTTCTCGATCGGCGGATTCGAGTGGATCGACTGCCACGACAGCTCCCAGTCCGTACTCAGCTACCTGCGCAAGGACCACCACGGGGGGCTAGCGGCGGTGGTGCTCAACTTCACCCCCGTGCCGCGGCAGGGCTACCGTATCGGGGTGCCTCAGCCGGGCCTCTACCGGGAGGCCTGCAACTCCGACTCCGAGCTATATGGCGGCACCAACCTGGGCAACAGCGGGGGCGTCGTCGCCGAGCCCATCCCCTGGATGGACCGGCCCTATTCTGTCTCCCTCACTCTGCCACCCCTCGCGGGCCTGATCCTCATCCACGAGCCCGCCGCCGCGGGATGGGACTCCGATCGGGGGCGCGGCCTCGACGAGGCGGCCCAGGCCGACGGGCAGTGAGGGCCGCGCCCCGTCGCGGGCGCGGCGCATACGGCTATCCCAACTGGGGAGGGGGTCGATTCGCTAGGCACAGCCCCGCCGGGCTTTGCCTCTGGGGGGCGATTGGGCTCTAATGGGCGTTGGGTATGGGGTGCCGATGCAGGCGGAAGGCTGCCCCAGGGGCTTTCAAACTCCCGAAGCTGCGCTAGACTATGAGAACTGGCTCACAATTCTGCTGGAGCGGAACCGATAACAAACCGCATCGGCACCGCAACCAACAGGGGATCGGGGCAATGCTTAGGAGCGACTTTTCCGACGTAGAGCGACACTGGCGGCGCCGGCGCCTGTTCGGTCCCACGCGGCCACAGTCAAGGCCCGGGCTCTGGCTGGTGGCGGGTGGCCTGCTGGCCTCGGGCATGTACCTCGCCGCTCAGACGATCCTTCCCCTGGGTCCAGGCAAGTCTACAGCGACCGCCACCCCCTTGCTGAACGCCACCCCCGCCCCACCGGCCGAGGCAGGACCAGCCGCCGGGCTCCCCCAGGACCGCGAGCCGGACAACCTACCCCTGGCCGCTCACAGCCCGTAGTCGACCCGCAGCCGCTGCTGCAGGGCCTTGGCCTCCTTGAAGGCCTCCTTGAGCATCAGCCGATTGAGCTGATTCAGTGAGTTGGGATCGAGCCGGTTGACCCGGTCGGGGTCGGTGCTCGCGAGCTGCTGCTGGATGCGGAAGCGCTGCACCAGATAGAAGGCCTCCACCGCGGCGGCCATGTCCGAGGGGGGCCTCTCGAGGGCCTCGGCGGTGGCCCGCAGGCGCTGCCCCGTGTTGGTGGCCCAGACCCCGTTGGCCAGACCCCAGACCCGGGCGGCGTCTACGAAGGGCCGCAGCCCGTAGAGCTTGAGGTCGAGGGTGTGCGGGAAGCCCTTGCTGCCGTCATAGCGGAATCGCCCCATCCACCCCAGTGGGGGCTCGCAGGTGAGGGCCTGCTCCGCCAGGGCCCGCAGGAACCGGTCATGACCCGGTACCCGCGGGGACAGCCAGTTGCGCAGGTTGTCCACCAGCTCGTAGCGCCCATAGAGGGGGCGGAAATCGAAGAAGATGGTGCTGTTGAGCACCGCCTCGGACTCCGGTACCCGCAGCCAGGCCTCGAAACGCTGCTTCCACTCCGCCAGGCTCAGGCACCAGGTCGGGTTGCCCGCCATGATCTCTCCCTTGCAGCGGGCGAAGCCACAGGCATCGAGGGCCTGGTTGACCGCTCGGGCGAAGGGGAGCAGGGCCTGGCGCACCGCCTCCGTGCCGCCCTCGTCCCCCGGCTGGAAGACCAGGCCGTTGTCCTGGTCCGTGGCGAAGCTTTGCTCCAAGCGCCCCTCGGAGCCGAACACCATCCAGCACCAGGGGACCGGCGGGAGGTCGAACTCGTCCTCGATCAGCTCGATGATGCGCATCCCCACCAGATCGTTGAGGGCCGACATCCAGTAGCCGAGGGCCTCGACCCCCATCCCGGCGGCGAACAGCTCTGCCCCCCGGCGACGAATGGCATCCGCGGCCTTGACCATGGCGCCCACTTCCTTGGCGTCGGCGACCGTTTCCGCCAGCACATCGGCCCCGCCCCCACGCAGGCCGAAGAGGTCTGCCTGAGAGAGGACGTTGCACAGCCGGCCATCGGGCTCCACCAGCACCAGGTGGCGCAGGTAGCGCTTGGTCATCAGCACCGTGGCGCGGTGGGCCGGGGCATCCGCGGGCAGGGTGAGGGGCGCCCCGGTCATCACCCCCACCACGGGCTCGTCAGCTCCGACCCCGCCCAGGGCGATGCGATGGACCACATCCGAGAGGGTCACGATCCCCAGGGGTAGCTGGGTGGCCTCGTCGGCCACCACCACCGCGTCGCCGCGCTCCCGGTCCATCAAGGCAAGTGTCTCGTAGACGCTGGCGGAGGGGTCGACGATCAGGGGTAGCCGTCGCACCAGGGTGCGGAGGGGCCCATCCAGGGAGCCGAAGTGAGGCAGACGCTCGGCCTTGCTGGCGGCCCCGGATGCGGGTAGCACGCAGATGCTCATCGGTAGCTCCCCCGATCCGTCAGAGTCCAAGAAGCGACTTGACCTGGATCACCAGATCACGGGTGGAGAAGGGCTTGGGGATGTAGGCATCGGCGCCCAGGGCGAGTCCCTTGGCGACCTCTGCCTCGCGGCCCTTGGCGGTCAACATGACGATCCTGAGCCCCGCCAGGTCCGGCTCCGCCCGCACCGCTTCGCAGACCTCGAAGCCATTGCGCTTGGGCATCATCACATCGAGCAGGACGAGATCCGGCCGCTCCGCGCGGATGCGGCTGAGGGCCTCCTCGCCATCCCGGGCCACGGCCACCTCGAAGCCCTCGCGACGCATGAGGAACTCCAGCGAGATCACGATGTTGGGCTCGTCATCGACGATGAGAATCTTCTTGGTCATGGTTTCGCCTCTTGGGAGGCCCCCTGAGCCGCGGAGATGCGGGCCGGGAGTCTGAAGACAAAGGTAGCACCTTTCCCCGGTCTGCTCTCCGCCCAGATGCGGCCGCCGAGGTGCTCGATGATCTGGCGGCTGATGGGCAGGCCCAGGCCGGTCCCCACCGGCTTGGCCGCCCCGCCCGCCCCCTGGCGGAAACGCTCGAAGATCACCGCCAGCTCCGTCTCCTCGATGCCTGGACCATTGTCCACCACCCGGACCTCGAATTCGTCCCCTAGGGCCACCAACCGCACCAGCACCCGGGCGTCGGCCGGGGGCAGGAACTTAGCAGCATTGGAGAGGAGGTTCAGCATGACCTGCACCAGGCGGTCTCGATCGGCCCAGACCTGCGCCGGTCCGGCCGGGACCTCCAGGCCCACCTGCGCCCCCTTGTCGCGGAGCACCTGCCCCGTGGTCTCCAGCGATTCCCGGACCACCTGCGCCAGATCTACCTCGGCAAGGTGCCACTCGAGCTTGCCGGACTCGATCTTCGCCAGGTCCAGCACCTGGTTCACCAGGCGGGAGAGCCGTTCGGTCTCCCCCACGATGATGGCCAGGAAGCGCTGGCGCTCCTCCGGCTCGATGTCCGGGTCGTCGTGGAGGATTTCCGAGAAGGCGCGAATGGAGGCGAGCGGGGTACGCAGCTCGTGAGTCACCGAGGACATGAAGTCGTCCTTGAGCCGGTCGAGCTCCTTGAGCTTGAGGTTGGCCGCCTTCAACTCTGCGGTGGCACGCTGCAGGGCCCGGGACTTCTGCTCCACCTCCCGGCTGTAGGCACGGATCTGGGAGGCCTCGTCGAGGATGTTCATCACCTCCTCGAGCCCCAGGGGCTCCTCCTCCGCCACCGAGGCCACCATCACCCGGGCCGAGGCGCTGCCGATGGCACCCGCCAGGAGGGTCTCGGCGAAGTTGACCGTCTGGGCATCCGCCGGCAGCTCCGAGCGCCCGCTCAGCCCCCGCCGTCGGGCATAGGCGTCGAAGGCGCCGCGGGCGCGCTCCGCCCCGAGGAAGCGGCCGGTGAGATCGATTAGCTCACCCACCTCGGCGCTCCCCCGCCAGAGGCCCGCCCCGACCGGACGCTCGTGCTTGAGGGCGTCGACGAACAGCTTCGACTGGGCCGTCTCCCTGGCGTTGGGCGCGCGCAACAGGGAGACGAACAGGAAGGCGGCGACGTTGGCCGAGAGGCTCCACAGCAGGCAGTGGGAAATCTCGTCGAACCCGCTCAGACCCAGCAGGGCCTGGGGCTTGAGCAGGCTCAGGCCAAAAGGCCCGGGGTCGAGGAGCTCCGGTGGCAGCCAGCCCGACTTGGCAAAGGACGGCAACAGCAGGGTGTAGACCCAGACGCAGAAGCCGGTCGCGAGCCCCGCCAGGGCCCCCTCGCGGGTCCCCCCGCGCCAGTAGAGGCCCCCGATCATGGCCGGGGCGAACTGGGCCACTGCAGCGAAGCTGATCAGCCCGATGCTCACCAGGGCGTAGGCCTCGCCGGCGAGCCGGAAGTAGCTGTAACCGAGCAGCAGCACCAGGAAGATGGCGCCGCGACGGATCCCGAGCAGAATGCCACTGAGATCCATCTCGGGGGAGAAGCGCCGCCAGTGACGCAGTATCCCCGGCATCACCAGGTCGTTGCAGATCATGGTGGCGAGGGCGATGGTCTCGACGATCACCATGCCGGTGGCGGCGGAGAGCCCCCCCAGGTAGGCGAAGATCGCCAGCCAGGCCTGCTGGTGGGCGATGGGGAGGGTCAGCACGAAGGTATCGGCGTCGACCCCCCCGCCGGGGAATGCCAGCTGTCCGGCGAGCGCGATGGGCAGCACGAAGAGGTTGATCAGCAAGAGATAGAGGGGAAAGAGCCACACCGCCCGCCGCACGTGCCGCTCGCTGCTGTTCTCCACCACGCCCATCTGGAACTGTCGTGGCAGCAGCAGCACCGCCAGGGCGGAGAGGAAGGAGAGGGAGAACCAGCTCATGTAGCCCCCTTGGGCGGGCCCCAGCACCGGCTTCAGATAACCGGCCTCCTCGGCCCGGTCGAACAGCTCCCCCACCCCCCCGTGAAGGCCGAAGGTGACGAACAGGCCCACCGCGGCAAAGGCGGTCAGCTTGACCAGGGACTCCAGGGCGATGGCGGCCACCATCCCCTCGTGGCGCTCGCTGGCGTCCAGATGACGGGTGCCGAACAGCACGGTGAAGGCCGCCAGGAGCAACGCCACGTAGAAGGCGGTGTCGCCCCACACCGGCAAGGTATCGGCGTGGTGGGGCATGACGATCTCCGGGTAGTGCAACAGGATGGTGACGCTGTTGGAGATCGCCTTGAGCTGGAGGGCGATGTAGGGGAGGATGCCCACCACCGCGATCACCGTGACCAGACCACCCAGCCAATGGCTCTTGCCGTAACGCGAGGCGATGAAATCCGCGATGGAGGTGATGCGCTGGGCCTTACCGACCCGGATCATCTTGAGCAGCACGAACCCCCAGAGGGCTGCGCCCAGGGTGGGACCCAGATAGATGGGCAGGAAACCAATCCCCGAGGCAGCGGCCCGACCCACGCTCCCGTAATAGGTCCAGGCGGTGCAGTAGACGGCCAGCGACAGGGTATAGACGGTGGGATGGGCGATCACCGAGCGGCCGCTGTCGGCGCGCCGGTCCGCCCAGAAGGCCACCGCGAACAACAGCCCCAGATATAGGAAGGAGACCGCCGCGATCAGCGGGCCGCCGAGCACCCCCTCCGCCCCCAGGGAGCCCGCCGACGCCGACGCGCCCGGGGTGAGGGTCACTCCTCGTCGCCCCTGACGATCCAGGCCATTGCACCGATCAGACCGGCCCAGGCCGTGAAGAGATAGAGGTACAGCACCGGAACGCTGAGCCACTGGGCCGGCCGGTCGAAGAGGGTGATCAGGGGCGAATAGAAAAGGAGCACCCCGATTACGAAGACCGAGATCAACCGCCGCTGTTTGACCAGAGTCAGCCGACCCATGAAGACCTCAGCACTTAGGCAAGCCGCATGGGGTCGGAGTATAGAGCAGGGCCAGGCCAAATCCAGAATCCACTGGTGGGATGAGGACAGCCAGGTCGCCCGTTTTCCCCTCTGGCAATCGGGGGGTGGCTTTGGAGGGACTTGATCCAGGTCGTTAACGGAACCGACCGTATCGAGCAAAATGGAATCGTTTATGATGGTTGGCCACCTAGACCTGAGGAGCCCGTGGAGATGACCAGACATCCCTTGCCCACACCCGGACGGTGGGACTTGGCTGGACTCTTGGTCTGGGCAGCCCTCTTTGCCCCACCCGCCATAGGGGCCCTCGTCCCCCCCCCGAGCGGGGAGGAGCTCAACAACCTCGCCTATCGCGGCATCACCGATAGGCCGATCCAGCTCAAGGACGGGGTGTGCGACGGCGCACCGGCCACCACGGCTGGGACGCCCCAGCCCCATGTCCAGCTCCTCCAAGGCTCTCGGGTGACGGGCGACCTCAACGCCGACCGCGTCGACGACGCGGCGGTGCTGCTCGCCGCCAGCACCGCGGGCGGTGGCGAGACCCTCTATGTGGCGGTGGTGCTCGGTGACGACGATGAGGCCGACATCCGTAACGTCGCGACCCAGCCCCTCGGCAGCCGGATCAAGGTACGGACTCTGCGCATCGATCAGGGCAAACTGGTGCTGGACCTGGTCAAGGCGGGTCCCGGCGATGCCGCCTGTTGCCCTTCGCTGAAGGTCCGGACTAGTTACCGGCTCCAAGACGAGGCCCTGGTGGAGAACGGCCGGGAGGAGCAGGGCCGCCTCTCCGTCGCCGACCTCCCGGGCACCACCTGGAACCTAGTCCGGCTTGGCTCGAGACCCTTGCCGAGCGGAGTCGCCGTGACCATCGAGTTCGAAGGAGACCAGATCATGGGCAACGCCGGCTGCAACCGCTATTTCGCCGGCATCAAGGGCAACGGTCCCTACGACCTCTCCATCGGGCCACCCGGCGCCACCCGGCGCGCCTGCCCGGAGCCGGCGATGGCAGTGGAATCGGCGTACCTGCAGGCCCTGCAGAAGGTCACCCAGTTCTCTTTCCTCGGCGGCCGGCTGGTCCTCAGCTACCCCATGGGAGACAACCAGCCGGCGGAGTCCCTGGTCTTCTCGGCCGACAAGTAATCGGCGCCAGCGCCGGAACCCGGATCGGCCAGGGGGCCAGGACCCGGCCGCTCCCGCACTCAGCTCGAGAGCCCCTGGGCCCGGAGCGCCGCCCCCGTGTGGGAACGTTCCGCGGCGGCCACCAGGTCTTCAGGCGTGCCCTCGGCCACCACCCGGCCACCCCCCTCCCCGCCCTCCGGACCTAGGTCGATGACCCAGTCCGCCTCGGCGATCACGTCGAGGTTGTGCTCGATCACCAGCACCGTGTGGCCGGCGTCCACCAGGCGTTGGAGCACCCGCAGCAGCCGCTCCACGTCCACCCGATGCAGGCCAATGGTGGGCTCATCCAACAGATAGAGCACGCCCCCCGGCTCGCCGCGCCGGCGCCCGGGGCCGCCGCCGACCTTGGCCAGCTCGGTCACCAGCTTGATGCGCTGGGCCTCCCCACCCGATAGGGTCGGACTCCTCTGTCCAAGGCTGAGATAACCCAGACCCACCTCCCTCATCAACTCCAGCGCCCGATGCACCGTCGGATGGGCGGCGAAGAACCCCACCGCCTCGTCCACGCTCATGGCGAGGACCTGGCTGATGCTGCGGCCCTTCAGCTCGATGAGGCGGGTCTCGGGGTCGAAGCGGCCCCCCCCACAGGCATCGCAGGGCACCTCCACGTCCGGCAGGAAGCTCATCTCGATGCGCTGGAAACCCTGGCCCTCACAGGCCTCGCAGCGGCCGCCGGGGGTGTTGAAGGAGAAGCGGCCGGGGCCGTAGCCCCGCAGGCGCGCCTCCGGCAGGGCGGCGAAGAGGCGGCGGATCTCGTCCCAGAAGCCCACGTAGGTGGCGGGACAGGAGCGCGGTGTCTTGCCGATGGGGGTCTGGTCCACCTCCAGGACCCGCGCAATGCCCTCCCAGCCGGTGAGACCGCGGCAGCCGTGCACCGCGGCCACAGGACGGGAACGGGAGCGCAAGCCCTTTCCTTCCAGCAGGGACTTGAGGCTGCCCTGGATCACCTCGCGGACCAGGGTGCTCTTGCCGGAGCCAGAGACGCCAGTCACGCACACCAGCCGCCCGAGGGGGATGCGCACCTCCATGTCCTTGAGGTTGTTGAGGTTCGCCCCCCGCACCTCCAGGGCCCGGCCCCAGTCGGGTGGGCGGCGCTCGCCGCCCAGCGGGTGTGTCAGGGGGTGGGCGAGACTGGCACCGGTGACGGAGGCGGGATTTCCCAGCAGGTCATCCAGACGGCCCTCGGCCACCACCTCCCCACCCTGCACACCGGCGCCCGGCCCCAGGTCCACCAGGTGCTCGGCGCGGCGGATGGTCTCCTCGTCGTGCTCCACCACCACCAGGGTGTTTCCCTTGGCCTCCAGTCGGGCCAGGGTGTCGAGCAGCATGCGGTTGTCCCGCGGGTGCAGGCCGATGGTGGGCTCGTCCAGCACATAGCAGACCCCCCGCAGGTTGGAGCCCAGCTGGGCGGCGAGGCGGATGCGCTGGGCCTCGCCCCCGGAGAGGGTGGGCGCCCCCCGGTCGAGACTGAGGTACCCGAGCCCCACCTCCCGCAGGAAGCGCAATCGGGTGCGGATCTCCGCAAGCAGGTCCCGTGCCACCGCGAGCTCCCGCTCGTCCAGCTCCAGATCCTCGACCAGTTGGAGGGCGTCGTCCACTGAGCAGGCGGAATAGTCGGCGATGGACCAGCCTTGGAAGGTCACCGCCAGGGCCTCGGGCCGCAGCCGGGCCCCGTTGCAGGCGGGGCAAGGGTGCGTCTCGCTGGTCTGGGCCTCCAGCCAGGTCCGCTCTTCCCCGGTCTGATCCGCGTCGAAGCCATGCAAGACCAGGCCGGTGCCAAAGCAGGTCGAACACCAACCCTGCTTGGAGTGGTAGGAGAACAGCCTGGGATCGGGCTCCTCGAAGCTGCGGCCGCAACCCGGACAGGCGCGTTGGGTGGAGAAGCTCCCCTCGGGCCCCACCCAGTTGCCGCCCTCGTCCACCCCGAGCACCCGCAGGGAGCCGCGGCCCTGGTCCAGAGCCTGACTCACCGCCAACCGAAGCGCCTCCTCCGCACCGGCCTGGACCAGCACCTCCCCCACCGGAAGGTCGATGTGGTGCTCCCGGTAGCGGTCCAGCACCGGCCAGCGATCGGTGGGCAGGGGCTCCCCGTCCACCCGCAACAGGGTGAATCCCTTGCGCGCGGCCCACTTGGCCAGATCGGTATAGAGGCCCTTACGACCGACGATGAGGGGCGCGAACAGGACGACGCGCTGACCCGCCGAATCGGTGAGGAGACGATCCAGGATGGCCTCCCGGCTCTGGGGCCGGATGGGGATGGCACAGTCCGGGCAGTGCTGCACCCCGAGCTTGACGAACAGGAGCCGCAGGAAGTGGTGGATCTCTGTGAGGGTCCCCAGGGTGCTCTTGTGGCCTCCGCGGCTGGTGCGCTGCTCGATGGCCACGGTGGGGGGGATACCGAAGATGGCATCCACGTCGGGCCGGGCCGCGGGCTGGACGAACTGGCGCGCATAGGCGTTGAGGGACTCCAGGTAGCGCCGCTGGCCCTCGTTGAACAGGATGTCGAAGGCCAGGGTGCTCTTGCCGGAGCCCGAGACCCCGGTGATGACCGTGAGCCGGTCCCGGGGGATGCGCAGGCTGATGCTCTTGAGGTTGTGCTCCCGGGCGTGGAGGACTTCGATCTGGTCCGAGCTCGTGACCCGCGGTACAGGGCCGGCCGGCTCGCGGACCTCCCGCGGTGCCCCCGCCCGTCTCGCCCGATCCTCCGCGTAGGCGTGCAGGGCCCGGCCCGTATGGCTGGTGGGATGGGCGCGCACCGCCTCGGGGGAGCCCACACAGATCACCTGGCCACCACCCTCGCCCCCCTCGGGACCCAGGTCGATGATCCAATCCGCCGCCTCGATCAGGTCCAGGTTGTGCTCGATCACCACCAGGGAGTGGCCCGCCCGCAGCAGCCGGTCGAAGGCCTTGAGCAGCACCGCGATATCGGCGAAGTGCAGACCCCTGGTGGGCTCGTCGAACAGGAACAGGGTCGGGCCGCGGCGCCGTCCCCGCCGCTCCGCCAGATGCCCCGCCAGCTTGAGGCGCTGGGCCTCGCCGCCCGACAGTGTGGGCACCGGCTGACCCAGCTTGAGGTAACCGAGCCCCACCGCCCGCAGGGGCTCCAGGGCCCGGCGCACCTCCGGGTGCTCCGCATAGGCGGCGGCCGCCTCGTTCACCGTGAGGGCCAGCACCTCGGCGATGGAGCGGCCCTGGTGGCGCACCTCCAGCACCGGGCGGCGGTAGCGCTGGCCATCGCAGTCCGCACAGGGGAGGTAGACGTCGGCCAGGAATTGCATCTCCAGATGCTCGAAGCCGGAGCCCCCGCAGGTCGGGCAGCGGCCGTTGCCCGCGTTGAAGCTGAAGGTACCCGCGGTGTAGCCCCGCTCCTTGGCGAGGGGTTCCTTGGCGAACAACTTGCGGATGCCGTCCAGGGCGCCCACGTAACTGGCGGGGTTGGCGCGGGAGGTGCGGCCGATGGGTGACTGGTCCACCATCACCACCTCCTCGATCCCCTCGTGCCCCTCGATCGCCTCGTGCTCCACCGGCGGTTCCTCCGGGTGTCCCCGCAGGCGCGCCAGGGCGTTGTAGAGCAAGTCCCGCACCAGGGTGGACTTGCCCGAGCCGGAGACCCCGGTGAGGCAGACCAGCCGCTTGAGGGGGAAGTCCACGTCGATCCCCTTGAGGTTGTGGGCACGGGCACCCAGGATGCGGATCTCACCGTCGCTCGCGGCGGGGGCCCGCGGCAAACGGTCGCCGCCCACCCGCTCCCGGCCCGAGAGATAGGCACCGGTTCGGGACTGGCCCTCGCGCAGCAGCTCCGCCGGGGTACCCTGAAAGACCAGGGCGCCACCCGCCTCGCCGGGGCCGGGGCCCAGGTCCAAGATCTGGTCGGCCGCCAGCATCACCTCGGGGTCGTGCTCCACCACCAGCAGGGAGTTGCCCGCATCCCGCAGCCGCCGGAGCACCCCGATCACCCGCCCCATGTCGCGCGGATGCAGGCCGATGCTGGGCTCGTCGAGCACGAACAGGGTATTGACCAGGGACGTCCCCAGCGCCGTGGTGAGGTTGATCCGCTGCACCTCGCCCCCCGAGAGGGTGCGGGACTGGCGATCCGGGGTGAGGTAGCCGACCCCCACCTCGCAGAGGTACCGCAGGCGGGAGCGGATCTCGGTGAGCAGGAGGTCCGTGGCCCCGTCCAGGGGCGCGGGCAGGCGCAAGTCCTGGAAGAACGACCGCGTCCGCTCGATGGGTAGGCCCATCAGGTCGTGCAGATGGAGGCCGGGAAGCACCTGGAAGGCCGCCTCGGGCAGGGTCAGGCCCGCGGGACGAAACCGCCCCGACCCCTCCAGCACCCCATCGGCGTCCTCCCGCTCGCCCAGGCGCCACAGCAGGGCCTCCTCCTTGAGCCGGGCGCCGCGGCAGGCGGGGCAGGTGTCGTAGGAGCGGTACTTGGACAAGAGCACCCGGATGTGCATCTTGTAGGCCTTGGTCTCCAGCCAGTCGAAGAAGCGCCGTACCCCGTACCAGACCCCGCGCTCCCAGGGCCCCTCTCCCTCCAGCACCCAGGTCCGCTGGGCCTCGGTCAGCTCCCGCCAGGGCCTGTCGGTGGGGATCCCCCGCCGATAGGCAAAGCCCATCAGCTCCTCCTGGACCTCGGAGTAGCTGTCGCTTTGCAGGGGCCTGACGGCCCCCTCCACCAGACTCAGGGACTCATCGGGAACCACCCGCGACCAGTCCACCCCGATCACCCGCCCGAAGCCACGGCAGGTCTCGCAGGCCCCCACCGGGGAGTTGAACGAGAAGCTGTTGGGGATGGGCGTGCGGTAGTGGATGTCGCACTGGGCGCAGTGCAGCTCCGCCGAGAAGCGCCAGGGCTCTCCGGGTGCCAGATTCTCCCCCAGGGGATAGACGCTCACCCGGCCCCTTCCCTGCTTGAGGGCCTGCTCCAGGGCCTCCACCAGACGGGAATGGTTGGCGGCGCTCAGGCGGGTGCGGTCTTGCACCACCTCCAGGGCGTCCGCCTCCCGCCGCTGGAAACGGGTGTAGCCCTGGGCGGCGAGGAAGCCCTCGATCTCCTCCAGGGTGAAGTTGCCGGGGATCCCCACCCTGAAGCAGACCGCCACCCTGCTCCCTTCCGGGAGCCCCGCCCCCAGTTGTCGGCGGATGGTCTCCGGATCATCCCGTCGCACCTCTCGCCCGCAGCCCCGGCAGTAGAGGCGCGCGGCGCGGGCGAAGAGGAGCTTGAGGTGGTCCGTGAGCTCCGTCATGGTGCCCACCGTGGAGCGGGAGGTGCGCACCGGGTTGGTCTGGTCGATGGCGATGGCGGGGGGGATGCCCTCGATGCGCTCCGCCCTTGGCCGGTCCATGCGCTCGAGAAACTGGCGGGCGTAGGGGGAGAAGGTCTCCACGTAGCGCCGCTGCCCCTCGGCATAGACCGTGTCGAAGGCCAGCGACGACTTGCCCGATCCGCTGACCCCGGTCACCACCACCAGGGCGTTCAGGGGAAGATCCAGATCCAGGTGCTTGAGATTGTTCTGGCACACCCCCCGCAGGCGGATCTGGTCTGGGTCTCGAGCCATAGGAGCAGCGCAGTGAGGGGTCCGCGGGTTCTCGGGGAAAGGTTGCCCAGGGGTGGCATGGGTGCCAGGCTTGAGCAGGGCCCTTGGGTACGGGATCAGCGCGGGTCATTCGCCGAGCGGGGTCGTGCACCGCGACACCGCCCGGGCAAGGTAGCGGCGATCCTGCTCAGTCGAGGGCCGCTAGCAGGTCCTCCGCTTCCTCTCGGGGCGCACCCTCCCCCTCGGCGATGATCTCCTCCAGGAGCGCCCGGGCGTTGGCCCGGTCGTCCATCGCCAGGTAGGCACGCGCCAGGTCCAGCTTGATCAGGTTGGTCTCTGCCCGCAGGGCACGGCGCCTGGTCTCGGGGTCTGGGGCCGAGGTCGCTGAGGGCCCCGGCGGCTGCCCCGCTTGGGCCTCGGGTGGCGGAGATTCGGCAACACCGGGCGGTTTCGCCTGTTCCGGCAGGGGCTCCAGGCTGAGTCCCTCGAAAGGACTCGGTCCTTCACCCCCGGGGGGACTCGGCGGTCGGGCGCCGGTGGCGGTCTGGGCGCGCGCCCGCTCGACCTGCTCGATCTCCGCCAAGGCCGCGTCCAGGTCCAGCCCCCCGTCGAGGCCCTCTGCCGCCACCGGCATCCCCTGGTCCGCCGGCGCCTCCGGCTGGTGCGGCGCCCCGACCCCGGCCGCTTCGGCCTCCCGCGCTGGTGCTGTCTCCTCCCTCGGCGGGCGCCGGGGTGCCGGGGTGGAGGCCAGGTGTGCCGCAATCGGCGCCTCGGCTGGCGGCGGGGACGGGGCCCCCGCGAAACCGAGCCCCAGGCTCTCTGCCATGGCGAGCAGCCGGTCCAGCGTCCGCATCGGCAAGGCGCCCCCCCGGTCTACCTCTAGCTCTCGGAGGAGGGCACCGAAGGCCGCGGCATTACCCGCGCCGTGGTAGATCTCCGCCAGTTTCACCTTGAGGTCGATGCGCCTCGGCTCCCGCTGCAGGGCGGCCCGCACCAGTTGTTCCGCCTCACGATAGCGGCCGAATCCCAGGTAAACGTCGGCGTCCTCCAGGCTATCCGTCTCCACGGCGGACGCCGCGTCCCCAGGCGGGGCGATCAGCTCCGCCTCTGCTTCCCGCCGATCCGAGGGGGACGGCAGGGGAGTCGGGGGGGCCGGGAATTCCCTGCGCGCCAGGGTGACGGGCGCCCGGTCCGGGGCCGTCGCCCCATCCGCCGGCGCGAGGGCGGGCTCTGCGGCCTGCCGTCGACGCGCCAGGTATAGGAAGAGCAGCGAGAGCACCAGGGCCGTGGTAACCAGCACCGGAAGCGTCGAGGGCCCCTCCAGGGCGCCGACCACCGCGGCCCGCACACCCGCAAGCCAATCCGACTCCGCGGGAAGGGCCGCCGGGGGCTCCGGGGTCGCCCGCTGGGTCAGACCGGCCGGGAACCCGGTGGCACCCTCGCCGGGCGCCGCCCCCGGGGGGGAATCAGGGACGAGCAGATCCCGTTGCAGCTGGGCGATCTGGGCATTGCGGATGTCGAGCAGGTGGCGGATGTCCTGCAACTGACCTTCGAGGCCCTCGACCCGCCCCTGCAACTGGGTGGTCTCCTGACGGGCGGTCTCCGTCTCCTCCCGCACCAGACTGACGTCGCGATGGAGGGCGCCCAAACCCTCCCCGGCAGCGCCGGATTCGCCAGCCATCCCAGCCGCGGCATCCGGGGTCTTCGGTGCGAGGATGCGCAGTTGATCCTGCTGGGCAGGCTGTTCGGCGCCGGGCCTGTCCACCCGCCCGGCGGGCGATCCCGCTGTCGCCCCGGGCGCATCGGGGACGGCGACGGGGGCATCCCTCTGAGGGGACCCCAGGCGCAGCACCACTCCCGTTCGAAGGCGATTGACGTCGCCGCCGGCGAAGGCGTCGGGGTTGGCGCGATAGAGGGCCTCAATCAGCTCCTGGCGGCTGGCGCCCGGCACCTTGAGGCGCTTGGCGATGCGCCAGAGGCTCTCGCCCCGGCGCACCGGTCCATAGCTCAGGGCGTTGCCACCCCTGGGGAGGGCCGAAGCCGGCCCCGGGGCGGCCGCGGCGGTCCGCGACGTCCCGGGGGAGGAGGGTGAGGCTTGGCGAGGACCGACCGGGGCAGTTGCGGGCAACCGGGGTGGCGGCCCGATGCCCGGCAGGGTCACCGGCGGATCGAGCAGGAGCGTGTACTCCTTGACCAGCCGCCCCTGGGGCCAGTTGACCTCTACCAAAAAGTCGAGGAAGGGCTCGCGGACCGGCTGCTCGCTGGTGACGCCGATGACCGGGCTCCCGGAAGCACTGATGCGCGGCTGGAACTGGAGCTCCCCGAGCTGGGGGGCACGGGCGGCACCTGCCTTCTGGAACTCTCGCTCCGGGGCCAGGTTGGCCCGGACCCCGTCGATCTCCTGGGCCTTGACGCCGACGAGCTCGATCTCTGCACGGAGCGGCTGGCTGAGGTAGGAGCCGGCGTGGATCTCGCCCAAGCCGAGGGCGAGCACGCTCCCGGGCAGCACCCCCAAGAGGATCGAGATGGTCGGAAAGGACTTCCTCAGCATGGTCCACACCGATCGAGGCGCGGTTCCCCGCGAGTGCCGCTCCCGCCGAGGTGACCCCGGGGGACCCGAGCCCTCAAGCTGCAGGGTGCGACCCCATAGATCTCTAGGGGCCGAGGCCACGAGACCCCGAGCGGACGACCCTGAACATAGCACAACCCCACCCCGCCGGCACCCCGGTCCGAACGGGGCCAGCGAGGGGCACCTAGCCGCGGGCAGGTCCCCGAAGGGGTCGGATCAACCCTCGAGCAGGATGCGCAGCATGCGCCGCAGGGGCTCCGCCGCGCCCCACAGCAGCTGGTCCCCCACCGTGAAGGCGGTCAGGTACTCGGGACCCAGGTTGAGCTTGCGCAGCCGCCCCACAGGAACCGTCAGGGTCCCGGTCACGGCGGTGGGCGAGAGCTCCTTTACGGTGATTGCCCGGTCATTGGGGATGACCCGCACCCAATCGTTGGCCTCGGCCAGTATCCCTTCGATGTCCGCGAGGGGAAGATCCCGGCGCAGCTTGATGGTGAGGGCCTGACTGTGGCAGCGCATGGCCCCCACCCGCACGCAGATGCCGTCGATGGGGATGGGATCGTCCTCGCGGCCCAGGATCTTGTTGGTCTCCACGAACCCCTTCCACTCCTCGCGACTCTGACCGCTCTCGAGCTGGGAGTCGATCCAGGGGATGAGGCTCCCGGCCAGGGGAACACCGAAGTTGTCCACCGGGAAATCGGCTCGGCGCATGGCCTCGGCCACCAAGCGGTCGATCTCGAGGATCGCCGAGGCCGGGTCCGCGAGCTGTGGGGCCACCGCCTGGTTGAGCACCCCCATCTGCACCAGGAGCTCGCGCATATTCTTGGCGCCCGCCCCGGAGGCCGCCTGGTAGGTCATGGAGGTCATCCATTCCACCAGACCCTGTTTGAAGAGCCCCCCCAGGGCCATCAGCATGAGGCTCACGGTGCAGTTGCCGCCGATGAAGTCGCGCTTGCCGGCGGCGAGGGCCCGGTCGATCACGTCGCGGTTCACCGGGTCCAGGATGATCACGCTATCGCTGGCCATGCGCAGGCTGGAGGCCGCATCGATCCAGTACCCCGACCAGCCCGCGTTGCGCAGCTCGGGATAGACCCGCTTGGTGTAGTCACCCCCCTGGCAGGTGACGATGGCATCCAGGCCCCGGAGGGCCGCGAGATCGAAGGCATCCCCGAGGGGTGCCACCGGGACCCCCACGTCAGGTCCGGGCTGCCCCACCTGGGAGGTGGTGAAGAACACCGGCTCGGGAATCTGAACGAAGTCCCGCTCCTCTAGCATGCGATCCATCAGCACCGAGCCAACCATCCCCCGCCAACCCACGAAACCGATTCGCTTCATCGCTTCACCTCAAGAGAAATGCTCGAAGTCCCCAGGATCCTAGGGCTCAATGGGCCTGCAATGCCCGCACCAGGGCCGCCCCCATCTCGGTGGTGCCCACCTTCTGGGTGCCCGGCGAGTAGATGTCCGGGGTGCGCAGCCCCGCATCCAGCACCCCCTGCACCGCCGCCTCCACCCGGTCCGCCAGCTCCGGCCGATGCAGGGTGTAACGCAGCATCATGGCCACCGAGAGGATGGTCGCCAAGGGGTTGGCGATACCCTGCCCCGCGATGTCCGGCGCCGAGCCGTGGATGGGCTCGTAGAGCCCCTTACCGGTCTCGTTGAGGGAGGCCGAGGGCAGCATGCCGATGGAGCCGGTGAGCATGGAGGCCTGATCCGAGAGGATGTCGCCGAACATGTTGTCGGTGACGATCACGTCGAACTGCTTGGGCCAACGCACCAGCTGCATGGCCGCGTTGTCCACGTACAGGTGGGTGAGCCCGATCTCCGGGAACTCCTTGGCGGTTTCCATCGCCACCTGGCGCCATAGCTCAGTGCACTCGAGCACGTTGGCCTTGTCCACGGAGCAGACCCTCTTGCCGCGCTTCATGGCGATCTCGAAGGCCACCCGACAGATACGGCGGATCTCGGACTCGCGGTACACCAGGGTGTTGACCCCCTGCCGCTCCCCGTCCTCCAGGGTGCGGATGCCGCGGGGCTGGCCGAAGTAGATACCCCCGGTGAGCTCGCGCACGATCATCAGATCGAGCCCCGCCACCACCTCCGGCCTGAGGGTGGAGGCATCCGCCAATTGGGGATAGAGGATGGCGGGACGCAGGTTGGCGAACAGCCCGAGCCCAGAGCGCAGCCCCAGCAGGCCCTTCTCCGGGCGCACCGAGATGTCCAGGGGCTCCCACTTGGGCCCACCCACCGCCCCGAGGAGCACCGCATCGGCGGCGCGGGCCAGCCGCAGGGTCTCCTCGGGCAGGGGGTTACCGGTGGCATCGTAGGCCGCCCCGCCCACTAGGGCCTCTTCCATCTCGACCGCGAGCCCGAAGTCGGCACGCAGCACCGCCAACAGCTTGACGGCCTGGGAGACGATCTCCGGACCTATACCGTCGCCGGGGAGGATCAGGATCTTCTGTGTCATGAATGCTGGCTCGTGTAAAAGGGTACGCGGGGTTACTGCAGGGGCATGAACCCAGACTACGCCTGCCCGCCTCAGGCGAACAGCCAGGGGGCCTCCCGCTTGTGCCGCTCCTCGTAGGAGCGGATCTGCTCCAGGTGCTCCAGGGTCAGGCCGATATCGTCGAGTCCGTGCAGGAGGCAGTACTTGCGGAAGGGGTCCACCTCGAAGTGGATCGCCTGGCCGTCGTCGGTATGCAGCCTCTGGGCGTCCAGGTCCACGGCAAGGCTGAGGGGCTCGGCACCACTGGCCTGGTGGAACAGCTCATCCACCCGCTCCGGCGGCAGACGGATCGGCAACAGCCCGTTTTTGAAGCAGTTGTTGAAGAAGATGTCGGCGAAGCTGGGGGCGATGAGGACGCGGAACCCATAGTCCGCCAGGGCCCAGGGGGCATGCTCCCGTGAGGAGCCGCAGCCGAAGTTCTCCCGCGAGAGCAGGATGGTAGCCCCCCGGTAGCGCGGGTCGTTGAGCACGAACTGCGGATTCAGCGGGCGGCCGCTACAGTCCTGGCCCGGCTCGCCAGCGTCCAGGTAGCGCCACTCGTCGAACAGGTAGGGCCCGAACCCGGTCCGGGAGATCATCTTCAGGAACTGCTTGGGGATGATGGCATCGGTGTCGACGTTGGCCCGATCTAGGGGGCAGACGACACCGGTGAAGGGCTCGAATGGTTGCATGCTTCAATCCGCCGATCGTTGAATGGTCTTGCCGGCCTTCTCCACGTCGCGGCCGACGCCCTTGACGGTCTCGCAGCCACCGGCCAGGGCCAGCATGACCGCGGCGAGCCACAGGGCCAAGAGTCGCTTCAGCATCGCTCGACCTCCTCGGATTGCGGTTGGGCCACCGAATCAGAATGTCCGCACGTCCACGAAGCGGCCGGCGACCGCCGCCGCGGCCGCCATGGCCGGGCTCACCAGATGGGTGCGCCCCCCCTGCCCCTGGCGTCCCTCGAAGTTGCGGTTGGAGGTGGAGGCACAGCGCTCCCCCGGGGACAGGCGGTCCGCGTTCATGGCCAGGCACATGGAGCAACCCGGCTCCCGCCACTCGAAACCCGCCTCCCGGAAGATACGATCCAGCCCCTCGGCCTCCGCCTGCCGCTTCACCGGTCCAGAGCCCGGCACCACCAGGGCCAGGCGGATGTTATGGGCCACCCGACGCCCCTCCACCACCGCGGCGGCGGCCCGTAGATCCTCGATGCGGGAGTTGGTGCAGGAGCCGATGAAGACCTTGTCCAGGGGGATGTCGGTGATCCGGGTCCCCGGCTCCAGGCCCATGTAGGCGAGGGCGCGGCGCATCCCCTCCGCCTTGACCCGATCGCCCTCCAGGGCCGGATCGGGCACCGTCTCGTCCACCGCCACCACCATCTCCGGCGAGGTTCCCCAGGTCACCTGGGGCTTGAGGGTCGAGGCGTTGAGAAACAGCTCCCGATCGAACCAGGCATCCTCATCGCTCTGCAGGGTCCGCCAGTAGGCCACCGCGGGGTCCCAGAGCTCGCCTTTGGGGGCGTAGGGCCGGCCGGCCAGGTAGGCGATGGTCTTCTCATCCACCCCGATCAGCCCCGCCCGGGCACCCGCCTCGATGGTCATGTTGCAGATGGTCATCCGCCCTTCCATGGACAGGGTCCGGATGGCCTCGCCCGCGAACTCGATGACGTACCCCGTGCCTCCCGCGGTGCCCAGCTCCCCGATGATGGCCAGCACGATGTCCTTGGCGGTGACGCCCGCCTCCACCTGGCCGGTCACGTTGACCCGCAGGGTCTTGGAAGGCTTCTGGATCAGGCACTGGGTGGCCAGCACGTGCTCCACCTCGGAGGTCCCAACCCCGAAGGCGAGGGCGCCGAAGGCCCCATGGGTGGAGGTGTGGGAATCGCCACAGACCAGGGTCATGCCCGGGAGGGTGAAGCCCTGCTCGGGGCCGATCACGTGCACGATGCCCTGGCGCTCGTCGCCCATGTGGAACTCGGTGATACCGAACTCGGCACAGTTGCGGTCCAGGGTCTCCACCTGCAGCCGCGAGACCGGGTCCGCGATGCCCTGGTGGCGATCGACCGTGGGGACGTTGTGGTCGGGCACCGCCAGGTTGGCCTCCGCCCGCCAGGGCTTGCGCCCGGCCAGGCGCAGACCATCGAAGGCCTGGGGCGAGGTCACCTCGTGCACCAGTTGCCGGTCAATGTAAAGCAGTGCCGTGTCGTCGGGGTCGACACGCACCAGATGGGCATCCCAGATCTTCTGATAGAGGGTCTTGCCGCTCATGGCCGGTGGGTGCGGAGTAAAAGCGGTGAAGGATAGTCCCTGGTCAACCCGAAGACAATTCACCCCCTGGGCGAGGCCCTGGCCAGCGCGACGGCGACCGGCAGCGCTACCCGAAGGGCGCGCCCCTAGCGACCGAAGCCCCGCGGCCCCAGCCCGGTGGGCAGGCGACCGCGCAGGCCGCGCATCATGCGGGCCATGCCCCCACCCTTCATCTTCTTCATCATCCGCTGCATCTGGTCGAACTGCTTGAGCAGGCGGTTGATGTCCTGCACCTGGGTGCCGGAGCCCGCGGCGATGCGCCGCTTGTGGGAGGCCTTGATGAGGTCCGGGAAGCTGCGCTCCCGGGGGGTCATGGAGTTGACGATGGCGATGTGCTTCTTGATCTCCCGGTCCCCGACCTGCTGCTTGACCGCATCGGGGATCTGGCCCATGCCGGGGAGCTTGTCCATCAGGGAGGCCATACCCCCCAGGCGGTTCATCTGCTCGAGCTGCTCGCGGTAGTCGGCGAGGTCGAAGTCCTTGCCCCCCTGGATCTTGGAGACCAGGGCCTGGGCCTTCTCGTGATCGACCTTGCGGTGCACCTCCTCCACCAGCGAGAGCACGTCCCCCATGCCCAGGATGCGGGAGGCCAGCCGGTCGGGATAGAAGGGCTCCAGGGCGGCGGTCTTCTCCCCCACGCCCAGGAACTTGATGGGCTTGCCCGTGAGCTGGCGGATGGACAGGGCCGCCCCGCCGCGGGCATCGCCATCCGCCTTGGTGAGGATCACCCCGGTCAGGGGCAGGGCATCGTTGAATGCCCGGGCCGTGTTGGCCGCATCCTGGCCAGTCATGCTGTCCACCACGAACAGGGTCTCGATGGGCCGGAGCGCCCCGTGGATGGCGCGGATCTCCGTCATCATCGCCTCGTCCACGTGGAGTCGCCCGGCGGTGTCCACGATCAGCACGTCCTTGAAGCGGCGCTTCGCCGCGGAGAGGGCCTCCTCGGCGATGGCGACCGGCCGCTGTCCGGGATGACTGGGGAAGAACTCGGCCCCCACCTCCTTGGATAGCGTCTGAAGCTGGTCGATGGCGGCGGGGCGATAGACGTCGCAGCTCACCACCATGACGGACTTGCGCTGCTGCTCGCGCAGCCAGCGGGCCAGCTTGGCCACGGTGGTGGTCTTGCCCGAGCCCTGCAGGCCCGCCATGAGCACCACCGCCGGGGGCTGGGTGGCCAGGCTCAGCCGCTCGTTGGCGGCGCCCATGACCCGCACCAGCTCGTCGTAGACGACCTTGATCAGGGTCTGGCCCGGAGTAAGGCTGCGCAGCACCTCCTCCCCCATGGCCTTCTCCCGCACCTGCTCCACGAACTCCCGCACCACCGGCAGGGCCACGTCCGCCTCCAGCAGGGCCATGCGCACCTCGCGCAGGGTGTCCTTGATGTTGTCCTCTGTCAGGCGAGCCTGGCCGCGCAGCCGGCTGAGCACCCGGCCGAAGCGTTCCTGGAGATTCTCGAACATGGCAAGACCTCGGTCTGAATGCCCCGGGCCCTGGGGCCTCCGGGGAATTAAACGTTGAATTATAAAGTAACCCGGACGGCCCGACCGGGTCCGCCGCGCCGCGTTCCCCGCCCCGGCGATTTGTGCCATGATGCCCCGACAGCCAGGATCGCCCCATGACCCACAGCCTGCTCGCTTATATCGCCATCGCCCTCTATGGGGGGAGCGGGCTGCTGCTGACCCTGCGGCTGTTCTTCCGCGACCGCCTCCAGCTCCCCGGCCGGGGTCCGACCCTGCTCCTCGGCTTCGCGGGGGTACTGGCCCATACCCTGGTGCTCTATCAGGAGATCCTGGTCCCGCCGGGGATCAACCTGGGCTTCTTCACCGCCCTGTCCCTCGCCTCCTGGACGGTGGTGCTGCTCCTGCTGCTCTCCAGCCTCACCAAGCCGGTGGAGAACCTCGGCATCCTGCTCCTTCCCGTGGCAGCGGTGACGGTCTACCTCGACATCCGCTTCCCGGGCCTGCATCTGCTGCGCCAGGAGGCCACCTGGGCGCTGAAGCTGCACGTGCTCACATCCATGCTGGCCTACAGCCTGCTCACCCTCGCCAGCGTCCAGGCGGTGCTGCTGGCCATCCAGGACCAGCACCTGCGCCAGCGCCATCCCGGGGGCTTCGTCCGCGCCCTGCCGCCGCTCCAGACCATGGAGACGCTGCTCTTCGAGATGATCGGGGCGGGCTTCGCGCTCCTCACCCTGGCCCTGCTCTCGGGCTTCGTCTTCCTGGAGGACATGTTCGCCCAGCACCTGGTCCACAAGACCGTGCTCTCCATCCTGGGCTGGTTCCTGTTCGGCACCCTGCTGCTAGGCCGGGTCCGCTACGGCTGGCGGGGTCGCACCGCCTTGATCTGGACCCTGAGCGGCTACCTGATCCTCATCCTGGCCTACTTCGGCAGCAAGGCGGTGCTGGAGCTGATCCTGCAGCGCTGAGCCCCCGCTCACTGCCCAGCGTGGCAGGGCCGCGAGCCGCGCCAGATCCGCCGGCCGATCCAGGTCCCACAGGGGCGGCAGCTCCCACCAGGCCCAGCCCAGGGCACCCATCCGCGCCCGCGTCAGCTCCGCCACCGCCCCGCTGCCCCAAGGAATGCCATCGAAAAGGCGAGGCTCCGCCCGCTTGAGGCCCAACAGGGCATAGCCCCCGTCCTCCACCGGTCCGAGCACCGCGTCGCGGCTCTCCAGTGCCTCCAGGGCGGTGCGCAGATGCTCGGGCCCCAGCGCGGGGCAGTCCGTGCCGAGCAGCATGGCCGATTGGCCACGGCCCAGGGCCGAGCGGGCGGCCGAGAGCATCCGCTCACCCAGGTCCGACCCCTCCTGGCGATGGCGGCTCGCGCCATAGCGCCGCTCCAGGGCCCGGAACAGGGGGTAGTCCGGCTCGGGCCAGCACCAGAGCTCCATCGGCGCGAGACGGGCGAGAGCGTACCGATCGACCGTGTCCACCAACAGCCGCTGCGACAGGGCCGCGGTCCCCTCTGCCCCCAGCGCCCCCGCCAGCCGGGTCTTGACCCGCCCGACCTCGGGGGCCTTGGCGAAGATCAGCAGGCGCGCCGCGGGGTACTGCACTGGCCGTAGCGCGCCGCCAGGCGCGCCGGGTCCGCCCCAAGGGCGTAGGCGAGACGCAGCCGCCACATGAGGAGCACGGTCCGCCAGACGCCCCGCTCCTCCCAGCGGCGGCTGGAGGTCTCGAGCCGTCCTCGCAGGCAGAGGGGCCGGCCGTGGGCCTTGAGGCGGCGGCTCAGGGCGATGTCCTCCATGAGGGGGATCTCGGGGTAGCCGCCGACCCGCTGGAACAGGGAGCGGCTGACGAAGATGCCCTGGTCCCCGGTGGCGATACCCGAGAGGCGGCTGCGGGCGTTCATGAGGGTCTCGATCAGGCGGAAGGCAGCCGCCCCCCCGCTCAGGCGCACGTCGAAACGGCCCCAGCCCTCGCCCTGGCCGAGGGCATCGAGCAGATCCCGCTCCGCGCCCGCGTAGGGGCGGGTGTCGAGGTGCAGGAACCAGAGCACCCCCCCCTGGGCGGCCGCCGCTCCACGATTCATCTGGCGGGCCCGGCCGGGCTCGCTCCGAACCAGGCGATCCACATGGGGAGCGCCAAGCTCCGCGGTGCCATCCCCGCTGCCCCCATCCACCAGGATCAGCTCGCAACCCTCGGCGCGTAATCCTTGGAGCGCGGCCAGACGAGGCTCGACGATCGCCCCCTCGTCCAACGCAGGGACGATCAGCGACAGCCGCGGCCGATCGTCGGCGCGGGCGATGCCCCCTAACTCCACGGCGACACCCTAAGCCGCCAGGGCACCGCCACAGCTACTCCCCTGCCCCGCCGTGCAGCCGAAGCAATGCTCGCCCACCCGGATCGGTCGCCCATCCAACTCCACCGCGCTCAGCTCAGGGAGTCGCAGCGCCCGGCCATCGGCACCGCGCAGGGGTAGATCCAGCATCTGGTTGAAGTCACAGTCGTAGACCTGACCGCGCCAATCCACGCTCAGGAGCGTCCGGCACATCACCGAGTCCAGGTTGTCGTCGCGGTGGGCGGCCTTGAGCAACCCCAGGTAGCTGTGAAACTGCCCCTTGGATAGCAACTGGCTGCCGAAGCGGCGGATCGGCATGTTGGTGAGGGTCAAGAGGGCGTTGAAACGCACCCCGTGACGCTCCGCGAGCACGCGCCGGTAGTCCGCCTCCAGGCCGCACTGGGGTGGGGGCAGACTCGGCCCCTGGGGGTTGTAGACCAGGTTCAGCACCCGACCGCTGCCCGGCTCCCCGTAACCCAGGCCGTTG
>CAZFHV010000016.1:0-29195 GCA_964519095.1 uncultured Chromatiaceae bacterium | reverse complement strand
GCCCCGCGCAGGCGCGGCAGGGCGGCCTTGAGGGCGTTGAAGTCGTCCCAGAAGGGGTAGAGTCGGGGGTGCAGATCCAGGATGAGCTGACCCTCGCGGGCCCAGCGCTGGCCTTTGAGCCTGGGGAGCCGGCGCGGGGGCTGGAGGCGGGAGCAGGCATCCACCAGGCGGGGGAGGTCGATGCGGTGGCGCTCCGCCAGGTCGCCGAGGGCGGCATGCAGGAAGGGCCAGAGGCGCCCCCAGGGAAGCAGGGGCGGTGGGGGACCAAGGGGCTCGACGGGGGGCTCAGCGGCCAGCGGTGGTGCGGGCTCGGGCGGCGGGGCGAGCTGGCGGCGCTCGACGAGGCGGTATTGGCGGTGGCGCCCCATGGTCGCCGCGGCCGGAGAAGCCTCCAGCCGGAGCGCTCCCGAGGGCACCTCGATAGCAACGCCTTTCGCCAGCGACTCGGATTCCGGCTCAGCTACGTATCCTAACCCCTCGGCCAGCCGTCCTAGCCGGTCCGCGTCCAGGGTCGCCGCCCAGTCGATGAGGTCGGCTCGGCCGGGGGCGCCGCGCTTCATGAGGGAGCCCCGAGCGGGGGGCGCTCCAGGTAGCGGACCCTGCCGGGGCACTGGCTCCGAGGGTGGAGCGCCCCCCTATGGCTCCCAGGCTCCAGCGTGGGAGCAAGGGCCGACGCTCCGGCGTCGAGCAAGCCACCAGGCCGCAGGAGCGGCCAAAAAGGTATTCCCGCGCGGAGCGTGGGGACGAGATAAGGACACCAGGGGCGCGGATCGGCGCCAAGGCATGCGCCGGGGTCCGGATGGATCATTTCCCCGCCGCCCCCGTCTTGTCGAGGGCGAAGCGGGCGATGCGCTGGAACAGGGCCTTCTGCTTGGCCGCGCTCTTGCCGCGGGCGTTGATGAGGGCACGCAGGATATCCAGATATTCGGCCTGACCGGGGGGCGGTCGGGCCAGATCGAGGGCGCGGGCGCGGTCCTTGACCAGTTGCTCCGCCACCAGGGTGCGGACGGCCTTGGTGCAGTCGGCCCCGAAGTGCTCGCCGCCGCGCTTGACCAGGCAGGCGATCAGGTCGGCGGAGTCCCTCGGCAGATCGAGCTTGAGGACCAGGCAGCGGCGCAGGAAGGCGGCGGGCAGCTCGCGCTCCTCGTTGGTGGTTACGACCACCAGGGGCGGCGGGACACCGGGCCGCAGCCCCACCGGCTCGTCCAGCCAGGGCACGGGGAAGGCACCGTTGCCGAGGGTCTCCAGCAGGCTGTTGGGGAGGTCCGCCTCGGCCTTGTCGATCTCGTCGATGAGGAGCACGGCGCCCTTGTCGGGGGTCCAGCCCTCGGGTGCCGCCGGGGGGCTCGCCTTGCACAGACTGAGCTCCCGGACCTGGGCACTGGCGGACTCCCAGTCAAATACCCACCAGAGGGCCCCGGGATCAGGTAGCGCCTGGGGTCGAGCCGCTCCCGGTGGCCAAGGTGCGACGGGACGCGGGCGAGCACCTGGGCTTCCCCGAGGCGGGCCACCGCGACGTACTCCCACTGAAGGTCCTGGGCCTCGCTGCGGGAGTGGACCACGCTCGCGACGAAGACCCGCCCCAGCACCGCGGCGGCGGCGCGGGCGAGCTGACTCTTGCCGGCCCCCGGCTCGCCGCGCACCAGGAGCGGCCGCTCGGCCGCCAGGGCGGCGAGGACGGCGTCCGCGCTCGCCTCGTCGAACAGGTGCACCGAGCGGGGCCAGGTGCCGCAGCGGGGCAGCTCGACGCGGGTATCGACGGGGATGTCGGGGATCATTCCAGGGCCTCGATCGCGATCAGGCAGTCATAGATCTCGGCGGCGAGCTGGGTCGCCGGGAGGACGAACACCCGGGGGTCGTTGGTCGCACCGCTGTCGATGACGATGAGATGGATCTGCGGCAACGCCCTGTGGATCTCCCTAAGGGCAGCGTTCAAGTCAAACGCACCGCCCAGCTCGAAACGGTCGAGCACCAAGCAAAAGCGGCGCTGGTACTGCTCAAGCTGGATGTTCAGCCATTTGCCCAGGCCCTCTTTCTTGGCCGGCGAGAGGGGCCTATGGGGGGCTACCTTTTCGCTGGGGACCTTCTGGTAGATGCAGCTCCAGAGATAGTCCACAGCCAGGTCGACTTTGAGCAGCGCAGGATCGTCGAAGCCGATGTCGTTCAGGTCGCGCGGGGTGAGGTCGTCCTTGCCGTAGTCGTAACGGGCGGGCTCGGTGGCGAACTCAGCCTTGCCGCGGCGCCAGCGGGCGGTGAGCACCTCCAGGCAGGGGGGTCGCGTCCAAAGCGGATGCGGAAAGCGACTCCGTCGAACCAGGCCTTCGCCAGCGGGGCGTCCTCGTGCTCATAGCCGTCCGTGACCGTGGTCACCACCATCCAGCCCAGGATGTTGCGCTCATGGAAGCGCAACAGCGCGACATCGCCCTGGACCTGACGGAGCTGCCGCGCGGTATCCGGGAGCGCCGCCTTGCAGACGGCCAGGGAGGCGGAGATGTCCCAGGGGGTCGCGCATAGGTGCTCGGCGAGAGCAGATGCGGTAGCGGCGCCAGCCAGCGCCGGCTGTCTGGCGAGCGCAGCGCAGAGGGGCGACACCCGATCGAGGGACTCGGCGATGGCAGCCACGGGGGCCAGGGAAGGCCTGCACGATGGCGACACGCTCCGCCTCATTGACAAAGAGCCGCAGCACGTCGCCTCGCTCAGCCTGGTTGCCCTGAGCCTCTAAGGCCATAACCCCTCCTAATCGGTGCGGACGAAAGGGACCCTGCCTTCGCAGAAACTGGATCGAGATTAGCGAAAGGCCCACTGCCACCGCAACCGCGCCCCAGCGCCCCAGCGGCGCAGCGGATCCCGATGAGCAGCACATAGGAATTGCAGGGCCCGATGCCGACAAGCCCATCCGGCAGCGGGGATGTCAGGGTTTCCCCCCGCGGCGTAGTGCCCGACCCGAGGGTCACTGCCTGCCGCTCACGATGGGATTGTTGGTCCCCTGCGAGCGCCTCAGCGCACTACCAGCCGCTGCCAGGTGTCGCCCTTCAGCACCACCGGGAAGGCCGCCCACTGGGAGAAGGCCTCACGGCTCAGGGCGCCGCGATCGGGATGCTCCGCCCCCGCCACCACCCGGTAGGTGACCCGGGCCTGGTCCCCTTCGCCGCTGATGCGCTCGATGCGCCGCACCGCCCAGGCCGCCCCGTGGAGGCCGTTGCTGTAGCAGCCCCCTACCCGCAGGGCCTCCGGCTTCACCCCCGTGCGGGAGGAGTGCCCGGTGGCCAGCTCATAGATCCGCAGCAGGTCTTCCTCGGTGACATCGACGAAGGAGTCGATCTGGCTGAGGGCATAGACCAGGTCCTCGTGCTCGATGGGCGGCGGGGCCCCCGGGCGGGCCTGGCGGCCGCGGCGCATCAGCTCCGCGGGGTAGCGGCGCCAGGGGAAGAGGTAGTTGAAGCCCACTGCCACCGCGAGCAGCACCAAGAGGTTCACCAGCACCGGGGCGAGGACGTAGCCGTAGCCCAGGGCGCGGATCCCCTCCCCCCCGACTACCGCCGCCAGTGCGGTGGCCCCGCCCGGGGGATGGATGGAGCGGCTCAGATGCATCACCCCGATGGCCCCACCCACCGCCAGAGCCGCCGCCAGGTGGGGCTGGGGGATCCAACGGGCGCAGCTCACGCCAATGAGGGCCGAGAGGAGGTGGCCGCCGATCAGGTTCCAGGGCTGGGAGAGGGCCCCGTGGGGGACGGCGAACAGCAGTACCGCGCTTGCCCCCATGGAGGCCACCACCCAGGCCGCCCCCTGGAGGTCGAGCAGGAAGGAGCTCACCACCAGGGTCATGCCAATCCCGAGAAAACCACCCAGGGCCGCCGCCATTCGTTCGGAGGGGCTCACGCTGCCGCCCTCGATGCCGAGCCAGCGGCCCCAGGGATTCAGCGCCCTCATCCGCGTCCCTCCACCGGGGGTGCGGCCAGCTTGGCGCGCACCCTGAGATACTTGAGGAAGGTCTGTCCCAGGTTGGCCTCCAGCAGCAGGGCCGCCAGCACCAGGAGTCCCCCGCCGAACCGCACACCCAGGTCCCCCGCCAGGGGGCCGATCAGAAGGACCCCCAGGGCCCCCAGGTGGAGCGCCCATTGCCACCTCGCCCGGCGCGCCGGGAGCAGGAGCCCCGTATGGGGGACCCGCACCGCCAGGCGCCTGGTCTGGATCTGGGCCTGCTGGAGGTGGAACCAGGCGAGGAAGGGGACGATCTTGTAGAGCATGCCGGTGGGGATGCCCACCATCACCCCCAAGAGCAACAGCACTCCGAGGCTCATTGTTGGGAGCCCGAGCAGAGCCCCTGGCACTGCTACCAGGATGGCCAGGAAACCCAGACGCCAGAAGTCCAGGGTCACATCGGCCCGGGCGCGCCGCCGCTCGAGCAGAGACCAGTGGGTGCTGCCCACGTAGGCGAGGAACCCCGCGGCGAGGAGACCGGCCGCCAGGGCCGCGGGCGCCCCGAGCAGGACCGCGAGGCTGGTCAGGATCAGCGCCAGGAAAAGGGTGGGCGCAAGCCAGCGCCGCAGCGCCAGGGGCAGCTCGGGGGAGAGGTAAAACATGGGCAGGACCTGGTAGGAGACCCCCACCAGCAGGATCCCGGCCCAACCGAACAGACCCCAGGAGAGGTGGACGTCGGTCCAGCCCGCCAGGTCGGGGATGCCCCAGAGCCCCACCAGGCCGCCCACCAGCCCCAGACCCAACGCGGCCGTGACCAGCAGAGCGAGTAGCGACAGGCCCATGGCGATCAGGGTGTGTCGGGATCCCTGGGCCCGCAGCAGGGACCCACCCGCCGCCCCCAGCAGCAGGACCACCGCCGCCGCCACCAGCAGGGACCCCGTCACCAGCAGGGCCCGCTCCCCGCTGAGAAAGCCCCCGCACTGGAGCGGCACCCCCAGGTTGAGGAGCCCCAACAGCCCCGCACTCACCCCTGCAACCCGTGGCACCGGGGCCCCCGCCAGCACCGGAAACACCTGAAGCAGGGCGCCGAACATCACCTGGCTGAGGAAGCCCAGCAGGATCAGGTGCACCGTCGCCAGGGCCCCAGGGGTCCAGCGCGAGGTCCAGAGGCTCGCCCCGCCCAGGGCGAGGAGCAGCCCCGCCGCTGCCAGGTAGAGGGGTGCCGCGAGGAAGAAACCGAGGGGGACCCAGAGGGGCGGCGCCTGATCCAGCGCCAGCCCCGAGGTATTCAGCACAGGGGGACCTCGTCGGCGATCTCCCCCGGGACCGCCGCGCCGGCTTCCCAGACGAATAGCTCGATCCCGGTCCCGGGGAGGCTGCGGGTATGCCAGCGATAGCCCAGGTCGTGGAGCATGCGGTAGAGGGGGAAGGGCTCCCGCCGGTGCTGGATGTGCAGCCAATCCCCCCGGGGCAGATCGGCCAGGGCGTCGAGGATCCGCTCGAGGGGCTCGGGCGGATCCAGGTCGCTTACATCGAGGTGGTGCTCCACCCCTGTGCCTGCAGACGGGCCAGGACCCCTGCGGCCTCCGCGCCCAGGGCGGCGTCCGCCGTGGGGTAGAGGATGTGCTCCTCCTTGGTGTTGTGCTGCTGCAGGATCAGGAGCAGGGTCTCGCACAGCCCCAGGCAGTCCTCGGCGTCGCGTCGCTCCAGGGCGTCGCGCAGGTCCGCGAGCAGTTGCCGCATCTGGGCGTGCTCGCCGCGCATCACCGCGGTCGGTCCCATGGCCATGGGATGACGGGCCTCCAGGGCAGGGAACAGCTCCGACTCCTCGGCGCCGAAGTGGCGCTCCAGGGACGCCCCCACGGCGCTCAGGTGTCCGTCCGCCCCGGCCCAGTCTCCCCCGTCCAGTGCCCCCTCGAGGGCGACCAGGGAGCGGTCGCCATCGCGGTGGTCGGTACTGAGAAACTGCGCGATCTTCCCCATGGTTTGCCCACCATAGACCCTTTGGCAGGATGCTAGAGCGCGCCACGATCGCGGCGCCTTGACCTGGGTCAGCTAGGGCTCAGGGCGCCGGCTTGGGGAGGGTACGCCACAGGAGGGGTCGGAGCTGGGTCCAGACGTTCTCCAGCATGATCGGCTGGGCCTCGGCGGTGGGGTGGTAGCCGTCGGGCTGCATCAGCCCCCGGTGCTCCGCCACCCCGGTGAGGAGCATGGGCACCAGGGGGACCTTGGCCTCGCCCGCCACGGTCTTGAAGGTTTCTTGAAAGCGCTGCACGTAGCCCGCACCGTAATTCGGCGGCAGGGTGATGCCCACCAGCAGCACATGGGCGCCGGCCGCTTTGCTCTGGCTCACCAGCCGCTCCAGATTGGTACGTAGCTGGGCGAGGGGCAGGGCGCGGAGCCCATCGTTGGCCCCCAGGGCGATCACCACCAGGGCTGGCTGGTGGGCCTTGAGCAAGTCCGGTAGCCGCGACACGCCGCCCGCGGTGGTCTCCCCGGAGATGCTGGCATTGAGGATGCGCTGCTCCGGGCCCTGCTCCTTCAGGCGCTCTTCGAGCAGTGCCACCCAGCCCTGCTCGGGGCGGATGCCGTAGGCGGCGCTGAGGCTGTCGCCGAGCACCAGGATCAGCGGCGCCTCGGCCCGCGCGGCGCTGAGGAACGCGGTCAGGAGCATTACCCATACCCACCGGATCATGGTCGAAACATCCCCTACCATTCTTTCGGAAGCCCAGGGCCTCGGCAAAGATGTTAACGGTCCCGGTGGTTCCCTGACCATCCTCCACGACCTCGACCTGCGGGTGAGCGCCGGGGAAGCGGTGGCCATCCTCGGCGCCTCGGGCTCAGGGAAATCCACCCTGCTTGGGTTGCTCGCCGGGCTGGACCAGCCCACCCGAGGGGAGATCAGTCTCTGTGGGGAGCCCCTCGCGCCGCTGGACGAGGACCAGCGTGCCGCCCTGCGGGCCGGCCGGGTGGGCTTCGTGTTCCAGAGCTTTCAGCTCCTGCCCACCCTCACGGCCCTCGAGAACGTGCTCCTGCCCTTGGAGTTGGCGGACCTGCCTGCCGCCGCCGAGCGGGCCCGCCGGGCCCTCGACCAGGTGGGCCTCAGCGCTCGGGCCCGCCACTATCCCCACCAGCTCTCCGGGGGGGAGCAGCAGCGGGTGGCCATCGCGCGGGCCTTCGCCCCGGGGCCCCGGCTGCTGTTCGCCGACGAGCCCACCGGCAATCTGGATCTGCGCACCGGCGAGCAGATCATCGACCTCCTGCTGGCCCTGCGCCGCGACATCCAGAGCGCGCTGGTGCTGGTCACCCATGATCGGGCCCTGGCGGACGCCTGCGACCGGCGGCTACTGCTGGCCGAGGGCCGGCTCGGGGAGGCACCCTGAAACGCTGGCGCCTGGCCCTGCGCCTGCTGTGGCGGGACTGGCACAGCGGCGACTCCCGTCTGCTCGCCAGCGCCCTGGTGCTGACGGTGGCGGCTGTCACCGCCGTGGGGTTCTTCACCGATCGGGTGGGCCGGGCGATCCACCGTCAGGGCAACGAGCTGATCGCGGCGGACCTGGGCATCGAATCCGCCCAACCCCTGCCTGATCGGTTGCGCAACCAGGCCCTGGCCCTGGGTCTGGGCACCGCCGAAACCCAGGAGTTTCCGAGCGTGGTGCTGGGGGAGGGGGAGCCCCAGCTGGTGCAGGTGAAGGCGGTGAGCGAGGCCTACCCCCTGCGGGGCCAACTGCGCACGCGGGGCGCACCCGAGGGGGTGGACGAGCCGGCGGCGGCCGGCCCCGGCGCGGGGGAGGTCTGGGTGGAGCCGCGCCTGCCCCTGCTCCTCGGGCTAGGGGTGGGGGATGGCCTGCGCCTGGGGGAGGCCGAGCTGCGCATCGGGCGCCTGATCGCCCAGGAGCCGGATCGAGGCACCGGGGGGCTCTTTCAGCTCGCCCCCAGAGTGCTGCTCTCCAGCGCCGATCTGCCCGCCACGGGCCTCATCAGCCCCGCCAGCCGCGTCCATTACCGGCTGCTGGTGGCGGGGGAGGAGGGGGCGGTCAAGGCCTATCGCGACTGGCTCCAGCCCCACCTGGGACCGGGTGTGCGCCTGCTGGATCCCCGGGACACGCGCCCGGAGCTGGGGGCCGCCATCGACCGTGCCGCTCGCTTTCTGTCCCTGGCCACCCTGGTGACCCTGCTAGTGGCCGGGGCGGCCATCGCCCTTGCGAGCCACCGCCTGGTCCAGCGCCAGACCGAGGCGGCCGCCATCATGCGCTGCCTGGGGGCGCCCCGGCGGGTGCTGCAGCAACTGCTCTGGCTGCGCCTGCTCCTGTTCGGGCTCATCGCCAGCGGGATCGGGGGGCTGCTCGGGTACCTCGCCCAATTCGGGCTCAGCGCCCTGGTGGGGCATTGGTTCGCCGGGGACCTGCCGCCCCCTTCCGGGCAACCCCTGGTGGTGGGGCTCGGGGTGGGACTGGCGACGCTCCTCGGGTTCGGCGCCCCGCCGCTCCTGCACCTGGCCCGGGTGCCGCCCCTGCGGGCGCTGCGCCAAGACCTGGGCTCGCCGCCCCCCTCCGAGTGGCTGGCCATTCTCGCGGCTGCCGGGTCCCTGGTGGGACTGATCTACTGGCAAGCCGGGGAGGTGGAGCTGGCCAGCATCCTGGTTCTGGCCGTGGCGGCCACCCTGGGGGCACTCGCCCTGATGGGCTACCTACTGATTCGGCTCATCGCTTGGGTGCAGCCCAGGACCCGGGGGGTGGCCCGTCTGGGCCTGGCCACCCTCGCCCGTCGCCGCGGCGGGACCTGGCTGCAGGTGCTGGGTTTCGGACTCGGCATCCTGGCGCTGCTCCTGCTCGCCATCGTGCGGGTGGACCTGCTGCAGCGCTGGCACGAGACCCTGCCCGCGGAGGCCCCCAACCGCTTCCTGATCAACATCCAGCCCGAGCAGGTGGCCCCTCTGGAGGGCTTCCTCACCCAGAGGGGGATCGGAAGGGTGGCGTTCGCGCCGATGATCCGCGGGCGCCTGGTGCGCCTGAACGAACGGGAGCTGCGCCCCGAGGATTATCCGGACCCCCGGGCGGAGCGCCTCGCGGCGCGTGAGTTCAACCTGAGCTGGACCCGGACCCTGCGCCCGGACAACCGGGTGGTGGCCGGGCACTGGTGGGGCGAGGGGCCCGACCCCGAGCCCGCCTTCTCGGTGGAGGCGGGCCTGGCCCAGACCCTGGGCATCCGGCTGGGGGACCGGCTGACCTTCCTGGTGGCGGGCAGGGAGATCAGCGCCAGGGTGACCAGCCTGAGGTCGGTGCAGTGGGACAGCTTCAACGCCAACTTCTTCGTGGTCGGGACATCGGGGCTGCTGGCCGACCTCCCCGCCACCGCCATCACCAGCTTCTATCAGCCGCCCCACCGCGAGGGCCTCACCGCGGAGCTGCTGCGCCAGTTTCCCAATGTGACCCTGTTGGACGTGGACGCCCTGATGGTCCAGGTACGGGGCCTGATCGACCGCGGGGTACTGGCGGTGGAATATGTCTTCCTCTTCACCCTCGCCGCCGGGGTCCTGGTGATGGTGGCGGGCATCCAGGGCCACATCGAGGAGCGCACCGCGGGCATCGCCATCCTGCGCACCCTGGGGGCCCGGCGCGGGCGGCTCCTAGCGGCGATCGGGGTGGAGTTCGGCGCCCTGGGCCTCCTCTCGGGGCTCCTCGCCTCCCTGTTTGCGGAGCTCACCGGCAAAGTCCTGGCGGAGGGGTTGTTCGGGCTCCCCTACCAGCTCAACCCCGAGCTTTGGCTGATCGGGGTGCTGGGCAGTGCCCTGGCTGTGGGCCTGGCGGGCACCGCAGCGGTCTACCCCCTGGTGAGGCAGCCGCCGGTGCGCGCCCTCGCCAGGGGCTGAATGGGGGCGCCCCAGACCCGCGTCGCCCCGCCACCGCGGCGCCTCTATAATCGGGCCACCTTGCCCGTCCCCGGATCCCCCCGATGCTGCTGCGCCTTGCCGTCCTCCTCTGTGCCGTCGCCGGGAACCTCCTCTTCTGGCAGCAGATGGGCCGACCGGTGGATCTGCCGGATGTGTCGGGGGGCCGCTACGACTGCCTCTCCTACACCCCCTATGCCCCTGGCCACAGCCCCACCGACCCCAACGACCGGGTGCCGGAGGCGATCATCCAGAGCGACCTCAAGGCCCTGAGCGCCATCACCGGCTGTCTGCGCCTCTACTCGACCCGGGGCTCGGCGGAGGCGGTGCTGCGCACCGCCCGCGCCAACCGGCTGACCCTGATGCTCGGGGCCTGGATCTCGGGGGATCGAGCCCATGACCAGGCGGAGATCGGGGAGCTGATACGCCTGGCCAAGGCCTATCCGGACGTGGTCAAGCTGGCGGTGGTGGGCAACGAGGTGCTGCTGCGCCGCGAGCTGCCCTACGACCGCTTGGGGGCCCTCATCGAGGGGGTGAAGGCCCAGCTCGAAGTCCCGGTTGCCTACGCCGACGTCTACGACTTCTGGTACCAGTACCCCCAGATGGCGGGCTACGTGGACCGCATCCTGGTGCACATCCTGCCCTACTGGGGTGATCCCGCGCCCCCCTCCAGCGCGGCCCAGGGGGAGCTGGAACAGGTCTTGAAGGCCTTTCTCGCCGCCTTTCCCGGCAAGCCGGTCACGATCGGCGAGACCGGCTGGCCGAGCGCCGGGCCGCCACGCCAGCAGGCCCAGGCCAGCATCGTCGATCAGGCCCGCTTCGTGCGGAGCTTCATCCAGAGTGCCGCCCGGCTGGGGGTCCCCTACAACCTGATCGAGGCCCTGGACCAGCCCTGGAAGCGGATCCACGAGGGCACCGCGGGGGGCTACTGGGGGATCCTGACGGTGGATCGCCAGACCAAGTTCCCCCTCACCGGCCCGGTGAGCGAGTGGCCCCACTGGCTCTGGCTGGCCCTGGTGGCCGCGGTGGCGGGAGGGGTGCTGAGCCTGGCGGCCTGGCGAGGGGCCGCAGGCTGGCACGGGCCGCTCGCCCTCGTCCTGGGGCAGGCGATCGGCAGCCTTCTGATCCTCGGCTGGCGCCACGCGGCGGAGGTCAGCTTGGGCTGGGGTGGCACCCTTGCCAACTATGGGGGGGTGGGGCTGATCGCCCTGGGGGGCGCGGGCTTCCTGAGCCTGCTGGCGGCCAGCCCCGGGGAGGCGGCGCGCTCCCGCCCCGCACCCCTCAGCGCCCTTTTCACCTGGCTGCGACGCCCCGGCCGCCTGCCGGACCGCGCCCTAGGGCTGTCGCTGCTCCTCTTCGCCGGGGCCTACCCGGCCGCCGTGCTGGGGTTAGGGCTCGCGGTGAACTTGCGCCACCAGGACATCCCCTGGATGTACTTCCTTCCCTCGGCCCTGCTCGGGCTGACGCTGTTGCTGCGGGGGCTGGGTCCGCAGGGGCGGGGCCGGGCGGAGGCCTGGCTGGCGCTGATCCTGCTCGGCTCCGCCCCCTTCTGCTATGACGGCCCCAACAACGGGCCCGCCATGCTCTGGATGGGACTCCTGGTACTGCTCGCCCTCCCCTGGCTCGCTACCCTAGGCCGGGAGCTCCGGGGCTGGCTCCCCCAGCGTGATACCCCGTAGCAGCCCCGTCACCACCGCCAGGGCCCCCAGCTTGGCGCTGTAGACGAAGAGCAGCGCCCCTCCGAGCCACATCCCCGCCACCAGGGGGACTGGCGCCAGGGAACGGGGCAGGAGCAGGCTGATGCCCACCAGCAGGGCGCCGCCCCAGGGCCAGGGGCCCTGGACTAGGCCCAGGATGATCCCGTGGCGGATCTGGCACCAGAAGGGGACCTGCTCCGCGGTGCAGATGGCGCCGATCTCCTGGGGCTCGATGAGCTGGGTGCGCAATAGATAGCCGGAAACCATCCCGAGCACCGCCACCGCAACATAGAACCAGGGATTACGTAGCACCGGGTTGAGCTCCTTGAAGAATGAAGAATTGCGATCAGGGCGCGAGTGGATCGTGGGCGTACATCCAGCATCTCTGATAGCGGTTATGGACACCCGGGGCCAGTGATTTCATCCGATCTGCACCGCAAGCATCGAGATGCTCCCACCGTCGATCCCCTCGACAGGAAAGCTCACCCTATCCTCCGCATCCTGCAGGGCCAGCACGTAGAGCAGTGGCAGGTAGTGGTCCGGGGTTGGGACTGCACGCCTGGCCTCCGGATCGATCCGCTGATAGTCGATCAGTGCACCATGATCCCGCTCCGATATCAGCCGCCGCGCCGCCCGCTCGAAGCGCAGCGCCCAGTCAGCGGCCGGCGACTGGGGTCGATCCCAGACGTAAGCGCGCAGGTTGTGGACCAGGTTCCCGGTGCCGATGATCAGCACCTCCTCTAAGCGCAGCGGCGCCAAGCACTGGCCTAGTCGGTAGTGGTGCGGTGGGATCGCCCCCGCGTCCAGGCTCAGCTCCACCACGGGTATATCGGCAGTGGGCAAGAGGTGGCGGAGTACCGCCCAGGTACCGTGGTCGAGCCCCCAGGCTTGGTCGAGGGTCACAGGGACCGGTGCTAGAAGGGTCTGAACCCGCTCGGCCAACACCGGATCGCCGGGTGCCGGATACTCGATGGCATAGAGCTCGGGGGGGAAACCCCCAAAGTCGTGAATCGTCCGCGGGGCCGGCATGGCGGTGACTCGGGTACCCGGTCCGTACCAATGGGCGGAGATGCAGAGTACGGCGCGAGGTCGGGGTAACCGGGCCCCGATCTCGCCCCAGGCCCGGGTATAGGAATTGCTCGACAACGTCAGTAACGGGTTGCCATGGCCGAAGAACAGGGCAGGAAATCGCACGGCCAGGTTCCGCGCCACGCACCCCAACCCTACTGCTCGTCCTCGGGCTGGCCAAAGCGGCGCACCGAGTAGCTCAGCACCAGTACGGCCAGGCTGAGCACCAGGATGGCCGCGGTGATACTCATCAGCAGGTAGAGATGGAAGCTATCGGAGACCTGCTGCACGTCAATGACCAGGTGCCGGGCCAGCGCGGTGATCGCCACGTAGATGAGAAACTGCACCGGCAAACGGTGGGTCTTGAAATAGATCCCCACCATCGCCCCGAGCTCCAGGTAGATGAAGAGCAGCAGGATGTCTTTGAGCTCCGCATGCCCCTTGGCCATGATGTGCAGATACTCGTAGACCGCCGACCAGATCACCGTGGCACCGATGACGAACAGGGCCGCGTAGTGGAAACCATCAACCATCAGATCGCCAACCTGCTGGATGCGGTTCTTCGGGGTCTCCATGGTCTCGACTCCTTGGCAGTTACTGCGCTGGCCCACCGACCGCTGACTCGGCCAAAAAGGCGGGTAGCGATCCCCGGTTAGTGTAGCGCTTCCGCCCGCCCCTGAGGCAGGGGAAAACCCTGAGTGCTTCCCCTATAATTGGCGCGCGCCCCCTTGTCTCGGGGGAACACCACTGCCCTGCCGCGAGGGGAGGCTGCTCATGCGTATCTGGCCCACACTGCTAGCCGCTGGCCTCGCGCTCGCGGCCCCGCCCCTGGGTGCCGCCCAGGTCACCGATGAGCTCGCCATCGGCGGGGTGCTCTCTGCCGCCGTCCAGTGCCAGTGGCTCTCGGGGAAAACCAACGCACCAGACAGCTGCCGCGGTGCCGCTCCCTTCCAGCCCGACCTCACCTACCGGCCCACCGCCCAGGACGAGATCTTCCTCAAGCTCGGTCTGGCCGCCGGGAACGCCCTCAATCCGGTGTCACCCTTCGCCTTTGCCCCCTGGAACGCGGACCTCCAGGCCGACGTCAGGCATATCAACGGCCGCAATCGCAGCTACCTGCTGGAGGCCTGGTACTCCCGCACCTTCGAGCTCGCCGCCGACAGCACCCTCGAAGTCACGGGGGGCATCATCGACCCCGCCTTCTACGTGGATGAGAACGCCTACGCCAACAACGAGTACACCCAATTCATGAACGGCGCCTTCGTCAATGACCGCGAAGCCTTCCTCCCGGCCTACGACTGGGGGAGCGTCCTGGTGTGGAAGTACCAGGACTGGACATTTAGCGGCATTGGCATGAACGTGGGGGAGAATAGCGCGGGACGCAACTACAACTTCTATGCGGCGGAGGCGGACTACCACATCGAGACCCCCCTCGGCGAGGGCAATTACCGGGTCATGTACTCCGGCAGTTCCAAGGCCTTCCCAAACGCCGCCAACAGCGCTTTGGAGCGCCGTGCCGCCCTGAGCCTGTCGTTCGACCAGGCCCTTGGCGAGGGGGTGGGTGCCTTCCTGCGCCTGGGCTGGCAATCCGACAGCGCGGCAGTGGACTTCAAGGCCCTCTACTCGGGAGGGCTTGACTTAAAGGGTGGGACCTGGGGGCGCGAGGGCGATAACATAGGCATCGCCTATGCTTACTTGCCCGGCGGGAGCAGCGACCTGATCCACAGCCACGTCTTCGAAACCTACTACCGCCTCGCCGTTGACGAGCACCTGGCCCTGACCGCGGATCTCCAATACATGGATGACCGCTATCGGGACGGAGAGCATCCCAAGGGCTGGATCGCCGGGCTGAGGCTGACGCTGGAGTTCTGAGGGGCCTTCGTCCCCACGCCGCCCCGGGCGTTTGACCGGGCCGCTCGCACCCTGTCTCCGCCATCCTTTCAGCCCGACAGGAATCGTTGTATTGTGCCCTGCTTAGGGGCCCCCAGCGGACCCCGCTCACCCAGCATCGTTTCGGGGGCGCTGCAGCGCAGCGATTGGGCCGATGGCGAGATTGTCGCGATTCCAGGTGGCGGGCTATCCACAGCACCTGATCCAGCGGGGCAACAACCGCGAGCGCATCCTCCTGGACGAGGAGGACTACTGGTTCCTCTGGGAACGGTTGGCGGAGGGGGCGGTCAAGCATGGGTGCGCGGTGCATGCCTACGTCCTGATGCCCGATCACTTGCACCTGGTCGCCACCCCGAGCACGGAAGAGGGGCTGGGCAAGCTGCTCCAGTCCCTGGGCCGCTACTACGTGCAGTACTTCAACCGCCGCTACGGCCGAACCGGGACCCTTTGGGAGGGGCGCTACCGGGCTACCCTCCTGGATCCCGACGCCTACCTCCTCACCTGCAGCCGTTACCTGGAGCTCAACCCGGTGCGCAAGGGGCTGGTCAAGACGCCCGATGACTACGGCTGGTCGAGCTACGCCTTTAATGCGACGGGCCAGGAGGATGCCCTGGTCACGCCCCACCCCAGTTACAGCGCCCTGGGCGCTGACCCCGCCGCGCGGGCCGAGGCCTACCGGGCCGGCTTTGGCACTCCCCTCGACGGGGCTACCCTCCAGGTCATTCGCGACAGCACCAACAAGGCCTGGGTGCTGGGCGACGAGGCCTTCGTGGAAAAGATCGGCGCTCAACTGAACCGGCGGGCCACACCCCTGGCCCGCGGTGGCGACCGCCGCTCCGCGGCCTACCGCGCGAGCCGCGCCAAAGGGGATGCCCCCGAGGCCTAGAGCACCTTGATGACCCGTTTGATGCTGGGGTCCTGACGGTCGCGCTCCACCCGAAAGCCGAGCGACTTCACCAGCGCGATCATGCGGTTGTTGGCGGAGAGGACCTCCCCTTCCATGATGCGCAGGCCCCGCTCCCGGGCGTTCTGCATCAGCGAGCGCATCAGCCTTGACCCCAGCCCCCGCTGGCGCCAGCGGTCGGCCACCACGATGGCGAACTCGCAGGTGTCCTCCCCCAGGCGCGACATGTAGCGGGCCACACCCACCTCCTCCTCGCCGTTCTCCCCCGCCACCACCCCGATCAGGGCCATCTCCCGGTCGTAGTCGATCTGGGTGAAGCGCACCAGCATCTCCGGGGGCAGCTCCTTGAGGGCCTGCATGAAGCGGAAGTACTTGGTCTGCTCGGAAAGCCCCCGGACGAACTCCTGCTCCATCTGGGCGTCTTCCGGGCGGATGGGGCGGATGATGAGATCTGTGCCATCGGGGAGCTGGGCGCTCTCGATGAGGTGCACGGGGTAGGGGTGGATGGCCATGTGGCCGTAGCGGGGGGCCTGGGGGGGGCGGTAGTCCACCCGAATGCGCGCATCCACCGCCACCACGTCCTGGTCGTTGCCGATGAGGGGGTTGATATCCATCTCGATGATCTCGGGCAGCTCGCACACCATCTCCGAGACCCGCTGGAGGATGCGCGCCAGGGCCTGGCGGTTCATGGGCGGCATGTGGCGATAGGCGCCCATCAGTCGCGCCACCCGGGTGTGCTCGATCATGTTGCGGATGATGAAATCGTTGAGCGGGGGCAATGCCAGCGCCCGGTCCTCAAGGACATCGACCTCGGTGCCTCCGGCGCCGAAGGTGATCACCGGTCCGAAGATGGGATCGCGCACCACCCCGATGCGCATCTCACGCGCCGCACGGGTGGAGACCATGTGCTCCACCGTGATGCCCTCCAGGTTGGCCTCCGGCCGAAGCTTCTTGGTGCGCTCCAGCAGCTCCGTGTACATGCGCCGCACCGATTGGGCATCGGTGATGTTGAGGCGCACCCCGTCCACGTCGGACTTGTAGCGGATGTCCGGGGAGCAGATCTTCATCACCACCGGAAAGCCCACCGCCTGGGCCGCCATCAGGGCCTCGTTGGCGTTACGGGCCAGCACCGCCTGGGTGGTGGGGATCTGGAAGGCGGCGAGGATGGCCTTGGCCTCCACGGTGGAGAGCACCTTGCGGGCCTGGGCCATTACCCCCTCGATGATGAGGCGTGCCCCCTCCACATCCGGCTCCCGGTAGCGCGACAGGGGCCCCGGCACCTGCATCAGGAGCTTGCGGTTGTGCGAATAGGCGGCAAGGTAGGAGAAGGCCTCGGTGGCCACCTCCGGGGATTCGAAGTGGGGGATCTCGTTGGTGGCAAACAGCCGGTGGGCCTCCGCCACCCGGGTGGCCCCCATCCAGCAGGCGAGCACCGGCTTGCGGCTCTTCTTGGCCACCTCCACCAGGCTCTGGGCCGTTTCCAAGGGTCTGGTCATCGCCTGGGGGGTGAGGATGACCATGGCACCGTCCACCCCGCGGTCGTTCACGCAGGCCTTGAGGGCATCGCCGAAGCGATCCGGGGAGGCGTCGCCGATGATGTCCACCGGGTTGCCGTGGGACCAGTAGGGCGGCAGCACCTCTTCGAGGCGCTTGCGGGTGTCCTCGGAGAAGGCCGCCAGGTGCAGCCCGAGCTCCACCGCCCGGTCCATGGCCAGAACGCCAGGCCCGCCGCCATTGGTGATGATGGCCAGGCGCCCCCCCTCCACCCGATGCCCCAGCGAGAACACCTGGGCAGCGGCGAAGAACTGGTCCACCGCCTCCACCCGTACCGCCCCCGCCCGCTCCAGCACGGCGCGGAAGACCTCGTCGGAGCCCACCATCGACCCCGTGTGGGACTTGGCCGCCCTCGAGCTGTCCAGGTAGCGGCCTGTCTTGACCACGATCACCGGCTTGAGGCGCGCGGCGGCGCGCAGCCCGCTCATGAAGCGCCGGGCGTTCTTGATCCCCTCCACGTAGAGCAGGATGCTCTGGGTCTGGGCATCGAGGGCCAGGAAGTCCAGGATGTCGCCGAAGTCCACGTCGGCGGCCGCCCCCAGGGACACGACCGCGGAGAACCCGAGCTGGCGCGGGCCTGACCAGTCGAGCATCGCACTACAGATGGCGCCCGACTGGGACACCAGGGCCACCCGGCCGGGGCGGGCGTGATCGGAGCCGAAGGTCGCGTTCAGCCCGTGGGAGGGCCGCATCACCCCCAGGCAGTTGGGGCCCAGCACCCGGATACGGTTGCGCCGCGCCGCCTCCACCAGCCGTTCCTGGAGCACGCTCCCGCCCTCCCCCTGCTCGGCGAAGCCGGCGGAATGGACCACCGCGGCTCGCACGCCAAACTCGCCGCACTGGTCGAGGATCTCTGGCACGCTGGCGGCGGGGGTGGCGATCACCGCCAGGTCCACGTGCTTGTTGAGATCGGCCAGGGACTTGTAGCAGCGCTGTCCCTGGACCTTCTGGCGCTTGGTGTTGATGGGGTAGCACTGACCGTTGAAGCCCGCCTCGAGGATGTTGCGGAACACCCCGCCCCCCACCTTTTCCGGGTTGTCGCTGGCGCCGAAGACCGCGACCGAGTTGGGGGTGAAGAGGGGATCGACGTCTGTGAGCTTCATGTGTGGCCTACAGGGTTCCCGGAGGCTGCAACCTCAGCCCCCAAATCGACTATAGTGGGTATTCGGGCGAATTCCCCCGGGGTGGGGTCGGCCGTCGTCCATTGGGATAGGGACCAGGCCCGCCGAGCGGGCCATTCTCGGTGCCGAGCCAGGCTCGCGGGAGGAAAACGCCTGCGGGGCTTGTCCCTGGGGTCCCCCCGGCGATTCGGGGTAGGGCCGGGTGACCCGGGTTGGGGGCCATTCCGGCCAAGCAGGCGTCGTTGGTAACTACAAGCCCACGAAAGCTTGGGGTTTATTGCGATGCACAAATATCATCCCACAGAGCGGGGAGCAAATCTATGACCGTCGCGCTCATCTCCCATCCCCTCTGCCGGCAGCACAGCATGGGCAGCTTCCATCCGGAGTGTCCGGAGCGACTCGACGCCATCCATGACCGCCTGATCGCCTCTGGGATCGAGATGTTGGTGCGCCACTATGAAGCTCCGTCGGCGAGCCTGGATCAGCTCTGTCGGGTGCACCGGCCGGAGTATGTGCACCAGATCCAGTCCCAGGCCCCCCACGATGATCGGCTCTCCTGGATCGACGGCGATACCGCCCTGTGCCGCCACTCCTTCTCGGCTGCCCTGCGTGCCGCCGGGGCGGCGGTGCTCGGTGTGGACCTGGTGATGGGTGGTACCCATCACGCCGCCTTCTGCGCGGTGCGCCCCCCGGGGCACCACGCGGAGCGGGCCCGCACCATGGGCTTTTGTTTCTTCAACAACGTGGCGGTGGGGGCCGCCCACGCCCTGGCCCACCACGGGGCCGAGCGGGTGGCGATCATCGACTTCGACGTCCACCACGGCAACGGCACCGAGGACATCTTCCAGAACGACCCCCGCGTCCTCTTCTGCAGCAGCTTCCAGCACCCCTTCTATCCCGGGACCGGGGCCCACTGCGAGGCCTCCAACGTGGTCAATGTCCCCCTCCCGGCACGGACCAACGGCATGGAGTTCCGCGCAGCGGTGGAGGCGGCCTGGCTGCCCAGGTTGGAGGCGTTTCGGCCCGAGCTGGTGATGATCTCCGCGGGCTTCGATGGCCACGCCGAGGACGACATGGCCCACTTCAGCCTGCGGGAGGCCGACTACGCCTGGATTACCCGCAAGCTCCACGAGCTAGCGGCGCGCCACAGCGCACGACGGATGGTCTCTTGCCTGGAGGGGGGCTACAACCTCTCCGCCCTGGCCCGCAGCGTGACCGTGCACATCGACGAGCTCATCGGCCACGCCTGAGGGGGTTTCCTCTCCAGGGGCCGGCCCTCTCCGTAGCATTCCGCTCCGGGGCATGGTATCTCTTAGTCGTTTCGGCGGAACCTGTCTCGCGGTGCGGGGCTGGGGCCGTTGCCCCTCGCACGACAAGCAGATTCCATCCTTGGAGGATGCCCATCGATGAACGCCGCTCGTCTGCTGGCCCTGGTCGGAGCCCTGCTCGCCTTGGTCGTCCTCCCGGCACCGGCCGGGGCCGCCATTCAGACCAAGACGGTGGAATACCGCGACGGGGAGACGGCCCTCAAGGGCTACCTGGTGTGGGACGACTCCAGCGAGGAGAAGCGCCCGGGGGTGGTGGTGGTCCACGAGTGGTGGGGGCTCAACGATTATGCCCGCAAGCGGGCCGAGATGCTGGCCAGCATGGGCTACGCGGCCTTCGCGGCGGACATGTATGGCAAGGATCAGGTCACCGAGCACGCCGAGGAGGCGGGCGCCTGGATGAAACAGGTCACCGCCAACGTGGAGACCTGGCAGCGGCGGGCTCTCCTTGCGCTCAACCTGCTGCGCGACGAGGCCATCGTGGACCCCGAGCGGCTGGGGGCCATCGGCTACTGCTTCGGCGGGGCCACGGTCATGCAGATGGCCTATGCGGGGGCCAACCTTAAGGGGGTGGTCAGCTTCCACGGTTCCCTCCCCCTGCCCACCCCGGAGCAGGCCAAGCAGATCAAGGCTAACGTCCTGATCGCCCACGGCTCCGCGGATGGCTTCATCCCCCAGGATCGGGTGCAGGCCTTCCAGAAGGCCCTCGATGAGGCAGGGACCAAGTGGGAGATGGCCATCTTCGGCGGTGCCCAGCACGGCTTCACCAATCCCGGCGCCGACAAGTATGGCCTGAAGGGCGTGCGCTACCACCCCGATGCCGACCGCCGCTCCTGGGAGCTGATGGGGACCTTCTTCAGCGACCTCTTCGCCATCGAATAGCCCTCACCCCCACCGGGGTGTCCCCTCTCAGGGGACGGGGCCCGGCGCCGTGGCCGCGGGGTCGTCGGTCCGGTAAGGGATATCCGCGGCGTCGAGGCGGCGCTTGAGCTCCGCGAAGGCCACGCCGACCCCCTCGCCACCGCGAAAGCCGAGCTCGATGACCGGCACCTCGCCCAAGCGGGGCAGGCTGAAGAGCTTCACCCCCGGGAACTGCCCGGTCAGCTCATTCATGAGGGTCAGGAGCCCGCTCTCCGCCACCCCCATCACCCAGAGGGAGCGCTCCTCGCTCCGGCCGGAGCACCCCGCAAACTGGGTGTCCAGCACCCACTCCGCCATGGGCCAGGCCATCTCCGGAAAACCCGGCAGGAAGAAGAGCCCCTGCAGCGAGAAGCCCGGGATCTGGTTGTAGGGGTTGGGGATCAGCGCCGCACCGGCGGGCAGGTCCGCCATCAGGATGCGGTGGGGATAGGCGGACTCGCCGAATCGGCCCTCGATCGCCGCTACCGCACCGGGGTGACGCACCAGATCCACCCCCGCCGCCGCAGCGGCGCAGGCACGGGTGTGGTCGTCGGGTGTCGCCCCGATCCCACCGCAGACGAAGACCGGCCCACCCAGCCCTATCGAGAACCGCAGATGGGCGATGAGGGCGTCCGGCTCATCGGGCAGGACCCAGTGCCAGCCGAGCGCCAGCCCCCGTCCCAGCAGCAGGCTCTGGAAGTGGGCGAAGTGGCGATCCTGACGCCGCCCCAGGAGGATCTCATCGCCGATGAGGATCAGGCCGAAGTGCGGAGGGACGGGGGACTCAGGGGGCATCGGGTCTTCTGGATTCGGGCGCGGTACTGGGCCCGAAGGTGCGCGGATGGGGGATAATCCCACGTCCGCCACTGCCCCAACCGAGGAGACCCCCATGCGCCACTGGCTCATGAAGTCCGAGCCCGACGCCTTCAGCATCGACGACCTGGCGGCCATGCCCGAGGGCATCGACCACTGGGACGGGGTGCGCAACTACCAGGCTCGCAACCTGATGCGCGATGAGATGCGGGTCGGGGACCCGATCTTCTTCTACCACTCCATGTGCAAGCAGCCCGGCATCGTGGGGCTGATGGAGGTGTGCCGTGAGGCCTACCCCGACTTCACGGCCTTCGACCCGCGGGCCAAGTACCACGACCCCAAGAGCCGCCCCGAAGACCCCCGCTGGTTCATGGTGGACGTGCGCTACCTGCGCCATCTGCGGCGTCTTATCTCCCTTGAGGAGCTGAAGGCCTACACCCCCGGTCCCCTTGAGGACTTCCCCTTGCTCCGCAAGGGCAACCGCCTCTCAGTGCTGCCGGCCACCCCCGAGCAGTGGGCCTTCATCCTCTCCCTGGAGTAGCGCCGAACGGCGGGCGGGCCCCTCAGGGCTGGCAGGGGGCAAAGAACTCGTTGTCCCGGACCTCCTCGCACTGCAGACCGGTGGGGGTCGGGGCATCGGGATCGGCGCTCACCAGCCGCTCGTCGAGCTCCATCTTGAGGAGCTGGCTCGCGGGATCGCAGGCCGGAGCCTTGGCGCACTGGCTGGAGGCCCCGCACACGCGCTCCACCAGGGCCCGGCAGGGGGTTTCCTTCTCGTTGGGACGGGCCTTGGCGCAGCGGGGGAAGGCCCCGTCGTTCCCCAGGGATTCATGGCAGCGCAGGCTCGACTCGGTAGCCGGGCGCACCCCCTCCGCGACGGGGGCGCGGCGGCGTTCCTCGCTCTCCATGCGCAGGAGCTGCCGCGCCAGCACACAGGGCTGGTCCACGGAGCATTCCTGATGGAACCCGCAGGCCTTGCGCACCAGCTGGTCGCAGTAGCGCTCGGCGAAGGCCGCCGGCGGCGCCGTCGCACCGCGCCAGGCCCGGATCATGGCCTCGGTGGGTACCGCCGCCCCCTCGCGCACCGTCACCACCGAGCCGTCGTCGAGCTGGTGGACGCCGTTCCAAAGGGGTGCGACCCCGCCCTCGTAGTAGCGCATAGGCCGGTGGGTCTCGGGGTCCACGCGAATGACGCTGCCGTCCCGAAGGGTGCCGGTCCAGGATTCAGCCCAAGCCACCCCCCAGGTCGCGCCGAGCACCAGACAAAGTCCCAATCCTCGCAACAAGAAGCCTCTAGGATCCGCCATCCCCATACCCACTACCCGCCAAGCCCCATTGAGTCAGGTCGGATCCCGGGGGTCACCCGCGCCGACCACCGCAACACTATAGCGAGCCGCCCGGGTCGCCGTCAGTACCCCGGGATCAAGACCCGGTGAGCACAGCAAGGGTGAGGGGTAAGGTCACCATGGCGAGCAGGGTCTGCACCGTGATGATGCTGGCCATGAGGTGCTCATCCCCCCCGAGCTGGCGGGCCAGGATGAAGGAGGACACGGCAGTGGGCAGGGCCCCGAACAGGACCGCGATGCGGGTGGCATCCGCCGGCACCTCCAGGAGCCTGCACAGGACCCACACCAGCAGGGGCATGAGAACGAGCTTGGGTACCGCGCTCAGCAGGATCCCCTGCAGCTCCCGGCGCTCGGCATTCCAGCGCAGCGCCGCCCCCACCACCAACAGACCGAACGGCACCGAGGCCCGGCCGAGCTGGCCAAGGGCATCGAGCAGCCACCCGGGGGGCGGCATCCCCAGCAGGTTGACCCCGATGCCCGCCACGCAGGCGAGGACCAGGGGGTTCTTCAGGAGCTCCCGGCCCAGGGTGGACCAGCCGCGCCCCCCATCCTCGCGAAACCACAGGAGCACCGAGACACACAGCAGGTTGAGCAGGGGGATCATGCTGATCATGGCGACCGCGGCCAGGGTGAGCCCCTCGGTCCCCGCGAGCGCATAGGCGGCTGCGAGCCCCACGGCGGTGTTCTTGCGCACCGCCCCCTGGAATACCGAGGTGAAGGCCGCGGAGGAGAGGGGCCAGAGGGGCCGGCTCACCAGAACCAGCAGCGCGACCAGCAGCACGGCCGCGATGAGGGCCCCAGCCATCCCGAGCAGGGTCGCCCCGCCCAGGCGGGCGGTGGCCAGGGTGGTGAAGAGCAGGCAGGGGAAAAGCAGCCAATAGCTGATGCGCTCCGCCTCCGGCCAGAAGGCCTGCGCCGGAAAACCGACCCACCGCAAGCCCAGCCCCAGGAGGATCAGGGCGAAACTGGGCAAGAGGGCCCCGGCGACAGCCACCGCCCTGTCCTCCGCGACCCCCGATGGGCTCGGCCGAGGGCTAGCTCATCGCTTGAGCAAGGCCGCGTGGGCCGCCGCCAGCCGGGCCACTGGCACCCGCGGGGCGGAGCAGGAGACGTAGTCGAGCCCCGCGTCGTGGCAGAAGGCGATGGAGGCGGGGTGTCCGCCATGCTCGCCACAGATGCCCACGTGGAGGTCAGGCCGGCTCTTGCGCCCCCACTCCACGGCGATCTGCATCAGCTTGCCGACCCCCTTCACGTCCAGCACCTCGAAGGGGTTGTCCTGGAGGATGCCGGACTGGTTGTAGAGGGGCAGGAACTTGTTCTCCGCGTCCTCCCGGGAGAAGGAGAAGGTGGCCTGGGTGAGGTCGTTGGTGCCGAACGAGAAGAACTCCGCCACCTCGGCGAGGGACTCCGCGCGCATGCAGGCCCGCACCACCTCGATCATGGTGCCGAACTTGAACTTCACCCGGTGCCAGTAGCGGGCGGTGATCTCCTTCTCGATCTCCTCCACGTAGGACTTGACCCGCCGCAGCTCCTGGACCGTGCAGACCTGGGGCACCTTGATCTGGGGATGGACCTCGATGCCCATGCGCGAGCAGTCGGCGGCCGCCTCCAGGATGGCGTGGATCTGCATCTGGTAGATCTCCGGGAAGGAGATCCCCAGGCGCACCCCCCGGTGGCCGAGCATGGGGTTGGTCTCGTGCAGCGCCCGCACCTTGCGCAGCATGGTGGTTTTCTTGGCGATGGCCTCCTCGATCAGGGCGGGATCGATGAGGCGGCGCATGGCATCCACCTCGGTGCGCTGCTGGGCGGGGGCGTGGATCAGGCCCATGGCCCCCGAGAGCACGACCATCCCCCGCATGACCTCACCCAGGTGGCGCAGCTCCTGCAGATCCGCCTCCAGGTGCTCGGCATCGGGGAGAAACTCATGGATCGGCGGGTCCAGGAGGCGAATGGTCACCGGGTGGGGCGACATGACCTCGAAGAGCTCCCGGAAGTCGCCCCGTTGCAGGGGCAGCAGCTTGTCGAGTGCCGCGTGGCGCTGCTCCGGGGTCTCCGCCAGGATCATGTCGATCACCAGCGGCAGGCGGTCCGAATCGTTGAACATGCGCTCGGTCCGGCACAGGCCGATACCGACCGCCCCGTACTTGATGGCCCGGCGGGCATCGCTCGGGGTGTCGGCGTTGGCCATCACCTTGAGGCGGGCCACCTGGTCCGCCCAGCCGAGCAGGGTTCCCAACTCGGGGGTGAAGTCGGGCTCCACCGTGGGGATCTCCCCGAGATAGACCTTGCCAGTGGTGCCGTCGATGGTGATCACCTCCCCCTCGCGGAAGCTGGTCTCGCCCACGTAGGCCTCGCGGCGTTTGACATCCACGCTGATCCCCTCGGCGCCGGCCACGCAGGGTTTGCCCATGCCACGGGCCACCACCGCCGCGTGGGAGGTCTTGCCGCCCCGGGAGGTCAGGATGCCCTGGGAGGCAAAGAAGCCGTGGATGTCCTCGGGCTTGGTCTCCTCCCGCACCAGGATCACCTTCTTGCCCATGTCCTTGCCGAGCTGCTCGGCGCGGTCGGCGTCGAACACGGCGATCCCGTAGGCGGCCCCCGGCGAGGCGGGCAGACCCTGGGCCACCGCGTCGGCCCGTACCCGGGGGTCGAGGCGCGGGAAGAGCATCTGCTCGAGGAGGTCGGGCTGGATGCGCAGCAGGGCCTGCTCCTTGGTCAGGAGCCCCTCGCGGACCATCTCCACGGAGGTCCGCACCATGGCGATGGCGTTCATCTTGCCGTTGCGGGTCTGCAGGCAGTAGAGCTGGCCCCGCTCGATGGTGAACTCGAAGTCCTGGACCTCGCGGTAATGGGTCTCGAGGCGATCGCGCAGCTCGGCGAGCTGGCGGGCCATCTCCGGCATCTCGGTGCTGAGCTGATCGATCGGCTTGGGGGTGCGGATCCCCGCCACCACGTCCTCGCCCTGGGCATTGACCAGGTACTCGCCGAAGAGCTTGTTCTCCCCGGAGGCGGGGTTGCGGGTGAAGGCCACCCCGGTGGCCGAGTCGTTGCCCCGATTGCCGAACACCATGGTCACCACGTTCACCGCGGTGCCGTTGGCCTTGTCCGGGGTGATGTTGAACTGGCGCCGGTAATCCACGGCGCGCTTGCCCATCCAGGAGCCAAACACGGCCTTGATGGCGACCTCCAGCTGCTGGTAGGGGTCCTCCGGGAAGGGCTTGCCGGTGTGCTCCTCCACCACCCGCAGGAAGCGCTCGCCCACCTCCCTGAGGTCGTCGGCGGTCAGGTCCAGGTCCTCCTTGGCGCGGGCCCGCTCCTTGACGGCGTGGAATTGGCGGTCGAACAGCTCATCGGGAACCCCCAGGGCCACCTTGCCGAAGAGCTGGATGAAGCGGCGGTAGGCATCGTAGGCGAAGCGGGGGTCGAGGGTCTGGGTGATCACACCCTGGAGGCTCTCGCGGTTGAGGCCAAGATTCAGGATGGTGTCCATCATGCCCGGCATGGACATGGCCGAGCCGGATCGCACCGATACCAGCAAGGGGTTGTTGGGATTGCCGAAGCCCTTGCCGGTCTTGGCCTCCAGGGCCTGCATGTGGGCATGGACCTCCTCCAGGAGCCCCGAGGGCAAGGCCCGGGTGGGCGAGGCGAGGAACTCCAGACAGGCGGCGCAGCTGATCACGAAACCCGGGGGCACGTTGAGCCCGATCTGGGTCATCTCGCAGAGGTTGGCCCCCTTACCGCCGAGGAGCTGCTTGTTGTGACCATCGCCTTCCTCGAAGGCGTAGACCCACTTGGGTGCGGTTGTGTTGCTGTCCATCGGCTTGGGTGACCTCTTGACTGAGAAATGGATCGGGAGTGGGGGCCGGAGGGGGTCGGCGGGCTCGCTGGGGCCAGCCGGGAAATCCGCTCAGGCTTCAGCATGTCATGGACAGGTTACGGAAAAAAGTCTCGCGCGGTGCGCTTTCCTTACAGGGACTGGTCGAACCCCTGGTACGGCGCCGTGGAACACCCCTCGACCCGGGGGGCTGCGCCGCCGAAGCCGGCCGATCGCGCCATCTGCCCCCTGGGCGCCGCGTTGCAAAGCCCCTAGGCTTCCTATACTGTGTGGTGAGACCCGTCGGGCGGGGTGTCTCAGACCCTAACCCTTTGGCAAATAAGGTGTTCGGTCGGGACGATGCCTGGGCGAAGGCCCCCTTGGGCCCCAAGACGTCCCCCAGGCAGGGTCCGGATCGGGTCAAGGCCGGGAAACCCGACCCCACCAAAGGCCCTTCCCCAACGGGGTCGCGCCCCTGCACGGCCGCCTGGCCTGGCGCACCGAGAGCGGCGGGGCGGCAGTATACCGATCCTGCTTGGCCGGAGCCTGCGCGTCCGCGGGCCCCGGCCCACCAAGAGGTTGCCCATGAGTGCCATACCCGAGGCCTTTGTCTGGAAGACGGCCCGCCTGTCCGAGGAGGTCACCCGCCCCTTCCCCCGCTCGCGCAAAATCTACGTGCAGGGCTCGCGTGAGGACCTCCAGGTGCCCATGCGGGAGGTGACCCAGACGCCCACCCAGACCCACGCGGGCGTGGAGGAGAACCCCCCCATCTACCTCTACGACACCTCGGGCCCCTACACGGACCCCGACGCCCGCATCGACCTCCTGCTCGGGCTGCCGGGGCTGCGGAGCCCCTGGATCGAAGATCGCGGCGACACCGATCAGCTTGCCGCCCCCAGCTCGGAGTTCGGGCGTCGCCGCCAGGGGGACCCGGCGCTCGCCCACCTGCGCTTCGAACACCTGCGTGCCCCCCGGCGGGCCAAGCCAGGGCGCGGGGTCACCCAGATGCACTATGCCCGCCGGGGCATCGTCACCCCGGAGATGGAGTTCGTCGCCATCCGCGAGAACCAGCGCCTGGAGGAGGTACGCGCCGATCCCCGTTACCGGCGGCTGCTGCGTCAGCATGGGGGGCAGTCCTTCGGTGCCAGCCTCCCCGAGACCATCACCCCGGAATTCGTGCGCACCGAAGTGGCGCGGGGCCGGGCCATCATCCCCGCCAACATCAACCACCCGGAGCTGGAGCCCATGATCATCGGGCGCAACTTCCGGGTGAAGATCAACACCAACATCGGCAACTCGGCGGTGAGCTCCTCCATTGAGGAGGAGGTGGAAAAGATGGTCTGGTCCGCCCGCTGGGGGGGGGACACCCTCATGGACCTCTCCACCGGCAAGAACATCCACGAGACCCGCGAGTGGATCCTGCGCAACGCCCCCATGCCGATCGGCACGGTGCCCATCTACCAGGCCCTAGAGAAGGTGGACGGCCGGGCCGAGGAACTGACCTGGGAGCTGTTCCGCGACACCCTCATTGAGCAGGCGGAGCAGGGGGTGGACTATTTCACCATCCACGCCGGGGTGCTCCTGCGCTACGTGCCCCTCACCGCGGATCGGCTCACGGGCATCGTCTCACGGGGTGGCTCCATCCTGGCCAAGTGGTGCCTGGCCCACCACCAGGAGAACTTCCTCTACACCCACTTCGAGGAGATCTGCAAGATCATGCGGGCCTACGACGTGGCCTTTTCCCTGGGGGACGGGCTGCGGCCCGGCTCCGTCGCCGATGCCAACGACGAGGCCCAGTTCGCGGAGCTTCGCACCCTGGGGGAGCTGACCGAGATCGCCTGGCGGCACGATGTGCAGGTCATGATCGAGGGCCCCGGGCACGTTCCCCTGCAACGCATCGAGGAGAACATGCACCAGGAGCTGCGGGCCTGCCGCGAGGCCCCCTTCTATACCCTCGGGCCGCTGATCACCGACATCGCCCCCGCCTACGACCACATCACCTCCGGGATCGGCGCGGCCAACATCGGCTGGTACGGCACGGCCATGCTCTGCTATGTCACCCCCAAGGAGCACCTGGGCCTGCCCACCAAGGAGGACGTGCGCGACGGCATCATCACCTACAAGATCGCCGCCCACGCCGCCGACCTGGCCAAGGGCCTGCCCGGCGCACAGGTGCGGGACAACGCCCTATCGAAGGCCAGATTCGAGTTCCGCTGGGAGGACCAGTTCAACCTCTCGCTCGATCCCGACCGCGCCCGGGACTACCACGACCAGACCTTACCCCATGAGGCCCACAAGCTAGCCCACTTCTGCTCCATGTGCGGTCCCCATTTCTGCGCCATGAAGATTACCCAGGACGTGCGCGACTACGCCCAGGCCCACCAGATCACCAGGCCCGAGGACGCCATTGCCGAGGGGATGCGAGAGAAGGCGGCCGAGTTCCGGAAGGACGGCGCCAGGATCTACCGAGAGGTCTGAGCACCCCCCAGGGTCCGGGGCCCCCGCTTCCCTGAAGTGCACCCCGTTGACGGGCCCCGCCGGGCCCACCTAAAGTTGCGCGGACCAACCCCAACCCACCACCGGAGCGCCATGCGTATGTTGCAGGCTGGAGACACCGCACCCCCGTTCTCCCTGCCCGATGCGGACATGGAGAAGGTGAGCCTTCAGTCGTACCGGGGGAAGAAGAAGGTCGTGGTCTACTTCTATCCCAAGGACGACACCCCCGGTTGTACCCTCGAGGCCCTGGAGTTCACCGACCTGCAAGGGGACTTCGAGGGCCTGGCGGTGGAGATCCTCGGCATCAGCCGTGACAACTGCACCAGCCACGGGGCCTTTCGCGACAAGCATGGGCTCACCGTGCGCCTGCTCGCCGACACCGAGGGCGACACCTGCGCCGCCTACGGGGTCTGGCAGCAACGGGAGATCAACGGCCAGCTCAAGGAGGGCGTGGTG
>CAZFHV010000015.1:0-29267 GCA_964519095.1 uncultured Chromatiaceae bacterium | reverse complement strand
CGAGGAGCGCGAGCGCGCCGGCATCGGCGAGGGGTTGATCCGCATCGCCGTGGGACTGGAGGACCTGGCGGATCTCCAGGCCGACCTCGCCCTAGGTCTCGCCGCCGTCTGATGCCATCCTCGGCGGACGCGGGGGACGCCGAGGCCCTGCGGCGCAAGTGGGACGAGCGCCATGGGGAGGCCAACTGCTGGCCTGACCCGGCCGCCGTGCTGGTGGAGAATCGCCACCTCTTGCCCACCCGCGGGCAGGCCCTGGATCTGGCCTGTGGACTGGGCGCCAGCACCCTGTTTCTGGCCCGCGCGGGGTTGGAGGTCTGGGCCTGGGACCTCTCCTCGGTGGCCATCGCTGCCCTTCGGGCCAGAGCCGGCGCGGAGGGGATCGTTGTTCACGCCGAGGTGCGTGACCTGCTGCGCGCCCCACCGGAGCCAGCCCGGTTCGACCTCATCCTGGTCAGCCATTTTCTGGAGCGGGCCCTGTGCCCTGCCATCGCAGCCGCGCTACGGCCCGGGGGGCTGTTGTTCTACCAGACCTTCGCGCGCGAGGCGGTCAGCGACCGGGGTCCAGCCAACCCCGCCTACCGCCCGGGGCCCAATGAGCTCCTGCGACTGTTCCCGGGGCTGATCGCGCGCTTCTACCGCGAGGAGGGGCAGGTGGGGGACCCGGGGCGGGGAACCCGCGATATCGTCCAACTCGTCGGCCAGTGGCAGCGGCCTTGAGGGTCTTGGAACAGACCGGTGTCTTTTAGGCGCCCAGCCTATCCCTGCCCAGCTCTGCCCCGATCCCCGTCAGAGTCGCGAGTCGGCGGGGATCGGTTGCGGGTTATCGATGGCTAGGGCCGGCTCACCTTAATCGTGGTGCCATTGCTGTCCGTTTCCGGATCGTGGTTGGCGGAGGCGCTGTAGCTGTACCCGGTCGCGGTCGCGTTGTTCACAGTAAGGGTCACGCTAGCGACGCTGGTCCTTAAGCTCGATAGGCTCACCGTGCATTGACCGGCTGTGTTGGTGGTGCAGGTGGCGCTGCCCGTTGCCCCGGCACTCCAGGAGCCGGACACCTTAGCGTTGGCCACGGGCTTATGCTGAGCATCGTGAACTGTCACGGTAATACGGGTGCTCCAGCTGGTCCAACTGCGGGTCTTCGTGGCATCGAGATCCCCCACGTGGATCGAGGTCGCGGTCGCAGGGTTGAACATTGCGGTGCAGGTCTTGTTCGTGTCCATCATCACCGAGGTGGACGGCGTGGTGGCGCTGCAGGCTCCGGTCCAGCCCCCAAATAGGCTTCCAACCGCGGGACTTGCAGTGAGGCTGACCGAGGCATTCGCGGCATAGCTCTGGGTGCAGTCGGTGCCGCAGTTGATGCCTGAGTCGCTACTGGTGACGCTGCCCGTGCCCACGCCCGCTTTGGTGACTGTCAGCACGGGACCGCTGGCCACGGGGGCAAGGCATCCCGGGTTGGCCGAGGCCCGGCTCTGGACGAAGGAGGACATGCGCTGGGGCACCCGTTCTGCGAGCACGCCGTAGGGGTGGCCGGTGCCAAAGGTCATGGCGATGTTGCCGTAGCCACCGCCCAACTGATGGCAGTAGCTCATGATGGTGCCGTTCTTCGCGCCGCTAGTGCCGCCTGTGGTGCTCCCTAGCCCCGGAAGGCTAGTGGTGCCCTGGTAGCAGCCACTCTCGGATCCATAGCATTGATCGATGGCGCTGTTCACACCGTCTATGCCGGCGTAGCAGTGCGAATGAGGCGAATTAAAATTGTGGCCAATTTCATGCGTTACCACAAGGGTATCCCAGATCGTTTGAGTGGTGCTTCCAGGGAAATAGTTATAGTTCAAGCTAGAGCTTAGCCCGTAACCATAGCTGCGGTCGCAGAGAGCGCCTACGTAGGCGATGCCGCCACCGAGTCCTTTGCCGCTCAACATGTGTGCGATCGTTCGGTCCACACCCGTTCGGTTGCTGTTCCAATAATTGACGAACTCCTTAAGAGCGGCGGTGGTGCCGGAGGTAACGGTCCAGGGGTCCGAGGCCGTGCCACCCGTCCAGAGGCTCAGGTGGCTTACAGTCAGGCCCGTGCCAATCTCCCGTTCATAGATGCTGGAGGCATAGGCGAACAGGTCACCGACGTAACTGATCGCTTTGGCGGTATCGTTGAAATGGAGGTAGTACTCGGCGTCCGTCTCCACGGCCACCCGGGCGGTGTAAGCTGCTGTGGCTGCTGCCGTGCCCGGGGCACTGATGGAGTCGGGCGCGGCATTCCCACCCAGGACCTCGGGCAGTAGCCCCAAGCCCTCGGTCCCGCAGCGAAAGCTCTTCAAGGCGACCAGCTCGGTGCGGCCCAGCTTTCTGGCGGTGAGCCCCCGAGTGGCGAGAGCCAGCTGCTCCTCGATCATCCAGATACCGCTGGGGCTCAATAGCAGACCCCTCGGGCTCCCGGTTTCAGGTATTGCCAGCACCGCGATCGACTCAGGGTCGCCTGCGATTGCGCCGCGGAAGTAGGCAGTGGCGGGAGCCGGTAGGCTGTAGGCGTCGTCAATGAGGATCTGAGCGTCGTCAGAGAATACCGAGAACCGGGACAGGTCCAAGGTATCGGTGACCAGCCCCTCGATGGCGATGCCGGAGGCGCGGAGGGTACCCCCGATTGGCAGCCGCTGCACCACTTCCGATAAACTCAGTTGGGCGGCCTGCACGGTGACCTGAGGTGTCATTGAGGTCGCAGCTGACGCCAATTCTGCTAATAGCATCAAGAATCCGAACAATAACGCCCCCGCGTGACCAATTCGCTGAAAAGCCATCGCGATTCCCCCTTTTCGAATGAATTAGCGAATCCACCCAGACCAACCGTGCGACCCCTAAAAGCTACCGTAGGGGATTAGAAGAGCCCAAGCGAGCCCCGAGGGTCCAGTGATTAATTTAAAAGAAACGAAAACCGATTGCTGAGAGGCGCATCACAACGGGGGAGGGTAATTGCGTGTGCTCTGTCGCAGATCCTGAAATCCGCGATGATGACCGGGCCATGAGGCCCCGCCTATGGCTGTTGCCTGTTTGGGTTTCGGCTGATTGGGACGCCCGGCGTGGGGTGGCGAGCCGCAACGGAGGATTGAGCCGCTGCGGTGCGGCGCATCCGGTACCCTTGGGGGGAAGATGCCCTTGATAGCCAGGGATGCGCCGTCCGACCGAGCACGGTGCACGCCGTTCCAGTGGCTTGGCTAGCTGAGGCTTAGGAGAGATGGTGCCGAGGAGAGGACTTGAACCTCCACGAGCTCTCGCCCACATGGACCTGAACCATGCGCGTCTACCAATTCCGCCACCTCGGCAGGGTGCGGCGGGGTGACCGGGGCCACCCGGAGCGAGGGGCAAATTTACTGAGACACCAGGCGCTTGTCAACGGTACAATGTAGTTTTTCCACAAGTACTAATAGAGTTCAGCGTGGTTCTGAGTCGACGGAAGCGAAAAGCACAATCCCTGGATCCCCACCGCGAGCGCGAGGCTCGCAAGTATCCAAACCCCATCCCCAGCCGCGAATTCATCCTCCAGGTCCTCGCCGAGGCGGGGATGCCTCTGACCTTCGATCAGCTCGGGCAAACCCTGGCGTTGCGTTCGACCGAGGACCTGATCGCGCTCGAGCGCCGGGTGGCGGCCATGGAGCGCGACGGCCAACTGGTGCGCAACCGCCGCGGCGCTCTGTGCCTGGTGAACAAGCGCGACCTCATCGCGGGCCGGGTCATCGGGCATCCGGATGGCTTCGGTTTCGTGAAGCCCGACGAGGGCGGCGAGGACCTGTTCCTGAGCCCCCGGGAGATGCGCGCGGTCTTCCACGATGATCGGGTGGTGGCCCGGGTGACGGGACAGGATCGGCGCGGGCGCCTGGAAGGCGAGGTGGTGGAGATCCTCGAGCGCAACACCCCCCAGGTGGTGGGGCGGCTCTATCAGGAGAGCGGGGTGGGCTTCGTGGTACCGGACAACCCGCGCATCAGCCACGACATCATCGTGCCCAAGGACTTTCTGGGCGGTGCCCGCCAGGGCCAGATCGTGGTGGCGGAGATCCTGGAGCCGCCCACCAAGCGCACCCAGCCCATCGGACGCATCCGCGAGGTGATGGGCGACCGCATGGCCCCCGGCATGGAGACGGAGATCGCCCTGCGCACCCACAACGTGCCAGTGGCTTGGCCCGAGCCGATGGAGGCGGAGATCGCCGGGCTCGGCGCCGAGGTGGAGGAGGCGGCCAAGGCCGGCCGCGAGGACCTGCGCCGTCTGCCGCTGGTTACCATCGACGGGGGGGACGCGCGGGACTTCGACGATGCGGTCTACTGCGAGCCCAGGCCCAAGGGCTGGCGGCTGCTGGTGTGCATCGCCGACGTCTCCCATTACGTGCGCGCCAAGACCGCCCTGGACCTCGAAGCCCTCAACCGGGGCAACTCGGTCTACTTCCCGGACCGGGTGATCCCCATGCTGCCGGAGGTCCTCTCCAACGGCCTCTGTTCCCTCAACCCCGAGGTCGATCGGCTCTGCATGGCCTGCGAGCTGTCCATCAGCCGCGAGGGGCAGATTAGCCGCTCCCGCTTCTTTCCGGCGGTGATGCGCTCCCACGCCCGGCTCACCTACGATCAGGTGGCCGCCATGCTCATCGAGGGCGATGGGGAGCTGTGCGCCCGCTTTGCGAACCTCCTGCCCCACCTGCACCAACTCTACGCCCTCTACCAGGCGCTGCTGGCGGCCCGCACCGAGCGGGGGGCGGTCGACCTGGACACGGTGGAGACCCAGTTCCACTTCGACGAGGCGGGCAAGATCGCCGAGATTCGCCCCCTGGTGCGCAACGAGGCCCACCGGATCATCGAGGAGTGCATGCTGGCGGCGAATGTGGCCACGGCGCGGCTGCTGGAGCGCAAGCGCGTCCCGGCCCTCTACCGGGTCCACCAGGGGCCCACCCAGGAGAAGCTCACCGAGCTGCGGGAGCTCCTCGGCGAGCTGGGGCTCAGCCTGGGTGGCGGGGACAAGCCCGAGGCCAGTGACTACGCGGCCCTGCTGGCCCAGGTCCGCGGTCGTCCCGATCAGTCCTTCATCCAGACCGTGCTGCTGCGCTCCATGGCCCAGGCCGTCTACAGCGCCGACAACGCGGGGCACTTCGGCCTGGCCTATCCGGCTTACACCCACTTCACCTCGCCCATCCGTCGCTATCCGGACCTGTTGGTGCATCGGGCTATCCGGCATGTCCTCGCGGGGGGCAAGGGCGAGGACTTCGCCTACGCCAAGCCCAAGGTGCAGCTGATCGGCGAGCACTGCTCCGGCACCGAGCGGCGGGCCGACGAGGCCACCCGAGACGCCGAGAACTGGCTGAAGTGCGAGTACATGCTCGACAAGGTCGGGGATGAGTTCTCGGGGCTGATCTCGGGGGTCACCTCCTTCGGCCTGTTCGTCCAGCTCGAGGACATCTACATCGACGGCCTCGTCCACGTGACGGCCCTCGACAACGACTACTACCACTTCGATCCCGTGGGCCATCGGCTGACCGGCGAGCGCACCGGCCGGGTGTACCGGCTGGGGGACCCCATCCGGGTGCGGCTGGTGGCGGTTAACCTCGACGAGCGCAAGATCGACTTCGTCCCCGCCCAGGCCCCGCCCCCCGGCGAAGGCAGCCGTCGTCGCCGCCGCTGAGGCGAGGGGCCGTCGGGATGCCGAACCACTGGGTGGGGGGGATCCACAGCGTCCGCTCCGCCCTCGATCAGGGCGGCCAGGGGATCGAGGAGGTCTGGATCGAGCGGCGCCGCGAGGACCGCCGCCTGCGGGAGCTCCTGGATCTGGCCCGCGCCGCGGAGATTCCGGTGCGCCCGGTGGATCGCCGGGAGCTGGACCGGGTGCTGCCCGGCCTCAATCACCAGGGGGTGGCGGCTCGCTCGGTGGTCCCCGCCGCCGGCGACGAGGCGGAGCTGGAGGCCCTCCTGCAGGGCCTCTCCGCACCCCCCTTCCTGCTGGTGCTCGATGGGGTCCAGGACCCCCACAACCTGGGCGCCTGTCTGCGGACCTGCGATGCCGCCGGTGTCCAGGCCCTGATCGTCCCCAAGGACCAAGCGGTGGGCCTTACCCCGGTGGTGTGCAAGGTGGCCAGCGGGGCCGCGGGGCGGGTCCCCTTCGTCCAGGTCACCAACCTGGCGCGAACCCTGCGCTGGCTCCAGGGGCAGGGCGTCTGGCTGGTGGGTACCGCCGACAGGGCCGAGTGTTCCCTCTACGAGCTGGATCTCCGGGGACCTCTGGCGCTGGTGATGGGGGGCGAGGAACGGGGGCTGAGACGCCTCACCGCCGAGTGCTGCGATCACCTCGCCAGCCTGCCCATGCACGGGGCGGTGGAGAGCCTCAACGTGGCCGTGGCCACCGGGATCGCCCTCTACGAGGCCCTGCGTCAGCGCTCGCGCTGAAGATCGGCAGGGGCGGGGACCGGCTTGGGGCCGACCCGGGTCACCGCCACCACCCAAGCGGTGCGCCCCTCCAGGCGCCAGCTCACCTCGAGGTCGTAGAGCCGCAGGCCGAACCGGGTCCGCTCCGGGTAGCGGTCCAGGTACCCGGGGCGGGGGTCCTGCTGGACCACCTGCTCGATGAGGGTGGCGAGCTGCTGGGAACCCTCCGGGTCCAGCTGCCGGATCTCCTGGGTCGCCGTGTCGCTGAAGCGAACCGCCAGGCGTGCCGGGGCGGCGGCGCGGGCATAGCCGTCGCGGGCGTCCGGGATGGCGTCCGTGTGGGGGAGGTAGGGCTTGATGTCAAGCACCGGCGTTCCGTCCACCAGATCCACACCGCGCAGCCGCAGTAGGACCCGGCCGGGGTCCGTCTGGACCCCCAGCAGCTCCACGGCCGAGAGGCCGATGGGGTTGGGCCTAAAGGGGGACCGGCTGGCGAACACCCCGACCCGGGTGCGGCCACCGAGCCGCGGGGGACGTACCGTGGGGCGCCAGCCTTCCGCGAGGTTGTGGTGGAAGAGAAACAGCACCCAGAGGTGGGAGAAGGCCTCCAACCCCCGCACCGCCTCCGCGCGGGCGTAGGGACCCAGGAGCTCCAGCTCCGCCGTGGCGGCGGGCACCAGGCGCGGCTGCTGGGGCACCCCGAACTTCTCGGGGAAGCAGGAGCGGATGATGCCGATGGGCTCCCAGGGAGGGTTCATGGGGAGATTATGCCCCGATGGACCCCTGCCGGGGCCCGACTCGGCGTCCGGAGGACCTTGGCCGGCTATAATCCCGCGCCAGTCGAACAGGGAAAGGGACCGAGCCCACCCTGGCTCCCGCAGCCCTACCGGAGGATTTCGATGATCCGCCTGGCGAATACCGAGCCCGAGATCGCCGCCTGTTTCGAGGCCATGCGCGCCCTGCGTCCCCACCTCGATGCGGGGGATTTCGTGGCCCGGGTACAGGGGATGATGGCGGAGGGCTATCGACTCGCCTTTCTGGAGGAGGAGCCCGTGCGCTGTGTGGCGGGCTATCGGATCTCCACCAACTTCTTTCTGGGCAGGCACCTCTACGTCGAAGACATCTCCACCCGCGAAGGGGAGCGCTCCCAGGGCCGGGGTGCCCGGATGCTGGACTGGCTCAGGCAACAGGCCCGGGCCGAGGGTTGTCGCGCCATCGACCCGGTCTCCGGCGTCCAGCGCCATGGTGCCCACCGTTTTTACTTCGGCCGGGGGATGCATATCGCCTGCTACCACTTCCTGGGGCCGCTTGATTAGCCCCCCGAGGACCGAAGAGGCGCCTGTGAACCCCGCGGCGAGACGTCTGCGTGACCTGCTGGAGGGGCCGGGGCTCATCCCCATGCCCTGTTGTTTCGATGCCCTCTCCGCGCGCCTGATCGAGCGGGCGGGATTCCCCCTGACCTTCATGAGCGGCTTCGCCGTGGCGGCGGCCCGTCTGGCCCTGCCCGACACCGGCCTGATCTCCTACGGGGAGATGCTGGATCAGGGCCGATCCATCTGCGCGGCGGTGTCGATCCCGGTGATCGGTGACGGGGACACGGGCTACGGCAACCCGGCCAACGTCTGGCGCACGGTGCAGGGCTACGCGGCCGCCGGCTTCGCCGCGATCATGATCGAGGACCAGGTGGCCCCCAAGCGCTGCGGGCATACTCGGGGAAAGGCGGTGGTGGATCGGGACGAGGCCCTGCGACGGTTACGCGCGGCCGTGGACGCCCGGGACGCGGGCTCCGAGATTCTGATCCTGGCCCGCACCGATGCCCGCGCCACCCACGGCATGGACGAGGCCCTGTGGCGCCTGGGGGCCTTCGCCGAGATGGGCGCGGACATCCTCTTTCTCGAGGCCCCGCGCAGCGAGGTCGAGATGGCGCGTTTCTGCGAGACGATCCCGGGGGCGAAGATGGTGAATCTGCTCGAGGAGGGGGAGACACCGATCCTGCCGCCGGCGCGGCTCGAGGCCCTGGGCTACAAGATCGCCGCCTATCCCCTCACGCTCCTCAGCAGTGCGGTGTTTGCCATGGAAGAGGCGCTCGCGATGATCCGCGCCGGCCGGATCCCGGAACGGCGTGTGAGTTTCGCGGCAATCCGCGAGCTGGTGGGTTTCCCCGCCTACGATGGACTCTTGGCGCGCTACAGCGACCCGGCCACCGGCATCAGCGGGGAGCCGGAGGTGGCCGACTCACGGGGTCGACATCCCCCGTCCGCTGCCTAGGAGGGGTCTCGCTCGCGTTTGGTTGTGGTGGGCGACTCGGCCAGGGCCCCCTTGAGGAGGTCGCGGGTCTCTTCGAGCTGTGAGCGGATGTCGCGGGCCAGCGCTCGTACCGCCTCGGGGAGCTGGAGCAGCACCTCGTCGAGCAGGGGGTCGCTGGGACCCACGGGGATGTGGAAGGCACCCTCGCGATACTCGGGGAGATCCCGCTCGCGCTCATCGATCTTTTTCAGGTGTATCCCGCGCATCTCACTACCCGCGACGGCCGCTCGAGGCGGCACCAGGAAACACCAAACAGGGCATTTTTTCAACTGGAGGCAGCCGGTCTCTCAGGGGGCTGGGCTCGCATCTCCGCGGGCCTTGGGTCCCTGAGCCGAGTCCCTGCTGGTTGGAGTAAACTATCAAGTTTTGGCGCTGGCTGGCCCCACGGCCATGTTTGACCGAATCGTCGAGAATATCGATTGCGTCTTCGAGCGGGACCCCGCGGCGCGCACCCGTCTCGAGGTCTGGACCACCTATCCGGGGGTCCATGCCATCCTGGCGCATCGCCTGTGTCATGCCCTTTGGGGGCTGGGGCTGAAGTGGCTGGCGCGGGTGCTCTCCAACGTGTCCCGCTGGGTCACGGGGATCGAGATCCACCCGGCGGCGCGGATCGGACGGCGCTTCTTCATCGATCACGGCATGGGTGTGGTGATCGGCGAGACCGCGGTGATCGGGGACGACTGCACGCTCTACCACGGCGTCACCCTCGGTGGTACCAGTTGGCACAAGGGTCAGCGTCATCCGACCCTGGGAAACGACGTCGTGGTGGGGGCGGGGGCCAAGGTGCTGGGGCCGATCCACATCGGCGACCATGCCCGCATCGGTTCCAATGCGGTGGTGGTGAAATCGGTCCCGCCCCATGGCACGGTGGTGGGGGTGCCGGGACGCATCGTCGAGCCGAGCACCGATGAGCACAGCGAGCGGCGAGCGGCCATCGCCCAGAAGATCGGCTTCGATGCCTACGGGGCCACTCGCGATGCCCCGGACCCGGTGGCGCACGCCATCAACTGCCTGCTCGACCATATCCATGCCGTCGACCAGCAGCTCAAGGTGGTGAGCAAGGCCCTGGAGACCCTCGGTATCAATGAGGAGTTGGGTCCGCTCCCCACCCTCGACGCCGTGGAGAGTATCTCTGCTGACGACGAGGTGTCGGGTGACGACGGGCCCCAGAGCGGCCCCAAGCCAGCCGTTTCCGGGGACTGAGGCCAAGTCACCCGCCCGAAGGCAGGGACCCGGCCGATTCCGATGTCCCAGCCTAGACAGTTGGTTGATCAGATCGGTCAGAAACCATTACATTGGTGACCTGTTTATCAATTTCCCGGAGGGTACAAGCGTGAGGTTGACCACCAAGGGCAGGTATGCCGTGACCGCGGTGCTGGATCTGGCCCTCAACCATGGCAACGGTCCCATCACCCTCGCCGAGATCGCGGAGCGGCAGGGGATTTCGCTGTCCTACCTCGAACAGTTGTTCGCACGGTTGCGTCGCCATGCCCTGGTGCGTAGCGTGCGGGGCCCCGGGGGAGGCTACAGCTTGGCGCGGGAGGCCTCGACCATCTATGTCGGGGAGGTGATCTCCGCGGTGGATGAGAGGGTAGACGCCACCGGTTGCTCCGGTGAAGGGAACTGTCAGAACGATGGCCCCTGTCTGACTCACCATCTGTGGCTGGACCTCAGCAGCCGTATCCGCGACTACCTCGGCGGCATCAGCCTCCAGGAGTTGATGGACCAGAGAGCGGCGCGGACTCAGATGAGCCGTTCGATGGAGGTTGCCGCGTTGCCGGTCGGGGAGGTGCCGAGCCCTCGGGGAGCGGCCCTGGCCGAGGCGTAGCTGGGCCGGGGGGTGGCTGGGGCGGCTATCGCACCAGCCTCGATGCCCCGCGCTTCGGCCTCAGCACTGCTCCCAGGGAAGCCCGCGGAACCGCCACCCCCCCTGGGTGCTGCGGTGATGGTCCTCGTCGAGCTCCCCCTCGAAGCCCTCATCGACGTGGAACACCTGAGAGAATCCGGCCTCGAGTAGCTTCTTGCCCGCTTCCAGGGAACGCTTGCCGCTACGGCAGATGAGGATGATGGGGGCGCAGCTCTGATCCGGGGTGCAGATGATCCCCCCGAGCAGGAGCTTACGGATGTCGACGACGAAGTGGGGGTTCACCGTCCATTCGGGCTCGTCGATCCAGGGGATGAGCACGGCGCCCTTTGGGTGTCCCACGAAGAGGTACTCCATGGTGGAGCGGATGTCCACCAGGACCGCTTGTGGGTCCTCCTGAAGCAGGTTCCAGGCTTGCTGGGGGCTCAGACCCTTGGGGCGAAGATCGCTCATCCTGGTGGCTCTCCGGCGGGTTGGGGATGCGACCGAGTGGGTCACAGTCTAGCGCCCCTGGGGGATAATCTCCAAAGGCGGGAGGGTGTCGCGGGCACTGGATCGGCTACCTCCCTCCGATCCCGACCCCTCCGAGGACTCCGTCGCCGTGCGTCTCCGCCTCCTGGCCCTGTTGCTGCATGCACTCGCTGCCTTGCCCCTCTCCTGGCTCCATCGCATGGGTGGGGGGGTCGGGCGGCTCTTGGTGTGGATCCCCAACCGCCAGCGGCGCAATGCCCTGATCAACCTCTCCCTCTGCTTCCCCGAGCTCCCGGAGATGGAGCGGCGCGGACTCAGGGACCGCAGTCTGGTGGAGTTCGGCAAGACCGTCCTGGAGGTAGCGGCCCTCTGGATGCGGCCTCCGGGGGAGACCCTTGCCTTGGTGCGGGGGGTGGTGGGGGAGGCTCACCTGGAGCGCGCCGACGGGCGCGGGGTGATCATCCTCTCCCCCCACCTGGGCGCCTGGGAGCTTGCGGGGCTCTATCTCGCCAGCCGCGGCCCCACCACCAGCATGTATCGGCCCCAGGGGGAGCTCGATGGGCTGATCCTCGCGGCACGGCAACGCAACGGCGCCCGCCTCGTCCCTGCCAATCCCACCGGCATCCGCCAGATGCTGCAGGCCCTCCGTGCAGGGGAGTACGTGGGTATCCTCCCCGATCAGGAACCCAAGGCCGATAAGGCGGCGGTGTTCGCGCCCCTGTTCGGGGCACCTGCCTATACCATGCTCCTGGTCAACCGCCTCGCCCGTAAGACCGGGGCCCGGGTGGTCTTCATGTTCGCGGAGCGGCTACCCCAGGGAGGCGGCTTCAGGGTGCACTGCCTCCCGGGGCAGGAAGAGGTGGCCGGTGGGGATCCGGAGGTTGCGGCGGCGGCCCTCAACCGGGGGGTGGAGGCCTGTATCCGGGTGGCCCCGGAGCAATACCAGTGGACTTACAAGCGTTTCCGGCATCGCCCCCAAGGGCAGCCCAAGCTCTACGTGGGACCGCTCTGAGGCCGGCGCAGGGACGCCGACACTCGCGGTGAAAACGACAACGGGGCCGAGGGCCCCGTTGCTGGATAATGGGATGGCGATAGGTTAGGCGGTGATGTCGGTGGTGTCCGTATCGGTCTCGCCCTTGTTGTCCTTCCAGGTGAGCTGCACCTTGTCACCCGCCTTGGCCCCCTTGAACTTGAAGGACAGGTAGGGGTTCTGGGAGACGCCGCCGCTCCAGTCCGCCGTCATCACGGTGTTACCGTTGCAGGTGCACACCACCTCCTGGATGAAGTGGGCGGGGATGGGCTCCCCAGTCTTCTTGTCCTTACGCAGACCCGTCTCCATGGGGTGGGTGATGAGGGCCTTCACCGTGACCTCATCGTTCTCCAGCTTCGCCTTGACCTTGATGGAACCTGCCATTTTCGCTTACCTCGTGGAAACCTGTTGATCCCGGATAGGGGGTACGACTAGCCGCCGCAGCCGCCGACGGTGACCTTGACGTTCTTGGTGGCGCTGTAGAGCTTGTCGCCTACCTTGACCACGGCGATGACGTCCGCGGTCCTGGCCATCTTGATGCGCGTGGAGACGAAGCCCACCGCCCCGGTGCCGAGCTGGAAGCCGGCGATCAGGGGGTTCTCGTTGCCGGAGGCGATGATGGCGACCGAGGAGACGTTCGGCATGTCGGTCTCGACGGTGATGGGCACCACCGCGCCGTTCTCGGCGATGTCGGGGGCCTTGAGCTGGATCTTGTCGGTCTCCTCCATGGCCTCCCCGCCCAGATAGGCCTTCACAGCGGCGGGGACCTCCTTGGAGCGGAACGCGGTCTCGTTCCAGGCGGCCAGCAGGGCCTGGGGCGTCAGCAGACCGGCCCCGACGGCAACCCCGGCGGTCCCGGCGGCGAGCGAGCCCTTGAGGAAGATTCTGCGCTTCACGTTCGTCATTGCGGTCTCCAAATGAAAGCAAGAGGGGGACGGTTGGCTCGAGCGATCAGCGGTCCCTCCGCCGGAGGGCTCCACGGGGCACTGGCTAACCGAAGGGAGCATGTCGGACATGGATCAAGGAGCAATCAGGAGGTGTCGCTTCCCTTTGCCAGGGGGACACCGGGTCCAAGACGACCATCAAACTCATAGGGTAACTGGACCGGTGTGGCGGTGTAAACGACGCTCTCCGAAGGGGCATATCCGCGACCGGGCAAGGGAGGCTCAACGGCGCCCGAAGGGGCCCTCCGCCTTCTTGATCTCCTCGAGTTCGGCCTTGATCTCCTTGAGGCGCTGTTCCAATTGTGTCGTTTCCTGAAAACTCAAGCCCGGCTGGCGCAACCCAACCTCCAGTTGACGGATGGCGGGTTCGAGCTGCCCTTCGAGGTAGTGGTGCTCGGCGAGGTATCGGTTCACCCCGTAGGCGTTACCCTGCTTGCGGTAGGCATCGGAGAGGAGCTGCTGGATGCGCGAATCCTCCGGGCGTTGTCGGGCCGCCTGCGTCAAGGCCTGGATGGCCACCTTGGGCTGGCCCGCCGCCAGGGCCGCGTCGGCCTGCTCCATCAGCAGTGGGTAGCTGGAGGGCTGCATCCGCAGGGCCTCGCCGAGCTTGCGCAGGGCCTCGGCCGGACGACCCGCACGCTGGTCGATCTCGACATCGAGCAGGACGTAGGCCACCTCGTTGGGCCGCTTGGCCAAGAGCCGCTTGGCCTCCTCCCGCGCCGGCTCCAGCTTGCCCCCATGCAGGAGCGCCAGGGCCAGTCCGTAATGCTCCGCTTCATCGTTGCGGTTGCGCTCCTCCGCGAGGGTCTGGGAGAAGTGTTCCACCGCCTTGGCCGAGCTCCCCAGGGTCCGCTCCCGCAGGGAGGCGCGCACCAGGTAGTAGCGCAGGTCGTCGGCGCGCTGCCGGTAGCCGAAGCGGTCGGCCCGGCCCAGGGACTCGGCAATGCGGTTGGATTCCACAGGGTGGGTGCGAAGGAACTCTGGCGCGCTGGTGTCGTAGATGCGGGTTGCCTTGGAGATGCGCTCGAAGAAGACGGGCATGGCATGGGGCTCGAACCCCGCGCCGGCGAGGGAGGAGATGCCAATACGGTCGGCTTCCTTCTCGTTGTCGCGGGTGAAGTTGATCTGGTGCTGGGCGAGGGCCGCCTGGGCGCCCATGGCCGCCGCGTTGCCGGCGTCGGGGGAGACCTGGGCCCCGAGGATGGCGGCGGCAATCAGCAGGATCGCCGCGGGTCCCAACAGCTTCTGCTGGTCCTCGACCGAGCGCAGGAGGTGGCGCTGGGTGACGTGGGCGATCTCGTGGGCCAGCACCGCCGCCAATTCGCTCTCGTCCTCCGCGGTCAGGATCAGCCCGGAGAACACGCCGACGTAGCCGCCGGGGCCGGCGAAGGCGTTGATGCGCGAGTCGTCGATGACGAAGAAGGTGAAGGGCGTCGCCCCGCCCTTGGCGCTGACCACCAACCGTTTGCCCAGGGACTGGAGATAATCGTTCACCAGGGGATCGTCCAGGATCTTCATGGACTTGCGCACGCTGCGCATGAAGGCCTGACCCAGGCGTTGCTCGGAGACGGGCGTCATGACCCCGTCGGCGCTGGCGCCCAGGTCCGGGAGCTCAGGACCACCGACGCTCGTGTGTCGGTCGGGGACCTCCAGATTGAGGGCGCCGGCGGGCGGGACCAGCGTCATGGCCAGCAGCAGGAGAACGGCGCGCCACATCGAGGACACTCGCCGCGGATCAGAAGCGGCGCTTGGGGGACGGCGGAGGAAATAGGGGGTCATAGTCGCGGGGCGATCGAGTTCTGGACGGCAACACCAAGAGCGACAGTAGCGAATGGGCCGAGTTCCTTCAATTGAGCTGGATGCGTTGCCCCCAGGGAACCGGCGCGCGCCCCTTGACCAGCCAGATGACGGGGTAGGGCGGGGGCAGGGGGGGGAACTCCCCTCGGGCGTCGGTGAAATAGACCAGGAGGTCAACAGGCTGATCCGCCCGGTCGAGCCACTGGAACACGGGTAGGAATGAGGTCCCGCCTCCGCCCTTGAGGGTCTCGGGGCGCCGGAACTGCTCCCAGGGCTCGAATCGCCAGGGAGCCCCCTCCGCGAGTCGAGCGTCGCAGGGCAGGAGCGTGAGCCGGGCGCGGATCTGCCCCTTGAGCAGGTCCACCTCGGCGCAGAACTCATCGAGCTCCTCGGCGGAGATGGAGCCACTGGTGTCGATGGCTACCGCCACCTCGAGCTGATGGCTCCGCAGGCTGGGAAGGATGTAGTTCCCCTCCCGGCGTGAGGGGCGGAGGTAGCTGTAGTCGTCCCGCGCCGCGGCGCTCATGTAGTGGGCGAGCAAGGCCCGCCAGGGGAGGCGGGGTTGCAGCAGGTGGTCCACCAGGCGGGCGAGCTCCCCCCCGAGCTTGCCCGCCTGCAGGGCCTGCTGGGCGGCGCCGGCGAGACGCTGCTGCCACTGCACCGAGAGGGTCTCCCGCTCTTCGGCGCCCAGGGGCGGCGGCTGGTGGGCCCCGCCGCCAGCCCCCTCGCGGGGCTCTTCTTGCTTCTCCGTGGGCGGCCGTGCGCCCGGCGGGGGTGGGTGCCGCTCCTCAGGGGAGGAGCCGGATCCGGGATCCCGATCGTAGGCGTGGGTGTCGAGGGTCTCCCTGGGGTCGTCCGGGTCGATCAGGGGATAGATCTCCTCGGCGGTCATACCCTGGTAGCTGGGCTCCAGCAGGGCGCCAGGCGGGGGCGCGAGTCCCTCGGCCACCAGAAGGGGGTTGATGGCGTAGTCGCAGGCCAGGTCCCAGCGACGGCGGTGGCGGTGCTGGCGGCGGGCGAAGTGGGAGAGGGCGCAGTGCAGGGCCTCGTGGGCCAGCATGAACTGGGTCTGCTCCGGGCTCAGCCCGGCGATGAAGCCGGGGTTGTAGTAGAAGGCGCGCACGTCGGTAGCGGTGGTGGGGCACCACTCCGGTCGGGCGGCCTTCAGGGGCAGGCGCAGCACCAGAGCCCCCAGGAAGGGCTTGTCCAGGATCAGCCGGGTTCGGGCCGCGGCGAGCTTGGTCTCGATGGCCCGGGTGTCGGCAGAAGGGGGATCGCTCGGCACCCCGCCTCACTCGTAGAGCATCAGGTCCGCGATCGCCTGGGCCCAGGTGGCGAACTGGGGGGCGGCGAAGACCTCGCTGCCCACTGCGCGGTGCAGGTCCGAGACCAGCATCACCCCCATCTCGCGCTGGGGGAAGCGGCGGGCATAGTCCAGGACGGGACCCAGGACGGCGCCGAGCCGTCCCTCGCCCTGGGCCCGGATGGCGCGCCCCACCAGGGCCGCGGCCACCGCATACTGGAGGTCGATCTCGGTGGGCACCGGCACCCGGTCCACGGCGAGGATGGCATCGAGATCCGGCATCTGCTCCAGACTGGTCACGAAGGCGTGTAGCTCCACCCCCGCCGCGGATCCGACGCAGGCCTGCAGCGTCCCGCGCAGCAGATCCGGCTGGTCGTCGAACTTCTGCAGCGCCCGGTGGGCGAACTCCCAGGAGCGGGGGGAGGGGAAGGCGACCGGATTGTGGGCCGGATCGAAGTCGAACAGCAGCTCGGGGCGGAAGCGCAGGAAGGCGATGACCCGCTCGTCGATCCCCGCTCCGTAGGCCCAGGCCACCCAGTCGTCCAGGTGGGTCTCCGCCTCGAAGTGGGAGAAGCGGTTCGCCAGCGGGGCGGGCATCGAGTAGGTCACCCCGCGGTCCCCCTGGCGGTTGCCCGCGGCGAAGATCGCCCAGCCCTCCGGGACCTGGTACTCACCCAGGCGGCGGTCGAGTATCAGCTGGTAAGCGGCGGCGGAGACGGCTGGGGGGGCGGAGGTGATCTCGTCGAGGAAGAGTATCCCCCGCGGGCCCTGGCGGTGCTCGGTGGGCAACATGGCCGGCGGGGCCCACTCCACCCGGTCCTCGACCCGGAAGGGGATCCCCCGCAGATCGCTCGGCTCCATCTGGGAGAGCCGGATGTCGATCACCGGCACGCCGTGCCGGGCGGCGACCTGGGCCACCATCTGCGACTTGCCCACCCCCGGGGGCCCCCAGAGCATGACGGGGGTGTGGTGGCCTTGGTGGGCGCTGAGGAACTCGCGCTCGAGCACCCGAAGCAGTTGGGCGGGTCGCATACTGGCTGTTGGGCTCCCTTGAGGGCTGAAGGCGCTTCCGGGGCGCGCTGGTTTCGCCCGCCGCTGGGGTGCTGGGCCTCAGGCCCGGGCTCCTGGCGCCAGACAGAGTGGGGCCGTCGCACGCCCAGTGCAAGCGGATCCGTTGCCGTGCAGAACTAAAAAGCTTTATTCTAGTAAGCTGTTTATTTGCTCGCGCGGCCTCTGTATCCGTCTGGGGCGCTCGCCGGACCCCAGCGTGGCTTGAGGTTGTATGATAATATAATGTAATATTAATAGAATCGTTATAATCAAGAACTTAGCTTAGTCAGCAGACGTGGAGACCGGACGATGAACCAGTTCTACTACGACGCCGTGACCCAGATGGAGCAGATGGGTGTCGATGACGAGTACATCCAGGGCTGGCAGTGCGGCTTCCTTGGCAACCCCAAGCGAGAGGAGCAGCGCCTGACGGAGGCCTACGAGGCCGGCTACGCGGATGGCGAGGAAAAGAACACGGATAACTTCGGGGACTGGGCCGAAGGCTGAGGGAGAGACCCTGATCCGCCTGTCCCCAAGGCAGGGTGGCCCGGGCTGCCCTGCCTGTTGCCAGACTCCCGTTTGAGTCGATCCCCGCGGCCGCCCCGGCCCTTCGGCGAGTTTCGCCCCTCCCGCGCGTCCTAAGCCAGCAGCTCCCCCAGGGTCCCGGTGAGCTGGCGATAGGCCTCCCAGCCGTCGCGGTCCATCACCTGGTCGATCACCCAGCGGTTCTCCTCCCCCTCGCCCATGAGGCACTGGATGCTGTAGCCCAGGTGCCGGAGGAAGGGGTAGCTCGGTCCCTCGTCCGTGAGTCCGAACGCCGAATACTCCCCGGTCCGCTCGTTGAGGAGGGCGAAGAAGGGGCCGGCGTAATCGCCGGGCCCGAGCAGATCCAGGCTATTTTCCTCGAGGTGCTCGGCGAGCCGCTTGGCGAGACCGATGATGAGCTCGCGGCGCTCTCCATCGCCCAGCCGCTGGTGCGCCAGCCGATCGCTCAGGTGGATCAGGAAGCACAGATACTCCTGGATCACCGCCAGCCGCTGGCCGTCGCTCTGGTAGACGAATCGCTGGCAGTGGAGACTGATCGCCTTGTCCAGGGCGATGCGCCAGGCGTTGAAGGCGAGGGCACCGGCGATCTCGCCCAGAGGGCGATCGACCTCGTCGTTGTGCCACTGGCTCTTGAGTCTCAATGCCACGCTGAGCTCCTCTTTTTCGGGTGGGGTGGGGCCTTGGCAGGGGCGGTCACCCCGTGCTAGAAATATCCTACCATGCGACTTGGTAATGGGGAGCGATCCGCAGCGGTGGAAGGGCCGAAGGTACCCGCGCTGACCCGAGACAGCCTCCAGGGGCTGGTTGGGACCGTGCAGCACAACTGTAACGTCTCCGATGCCCGCCACGGGGCCGACTTCCCCCTCTGCACCTACCTGATGAAGATGAGGGAGTACTTCCGCTGGGAGAAGGGGCTCCCCTTTGGTGCCCCCCTGCCGCGGGAGGAGATCGGCGAGTGGCTCCAGGCGCGGGAGGAGCTGTGGGAGACCCTGGAGGAGGCACCTTTCCGTCCTCTGAAGCTGGATCGTGTCGACTTCGATCCCTTTGCCGCCGAGGCGATCAACCAGGTCCTCCGCCCCAGGGGCCTGGTGTACAGCGCCGGCTTGGGCAACCTGGGCAAGCCCCATTTCTTTCTCGGCAATCTGGAGAGCCATAGCCGGGTGGGTGCCTTCGAGGTGGCCGTGTCCGCCCTGGAGCATGCGCGGGACCTGACCGCACCGCCCGCCATGACCCTGGGGGACCGGATCTTCCTGCGGCGGGAGTCCCTGCGCCGCATGCTCTGGGAGCGACTGGAGGGCTGGCGCTGGAGCCGGCCCGACAACGCCCTCGGCCGCGCCTTCTCCTGCTACGACTTCGAAAATGACCTGGATGCCGCCCTGGAGGCCATGGCGGAGGTGGAGCTCGATACCCTGCGGCTCCATGAGGTCGGCGAGCATCGGGCCGGGGTCCTCTTGGGAAGGGCCTGGGAGGAGATGCTCCTCCATCTCCTTCACACCCCGGCGGAGCGGATGGTGCGGGCGGTGCGCGACCACCTGGCGGACTGTTTGACCACCCTGCCGGAGCTGATCGAGGGCGACAACCCCGCCCCCCTGCATTTCTACCTCGGCAACCTCACCCCCCTGCGCAAGGAGCTATTCCCGGGTCTGGAGGCGGCCTATCAGCGCTGGCTCCAGGGGGATCGCGGCAGGGCGTTGCGCGCCCTGGCGGCGCGCGGCGGCGTCCACTGGCTCGGGCTTGCGGAGCGGGCCCTGGCCACCTACCGCCAGGAGCCGCGGGCGGCCGCGGAGCGCATCCGTGCCCTGGTGGAGGGTGCTCGCCTCTGAGGCGCCGGTGAGGTGGGACGCCGCTATAATGCGGCCCATCCGGGTGTCCGGGCACCCAACCATCGTCCACCCCTTGGGGATTCCGATGCCGAGCGCTGCGCCGGAGAGCCCCCTCGTCCCCCTCAGGACCATCCGGGAGCTCAAGCCCAACAGCTTCGTCTTCGCCAAGACCGGGGCCCTGCCGCCGTCCTTTTGCGAGGCCGTCATCGAGCGCTTCGAGGCCTCCCCCGATCAGCAGCATCCCGGCCGCGTTGGCCAGACCGAGAGCCTGGATGCATCGGTCAAGAGGACCACCGACCTGGTGGTGAGCAACAAGGAGGACTGGCGCGATGTGGACGCGGTGCTCTTTCGCTCCCTCGCCAGCGCGCTCCAGGAGTTTCGCGAGGCCTACCCCTACTTTCGCGGCCCCTTCAAGGACCTGGGCTATCAGGTGCAGCGCTATCTGCCGGGGGAGTACTACCAGTGGCATATCGACGGGGGCAGCCATGCCTTCAGCCAGCGGCAACTGGTGGCCCTGTGGTACCTCAACGAGGTGCCGGGCCCCGGCGGGGAGACCGAGTTCCTCTACCAGGGGATCCAGGTCCGGCCCGAGCAGGGCAAGCTGGTCCTTTTCCCGCCCTTCTGGACCCATGAGCACCGCGCCGCCACCCTGCAGACCGGGGTGAAGTACATCGCCACCACCTGGGTGGCGTTCGCCTGAGCCATGGGGGCGCCGCCGCCGAAGCTGCTGGCTATCCTAGAGCTGGGTGGTTATCCCAACTTCACCGCCCTCTATCGGGAGCTCGGCTTCGAGGTGAGCTTCGTCAACTCCCAGCGCAAGGCCCAGGCCTGGCTGAAACAGGCCACCCCGGCGGTGGTGGTGGGGGAGTACAACTTCCAGTCCGACTTCCGGGACCGCACCAGTAACCTCGAGACCCTGATGGCGCGGTTGCAGCGCAGCCCCAGTGTGAAGGTCATCGTCTTCTACCAAGCCGAGCACGAGGCCAAGTTGGCCAGCCTGCGGGCGCGCTTTCCGGTGTTCGGGGCCCTGTCCCTGCCGGTGGACGTCGTGGCCCTCAGGCGACTGCTCGGCGAGGCCCTCGGCCCCTAGGCCTGGGTCCGGAGGGCCTGGTAGCGGATCTGGAAGGCGGCGCGGCGCTGGCGCTCCGCCTCCTCCTCGGAGGCGAAGGCGGGGGAGTCGCGCCACTCGCCACTGGCGGGGTCCAGCTCAGAGAAGCGGTAGGCCTTGCCCACCTTGAAAACCGGGGTCACCTCCCGCTCCGCCCGCTCCCGGGCCCCTTCGAGCTCAGGCCTGCCGCCGAGAGACTCGGGCTCCCGGAAGCTGAAGACCGTGTTCTGCATCTCACCCTGGATGTCGATCTCCACCTGATCCAGATGGGGCAGCTTGTGGAGCAGGTAGCCCGCCATCAGCACGCCGAGCTTGTGGTTGTCCTTCTCCAGGGCGGTGAGGAGCTTGTCGGCCACGATCTGGCAGCGCTGGTGGTCGGTGGGGTGCCGCACCCAGTCGCGACTCATCTGCCAGCCTGCGGACATGTCGGCGTCCAGCTTCTGGAAGAACCCCTGTCCTTGCTCGAGGATGACCTCCGGCACGTTCAAGGTGTAGAGTTGGTTGTCGATAACCGCCTTGAGGATCATGGTGTCGGCTTCCCCCTGAGGTGCGTGCGGGCGTTCCGGAGACCCGCGGCAGTATAGCAAAGCGCCTCGGGGTCCCCGCCGCCGGGCGGTTCGGAGGACTCCCCATGCTGCTCGCGATCCCCAGCCTCCTGGAGGCCCCCCAGCTCACCAAGATCACCGAGGTGCTCCGCTCCGCGCCCTTCGTGGATGGCCGCCTGAGCGCCGGCAAGGCCGCCCGAGCGGTCAAGCACAACCTGGAGCTGGGGCCCGATCCGGCGCGCCTGCAGCTCCTGAGGCGGATCCTGCTGAGCGCCATGGGCCACAATCGGCTCTTCCAGTTTGGCGCCCTGCCACGCCAGGTCTCCGATCCCATCTTCGCCCGCTACGGGCCCGGCATGGCCTATGGGGATCACGTGGACGACCCCCTGATGGGCGCCGGGCCCCGCTTCCGCACCGATGTGTCCATGACCCTGTTTCTCCAGGACCCCGGGAGCTACGAGGGCGGCGAGCTGGTGGTGCGCACCGCCTTCGGGGAGCAGCGGGTGAAGCTCGGGGCGGGGGATGCGGTTCTCTATCCCTCCTCCAGCCTGCACCGGGTGGCGGAGGTCACCCGGGGGGAGCGGCTGGTGGCCCTGTTCTGGATCCAGAGCTACGTGCGCGACCCGGCCCGGCGGGAGCTCCTCTACGAGCTGGGGACGGTGCGGGAGCACCTCCTGGAGCAGGCGCCCCAGGCCTCCACCACCAGCAGCCTCGATCGCTGCTATGCGAACCTGATGCGCATGTGGTGCGAGCTCTGACCTGGGTGGCGCGATCGCGACGGGTGCGAGGGGCCAGGGCCCGGCACCGCCCTCTCAGGGGGTGCCGGGAGGGGGCCGGGGATCAGTAGCCGCCCTTGCGACGGACCGCGGGCAGGCCGGCGATCTTGGTGCCCTGCTTGGTCGGTGCCAGGGGGAAGAGCTGGTAGAGGTCCTTGCTGGTGGGCTTACTGCCCCACTTGGCGCCCATGTCCTTGAGGACGACCCGCTCCATGGGCTGGTTCTGGTTGTTATTCAAGTATTCGTGGCGCAGGTAGTGGATCACGTCCCAGTGCTTGTCGGTGAGGGCGATGCCCTCGATCTCGGCGAGGGCGCGGGCGACGTCCTCGTTCCAGTCGGCCGGGCTCTCCAGATAGCCGGTGTCGGTCAAGGGGATGGTCTTGCCATTCACCTCAAGGGCCATGCGGTTGCTCCTCTCGTCTTGAGTCTGGGGAAAGGCCCGCGAAACCCCGGCTAGGCCGGCGCGCGGGGCAACATCAAAGCTCGCTAATTTTATGGAATGCCGTCGCGTGCGTCACTCTCAGCACCCTCAGACCCGGACCCCGGGGGCGGGGCGGTAGCGGCTGAGGATCTGGAGGTAGTTGGCGCGCTCGAGCTCCGCGGGGTTGGGCACGGAGAGGGCGCTGAGGCGCCCGCGCACGTCCACCAGGTTGTCGAAGCCCTGCTCTTCCATCCATTGCTCGATCCCCCGCTGGATCTCCGCCAGGTAGGCGGGACCCTTTTCCAGGAGGACGCTGCAGAGGTGGACCACGTCTGCCCCGGCGAGCAGGAGCTTGATGGCGTCGGCGGGGGTATGCACCCCGCTGGTGGCCCCCAGCGACATCTGGGTACGGCCGTAGAGGATGGCGATCCAGCGCATGGGCAGCAGCACCTCCGCGGAGGTGGAGGGGTGCAGGCTGGCCTGCAGGCGCAGGCTGTCGATGTTGATGTCGGGCTGGTAGAAACGGTTGAACAGGGCTAGCCCGTTGGCGCCCGCGGCCTCGAATTGGTGGGCCATGTGCCCCAGGGAGCTGAAGTGCGGGGAGAGCTTGAGATTGATGGGGAGCTGGATGCGCCGGCGCATGCACCGCAGCAGATCCAGGTAACGCGCCTCCACCCGAGCGCCGCTCTGGTGGGGGTCGGCGGCGACATAGTAGACATTGAGCTCGATGCCATCGGCGCCGGCGGCCTCCAGCTCCCGGGCGTACTCGACCCAGCCCCCGGGGGTGATCCCGTTGAGGCTGGCGATCACTGGGATGTCCAGGGCCTCCTTGAGCGAGCGGAGTTGCTCCAGATAGAGGTCCAGGGAGCTCGGGAAGTCGTCCTGGTCCGGCAGGAAGCTGGCCGCCTCCGCGGAGCCGATCTCCTGGTGGTGGAGGAATCGGACCATGGACTCGGATTCCTCGTTGATGGCCTCCTCGAACAGGGAGTGCATGACGATCGCCCCGGCGCCGGCGTCCTCCAGGGCGCGTGCCGCATCGAGACTGCGCGACAGGGGTGAGGCGGAAGGGACCAGGGGGCCCTTCAGGGTGAGGCCCAGGTAGTGGCTGGTGAGATCCATCGTCTCGTCTCCGGGTGCGTCAGGCTATGGCAGGGGGTCTCTATACAGGGGGCCGGCTCGGATGTCGCCAGGGGTTCAGGGGGCTGGCTGGGGGGCCTTCTGCACCGCCAGGTGCGCAAGCTGCTCGTAGAGGCTGAAGCGGGTCTCCGCATGGCGCTGGGCCAGGCGCAGGAAGCGCTCCGCAGCGTCCGGGTGGGTGCGGTTGAGCACGCTGAACCGGGTCTCGGTCGCGACGAAGTCCCGGTAGGGGACGGAGGGCGGCTTGGAGTCCAGGTGCAGCGGGTTCTCCCCCTGGGCGGTGCGCCGCGGGTCGTAGCGGAACAGGGCCCAGTGCCCGGCGGCCACCGCCAGGTCCTGCTGGCGGAGGTTGTAGGCCAGGTCGACGCCGTGGGCGATGCAGGGTGAGTAGGCGATGATGAGGGAGGGGCCCTCGTAGGATTCCGCCTCCAGGAAGGCGCGGATGGTCTGGACATCCTTGGCGCCAAAGGCCACCTGGGCGACGTAGACGGTCTCGTAGGCCATGGCCATCATGGCCAGGTCCTTCTTGAAGGTGGGCTTGCCCGCGGCGGAGAACTTCGCCACCGCCCCCAGGGGGGTGGACTTGGAGGTCTGTCCGCCGGTGTTGGAGTAGACCTCGGTGTCGAGCACGAGAAGGTTGACGTTGCGGCCGGAGGCCAGTACGTGGTCCAGGCCGCCGTAGCCGATGTCGTAGGCCCAGCCGTCGCCGCCGATGATCCAGACGCTGCGCTTGACGAGCTGATCACACACCCCCTCCAGGGCGCGCGCCTCCGGGGCCGCGATCCCAGCGAGCCTCGTCTTGAGGGCCGCCACCCGCTCCCGCTGCTCGAAGATGCCCGCCTCGCTGTCCTGATCGGCCCCGAGGAGACCCGCGGCGAGGCCCTCGCCGATCTGGGTGGCCAGCCGCCGCACCAGCTCCGCTGCGTACTGGGACTGCTGGTCTATGGCCAGGCGCATGCCGAGCCCGAACTCGGCGTTGTCCTCGAACAGGCTGTTGCTCCAGGCGGGGCCTCGGCCCACGGGGTTGGTGGTGTAGGGGGTGGTCGGCAGGTTGCCCCCATAGATCGAGGAGCAGCCGGTGGCGTTAGCGATGAGCATGCGGTCGCCGAAGAGCTGGGTGGCGAGCTTGATGTAAGGGGTCTCGCCACAGCCCACGCAGGCCCCGGAGAACTCGAACAGGGGCTGCAGCACCATGGCGTGCTTGATCTTGGAGCCCTCGAGCTGGGTGCGGTCGTATTCGGGGAGACCGAGGAAGAAGTCCCAGTTGACCCGTTCCCGCTCGGGGTAGCCCCGGTCCGCGGTCATGTTCAGCGCCTTGCGCTGGGGGTCGGTGCGGTCGCGGATGGGGCAGATCTCCACGCAGAGCCCGCAACCGGTGCAGTCGTCGGGGGCCACCTGGTAGCTGATGTGGTAGCCCGCCGGGAAGTCCTTGCCCTTGATGGGCACGTGCAGGAAGGACTCGGGCGCCTCCGCGGTGAGGCCCACCGGAAACACCTTGCTGCGGATGGCCGCATGGGGACAGACCAGGGGGCACTTGCCACAGTGGGTGCAGAGCTCCGGCACCCATCGGGGGAGGGCCAGGGCCAGATTGCGCTTCTCGTAGCGGGTGGTGCCCGTGGGCCAGGTGCCGTCGGCGGGCATGAGGCTCACGGGCAGCCGATCACCCTGGCCCGCCATGAGGGTAGCGGTGACCCGCTCCACGAAGGGCGGCGCCCCCGCGGGCACCACCGGCGGGCGCTCGAAGCGGCTGGACGGCTGGCCGGGGACCTCCACTCGATGCAGTCCTGCTAGGGTGGTGTCGATGGCGTTGAAGTTGCGCTCCAACAGGCGGTGACCCTTGCGGCCATAGGTCTTCTTCACCGCCTCCTTGATACGGGCGATGGCCTCCTCCCGGGACAGGATGCCGGAGATGGCGAAGAAGCAGGTCTGCATGATGGTGTTGATGCGCCGCCCCATGCCCGCCTCAGCAGCGATGCGGTAGGCATCGACCACGTAGAAGCTGAGGCCCTTGTCGATGAGCTGCTGCTGCATCCGCCGGGGCAGGTCGTCCCACACCCGCTCCGCGGCGGTGGCGGAGTTGAGCAGGAACACCCCTCCGGGCTTGGCCTGATCCAGGAGGTCGTAGCGGGTGAGGAAGGTGGGCTGGTGGCAGGCCAGGAAGTCCGCCTCGTCGGCCCCGATCAGGTAGGTGGAGCGGATCGGCCGCGGGCCGAAGCGCAGGTGGGAGACGGTGATCGCGCCGGCCTTCTTGGAGTCGTACTGGAAATAGCCCTGCCCGTAGTTGTCGGTCTCCTCGGCAATGATCTTGATGGAGTTCTTGTTGGCGGAGACGGTCCCGTCGGAGCCCAGGCCGAAGAAGACACAGGCGGTGACGCCCTCGGCGGCGTCGGCGCGAAAGCTCGGGTCCCAGGGGAGGCTCTGGTGGCTGAGGTCGTCGTGGATGCCTACGCTGAAGGGGTGGCGGGGCCCCTCGCGCCCCAGCTCATCGAAGATCCCCTTGACCATGGCGGGGGTGAATTCCTTGGAGCCCAGGCCGTAACGGCCACCCACCACCCGCGGCAGGCTGGGGCGCTCTCCGTTGGTGACTGCCTGGGCCAGGGCGGTGATCAGGTCCTTGTAGAGGGGCTCACCGTCCGCGCCGGGCTCCTTGCTGCGGTCGAGCACCGCCAGGGAGCGGGTGGTCAGGGGCAGGACCTTGAGCAGGTAGCTGGGGGCGAAGGGCCGGAATAGCCGCACCTTGATGAGACCCACCCGCTCCCCCCGGGCGACCAGGTGGTCCAGGGTCTCCTCCGCCGCCCCGATCGCCGAGCCCATGAGCGCGATCACCCGCTCCGCCTCCGGGTGCCCGACGTACTCGAAGAGCCCGTAGTGGCGGCCGGTGAGCACGGCGAAGCGCGCCATGGTCTGCTCGAGGATGGCGGGCAGCCCCTGGTAGTAGGGATTGACCGACTCCCGGCCCTGGAAGTAGACATCCGGGTTCTGGGAGGTGCCTCGGATCACCGGGTGATCCGGGTTCAGGGCCCGCGCCCGGTGGGCCCGCACCTGGTTTTCGTCGATCATGGCCCGAACGGTACCGAGCGGCAGCCGCCGCACCTTGTTGACCTCGTGGGAGGTGCGGAAGCCGTCAAAGAAGTGGAGGAAGGGGACACGACCCGCCAGGGTGGCGGCCTGGGCGATGAGGGCGAAGTCCAGCACCTCCTGGACCGAGGCGGAGCAGAGCATAGCATAGCCGGTGGCCCTGGCCGCCATCACGTCGGAGTGGTCGCCGAAGATGGACAGGGCCTGGGCGGCCAGGGAGCGGGCGGAGACGTGAAGGACCGTCGGGGTCAGCTCCCCCGCGATCTTGTACATATTGGGGATCATCAAGAGCAGGCCCTGGGAGGCGGTGAAGGTGGTCGCCAGCGACCCCGCCTGCAGCGCTCCGTGGATGGTGCCCGCCGCCCCCGCCTCGCTCTGCATCTCGATCACCTCCGGTACCGCGCCCCAGAGGTTCTTCACCCCCCGCGCGGACCATTCGTCCGCCCACTCCCCCATGGGTGAGGCGGGGGTAATGGGGTAGATCGCGATCACCTCATTAGTGAGGTGGGCAACATGGGCGGCGGCCTCGTTGCCATCGAGGGTGATCATCGGGTGGGTGGACATGGCGGCACTCCAAGAGCCTGGCCGCGGTGCCCGGGCGGCATGCCGATGGCCCGGGGGCGGTGGCGATGATCGTCGGACTATACAACAATTCACCAAGCCCCTGACTTTGGCGTAACCTAACAAAATATCCCTGACGCTTTACAGGTACCCACCGTTGCTTTTCTCGTCGGATCAAGCCGTGTCGATGATCTCTCGAGCCCCTGTGGGTCCAGGAGTGCCGCCGCAAGGTGGCCAGGGCCTCGCCGCCCTGCTCAGGCCCATGCAGCCAGGGGATCTGGGGGCGGTGTTATCAGTGGAGGAGTCGGCCTACGCCCACCCCTGGAGCGAGGGGATCTTCCGCGACTGCCTCGAGGAGGGCTGCAACTGCTGGGTGGCGAGCGAGGAGGGGGGGCTGGTTGGCCACGGGGTGCTGTCGGTGGCCCTCGATGAGTGTCATGTCCTCAATGTCTGTGTCCTTCCCAGCCGCCGGCGACGGGGCCTCGGCCGGAGCCTCCTCGGTCATCTCCTGGGGATCGCCCGAGACCGCGGTGTGATGAAGGCCTTTCTTGAGGTGCGGGCCTCCAATGGGCCCGCCATCGGGCTCTACCGTTCGGTGGGCTTCCAGACCATCGGGGTGCGCCGCGGCTACTATCCGGACGGTGGTGGGCGGGAAGATGCCCTGGTCATGGCCCTGGAGCGTCCGTGAACCGCACCGAGACCCTTCACCCCCTCCTCCAGGCGCAGCTCGAGTCCCTCGGCTGCAGCCTCGCCCAAGTCCCGGAGGATCCCGCTTGCTGGCAGGGGCTCCTGGATCGCCTCGATCGCACCTACCGGGCCATCGAGGCCGATCTCGAGCGGGTCCACACGGCGATGACCGACGCCGAGGACAGGGTACTGTCGCAGGCACCTCCCGCCGGGGCTCAGGATTGCCCCGAGTCCGGGGCGGCAGGCGGTTTGCTCGGCCGGGTGGTGGCGCGCGCCGTTCAATTCGATCGGGCTCGGGTGACCCTTCCCGTCGGAGGGGATGCCAGCCCGGCGATGCTGATTCTGGATCGCCAGCAGCGGGTGCTGGCGGTCAGCCCCGTGGCGGCGCGGTTGAGCGGTCGCAGCGCCAAAGCCCTCCAAGGGCGGCCGATCACCTTTCTCGCCCGCCCGGGCGAGGAGCCGGGCCTGGAGCCCCTCTGGGCGGATGCGGCACGGGATGGGGTGTGGAATGGGGATCTGCTGCTCCAGGATTCCCAAGGGGACAGCGTGCCGGTGCGGGTGAGCCTCTACGGGGTGGGCGGGGTGCGGAGGGGGGTCGATTACTTCGTCCTCTGTCTCTCGGAGCTCGGTGATCGGGGTGGCGGGGGGCAGACCCCGGACCACCTGGGGACCCACGATCCGCTGACGGGCCTCTGCAACCGGGTGCTGTTCCAGGATCGGTTGGCGCAGGCCATTCGTCGCGCCCAGCGCTCGGGGGTGAGCGGGGCGCTGCTCTTTATCGACCTGGATCGCTTCAAGGTCATCAATGACGGCTTCGGCCACCACCTGGGTGACGAGCTCCTGATCCGGGCGGCCAATCGCTTGCGCAAGATCTCGCGCAAGGAAGACTTGGTGGCCCGCATCGGCGGGGATGAGTTTGCCGTCATCGTCGAGCAAATCAAGGAGCCGGACCAGGCGGGTCGCGTGGCCCACAAGCTCGCCGGGGTCTTCGAGGAGCCCTTCAGCCTGCGCGGCTATGAGTTCCGCCTCTCGGCCAGCATCGGGGTGACCCTCTTCCCCGTGGAGGGGGTCGAGCCGGAGGCCCTGCTCAAGCAAGCGGATGCGGCCATGTATCGGGCCAAACAGCAGGGCGGGGATGGGGTCTGTTTCTTCACGCCGGAGCTGACGGACGCGGCCTCCCAGCGCCACCGGATGGAGCTGAAACTGCGGGCGGCCCAGGGGGCAGGGCAGCTCTCTCTCTGGTATCAGCCCCTGTTCGGCCTGGGCGACGGCCGCCCCGTGGCGGTGGAGGCCCTGCTGCGCTGGCGCCACCCCGAGCTGGGGCTGTTGCCGGCGGGGCAATTCCTCCCCCTCGCCGAGCTCACCGGCCTCATCGACCCCATCGGGGACTGGGCCCTCGCGGAGGCCTGCCGGCAGGCGGCGGTCTGCGCGGGCC
>CAZFHV010000014.1:0-29541 GCA_964519095.1 uncultured Chromatiaceae bacterium | reverse complement strand
GCAGGAGGCGGCGAAACCGACGGCTGCCTTGGTGGGGTTACCCTCGGCGTCGAAGGCCGCGGCGAGGGAGGGCCCCCGGCGCACCAGGGATTGGTCGGGCTCGCGGGTGTCGAGACGCTCCACCAGGACCGCCAGCCGCCGTGGGGTGGCGAAGGGCTCCACCCCCGCGAAGGTCATGGAGCGCTCCAGCAGCAGGTCCCGCAGGTTGTCCGCGAAGGCCTCGGAAAGGGCGAGCAGGGACTTGGGCGGCAGCTCCTCCGTGCCGATCTCAACCAACAGGGGCTTCTTCTCAACCATGGGAGGTCTCCTGGAGGGGCTGGGCGAGCATGGGGAATCCGAGGCTTTCCCGACGGGCGTAATAGGTCTGGCCAACCGCCCTGGCCAGGGAACGGATCCGTAAGATGTAGCGTTGCCGCTCCGTGATCGAGATCGCGTGGCGGGCGTCGAGGAGATTGAAGGTGTGGGACGCCTTGAGGACCTGCTCGTAGGCCGGGAGTGGCAGCCCCTTGCCGATCAGCGCCTCGCTGGTGGCTTCGTAGGTCTCGAAGGCACGGAAAAGGTCATCCACCGCGGCGTGCTCGAAGTTGTAGGCCGACTGCTCCACCTCGTTCTGATGATAGACGTCGCCATAGGTGACGGTACCCTGGGGCCCGCGGGCCCAGACCACGTCGAAGACGCTCTCGACCCGCTGCAGGTACATGGCGATCCGTTCCAGTCCATAGGTGATCTCGCCGGTGACGGGTCGGCAATCCAGTCCGCCCACCTGCTGGAAGTAGGTGAACTGGGTCACCTCCATCCCGTTGAGCCACACCTCCCAACCCAGCCCCCAGGCCCCAAGGGTCGGTGATTCCCAATTGTCCTCCACGAAGCGGATGTCGTGGATGAGGGGGTCGATACCGAGCATCTGAAGCGACCCCAGGTAGAGCTCTTGGATCTCCAAAGGAGACGGCTTGAGCACCACCTGGTACTGATAGTAGTGCTGCATCCGGTTGGGATTCTCCCCGTACCGGCCATCGGTGGGTCGCCTTGATGGCTGTACATAAGCACAGTTCCAGGGCTCGGGGCCAATCGCCCGCAAGAAGGTTGCCGGATGGAAGGTGCCGGCCCCGACTTCCATGTCGTAGGGCTGCATGATCACGCAGCCCTGCTGCGCCCAGTACCGCTCCAAGGCAAAGATCAGGTCTTGAAACGTCATCATAACCTCGCTCCTCTCAGCCAAGGGCGGTCCGGTGACCAGGGTTTCTGGAAGACCGGAAATTATAGCGTTCCTATCCTTGACGAATAAGCCGAACTCAAGGCACCAACATGGTGCGCGATCATTGCCTTGGGCCTCTTTTTGGTGCATGGTACGCGTCCAATGGACGGAAAGACGCCGCGCGATCCCGGTGGTCAAGAGGGCCTTGAGCCGCCGCGCGCGGCTATGATCAGGCCGAAGGGGCGCGGGGGATACCCGCGCCCTGCCCAAGTCCTGACCGCCAGGTGAAATTGGCATCCTCTGTGCTTATACTCGGCGACCGACCAGCGCAGCTACGCCCGCCAAGCGGTTAGCCTGTTTCCGGGGCCCGTCGCCTGTGTAACCGGGCCCATCCATGACCCCCCATTGGGAGATCCCCTCATGTCCTCTGAAGTGATCCAGCTGATTGAAGAGAAGGAAGTGAAGTTCGTCGACCTGCGTTTCACCGACACGCGGGGCAAGGAGCAGCATGTGACCCTGCCGGCGTCCCTGGTCGATGAGGAGTTCTTCCAGGAGGGGAAGATGTTCGACGGCTCATCCATTGCCGGATGGAAGGGCATCCAAGAGTCCGACATGGTGCTGATGCCCGACCAGAGCACCGCGGTGCTGGATCCCTTCTCCGACGAGGCCTCTCTGATCCTGCGCTGCGATATCCTCGAGCCCACGACCATGCAGGGCTACGAGCGCGATCCCCGCTCACTGGCGCGTCGTGCCGAGGCCTATCTGCGCTCCACCGGTATCGCCGATGTGGCCTACTTCGGCCCGGAGCCGGAGTTCTTCATCCTCGATGACATCCGCTGGGGCGCGGACATGAGCGGCGCCTTCTACAAGATCGACTCCGAAGAGGCAGGCTGGAACTCCGAGCGCGTCTACCAGGATGGCAACATCGGCCATCGACCCGGGGTCAAGGGCGGTTACTTCCCCGTCCCGCCGGTGGACTCCCTCAACGACATCCGAGCCGCCATGTGCCTGGCCATGCAGGAGATGGGCGTAGAGGTCGAGGTCCACCACCACGAAGTGGCCACCGCCGGCCAGTGTGAGATCGGGACCAAGTTCAGCACCCTGACCCGCCGCGCCGATATGACCCAGATCCAGAAGTACTGCATCTGGAATGTGGCCCACGCCTACGGCAAGACCGCCACCTTCATGCCCAAGCCCCTGGTGGGAGACAACGGCAGCGGCATGCACTGCCATCAGTCCCTCGCGAAGGACGGCCAGAACCTTTTTGCCGGCGACCGCTACGGAGGCCTCTCGGAACTCGCCCTCTATTACATCGGAGGCATCATCAAGCACGCCCGGGCCCTCAACGCCTTTTGCAATCCTGGCACCAACAGCTACAAGCGCCTGGTTCCTGGCTTCGAGGCCCCGGTGATGCTGGCCTATTCCGCCCGTAACCGCTCCGCCTCCATCCGCATCCCCTGGGTGGCCAACCCCAAGGGTCGCCGCATCGAGGTCCGCTTCCCCGATCCCCTGGCCAACCCCTACCTGGCGTTCTCCGCGATGATGTTGGCTGGCCTCGATGGCATCCAGAACAAGATCCACCCGGGCGATCCCTTGGACAAGAACCTCTACGACCTGCCCCCCGAGGAGGCCAAGGCGGTGCCCACCGTCTGCCACTCCCTGGATCAGGCCCTGGAGGCACTGGATCGCGATCGGGAGTTTCTCACCCTGGGCGGTGTCTTCACCAATGACCTGATCGACGGCTACATCGAGCTGAAGATGGAGGAGGTCACCCGGCTCCGCATGACCACCCATCCCATCGAGTTCGACCTTTACTACAGCCTCTGATCCGCGAGGCATCTAGCCGCTGCCCCGATGTCCGCCGGCCAAAGCGGCCTCGGGGGGCGACTTCCCACCAGTCCCCGGGTGTCGGCCTGCCCTGGATCTAGGCGAGGCCAGACAGGCGGATCCGCAAGTGCCAGGCCGGAGCCCAGTGGAAACCAGAGCCCACGAGCCCCCCAGGAGTCACGGGTTGTCGCCGGAGAGCCCCGTCCCAACGCCGGGGATCGAGCAGCGGATCCTGGAGAACCTGGGCACCGCCGTCCTGCTGTTCGACGGCGCTTTACGGCTCGTCTACATCAATCCCGCCGGCGAGATGCTCTTCTCGGTGAGTGCCCGGCACATCCTGGGCAGCCCGGTTGCCGGGCTGCTTCCCTGCCCGAACCTGGATGTGGAGGCGAAGCTCGCGCGGGTGCTCACCAGCGGGCGCCCCTTTACCGAGCGCGAGATGCCCCTGACCCTGGCGGATGGTCGCCAAATCCGGGTCAACTGCTCGGTGCTGCCCTTGCAGCGCTTCGATGGACCCAACGAGCTCCTGGTGGAGCTCCACCAGGTGGACCGGCAGCTCCGCATCAGTCGCGAAGAGCAGCTCATCGCCCAGCACCAGACGGTCCAGGCGCTGGTGCGGGGATTGGCCCACGAGATCAAGAACCCCCTCGGCGGGCTGCGGGGGGCCGCCCAGCTCCTGGAGCAGGAGCTGCCCGACCCAGCCCTCCGCGAGTACACCCGCATCATCATCGATGAGGCTGACCGGCTGCAGAGCCTCATGGACCGGATGCTGGGCCCCAACCGCCTGCCGCAACGGCGACCCGTGAACATCCACCAGATCCTCGAGCACGTGCGGGGGCTGGTCAGTGCCGAGGCGGGGCCTCGGGTAGCCTTCGACCGGGACTATGACCCCAGCATCCCGGAGTTCCCCGCGGACCCGGACCAGTTGATACAGGCCTTTCTCAACCTGTTGCGTAACGCCGCCAGGGCGGTCGCCGAGGGGGGGCGGATCGGCCTCATGACCCGGGTGCTGCGCCAGTTCACCCTGGGACAGGTGCGCCACCGCCTGGTGCTACAGGTGGACGTGCGCGACTCCGGTCCGGGCATCCCCCCCGAGCTGATGGACCGCATCTTCTATCCCATGATCTCCGGCACCCAAGGGGGCACGGGTCTTGGGCTGCCCCTGGCCCAGAACCTCATCAACCGCCACGGCGGTCTCATCGAGTGCCAGAGCAAGCCGGGAGACACCCTCTTCACCGTCTATCTGCCCTTGGAGGCGAGCCATGGATGACGCCCCCCGCGTCTGGGTCATTGATGACGACCGCTCGATCCGCTGGGTGCTCGAAAAGGCCCTGCAAAAGGCGGATATGCGAGTGAGCTGCTTCGCCAGTGGAGCGGGCATCCTGGAGGCGCTGGCCCGCGAGCAGCCCGACGTGATCCTGACCGACATCCGCATGCCGGGCGTCGACGGAATGGAGCTCCTCCGGCAAGCAAAGGCCCAGTATCCGGAGCTCCCGGTCATCATCATGACGGCCCATTCGGATCTGGATACGGCAGTGGCCGTCTTCCATGAAGGGGCCTTCGAATACCTACCCAAGCCCTTCGACCTGCAAGAGGCGGTGGCCCAGGTCCAGAGGGCCTACCGGCAGCGGGTACGGGTCAGCGTGCCCGCGGCGTCAGTCCTTGCCCAACCCCCGGAGATCGTCGGGGCCGCCCCGGCCATGCAGGAGGTGTTCCGCGCCATCGGCAGGCTGGCCCGCTCCCAGATCACGGTGCTCCTTAACGGCGAGTCCGGCACCGGCAAGGAGCTGGTCGCCCGCGCCCTGCACCGCCACAGCCCGCGCCGCGACAAGCCCTTCATCGCCCTGAACATGGCGGCGATCCCCCGCGACCTCCTGGAAGCGGAGCTGTTCGGCCACGAGCGGGGTGCCTTCACCGGAGCCCAGCAGCGCCGCGCCGGGCGCTTCGATCAGGCGGACGGGGGGACGCTGTTCCTCGACGAGATCGGCGACATGCCCGCTGAGCTCCAGACGCGGCTGCTGCGAGTGCTGGCGGAAGGGGAGTTCTACCCGGTGGGGGGGCTGGCGCCCAGCAGGGTGGACGTGCGCATCATCGCCGCCACCCACCAGAACCTGGAGGCCCTGGTGGCCCGGGGACAGTTCCGCGAGGACCTGTTCCACCGCCTCAACGTGATCCGCATCCACCTCCCCGCCCTGCGGGAGCGCCGCGAGGACATCCCCTTGCTGGCTCGGCACTTCCTCGCCCAAGCGGCCCTCGAGCTGGGGGTGGAGCCCAAGGTCTTGGCCCCGGACGCCGTGGAGGTCCTCTGCGGGCTGGAATGGCCCGGTAACGTCCGCCAGCTCGAGAATGCCGCCCGGTGGCTCACCGTGATGGCCTCGGGCACCGAGATCCACCCCCAGGACCTACCGGCGGAGCTCCGGGGCACGGCGCCCCCCTCTCGCGCCCCAGAGGTGGTGGGCTGGGAGGCTGCCCTGCGAGCCTGGGCGAGCCAGCGGCTCGCCGCGGGTGAGCGGGGACTAGGGGATCGGGCCCAGGCGACCCTGGAGCGGATCCTCATCGAAGCGGCCCTGGGACAGACCCGCGGCCGGCGCCAGGATGCGGCCCTGCTCCTCGGCTGGGGTCGTAATACCCTCACCCGCAAGATCAAGGAGCTCCACCTGACCCTCGCCCCGGATGGGGGGGAAGGGCTGTGACTCCCTGTCCGATGCATTCGGTAGCATAAGCACCCATTCAGGTCCCACTCGCGCCAAGGGTACCCCAGAGCCATGGACACCAGCAGCATCGAGCTACCCGGCTCGAAGATCGAGCGCATCGAGCTCCTCAGGGGCGAGCTCCGCATCGCCTTCTCCCGCGCCTACATCATCAAGACCCTGACCGGCTCGGCGGAGCGGACCCGTTGGTGGCAGGCGGGGGCCCTGATACTGGAGGAGGCGGAGCCGGAGGGCCACCTGCCGGAAGGGCCCCTCACCTGCGCGGGCGGGGATCTGGGGGAGAACATCTACACCTATCGGGACATGATCCCCATCCCCTTGCGGAGCCGCGGCCAGGCCCGCTGCGATCTGAGGTTCCTGGAGATCCCCGACCACCTGGTGGCAACCGCCCGGGGCATCCGCCTCGAGCTCCTGGACGTGCCCAGGTACATCGAGCACATCCGACCCACACCCCGCTGAGGCGCAAGCCCCTAACCCGAGGCCAGCCGATGGGCCAAGCGGGTGGTCTCCGGGAGTCGATAGCGGGGGGCACAGGCCAGCACCGTGCGGATCGCCGTCTCCAGCCCCACCCGGTGGCCCACGGAGACGAACAGGGGCTTGACCCTCGCCCGGGTCCGCAGCACGGCCCCGATGACCTCGGAACCCACTAGCAGCGGCTCCCAGTCTCCCCGCTCCGGCCCAGGCTACCGGTAGCTGCCGTAGAGGTGGGACTTGGCCACGCCGATGCTCGGGAGATCCGTGAGCAGCCCCAGATGGGAGGCCAGACCGAAACGGCGGGGGTGGGCGAGGCCCTGGCCGTCGCAGAGGAGGAGATCCGGCGGCAGCCTCAGGCCCTCCAGGGCCTCCAGCACCACCGGGACCTCGCGAAAGGAAAGCAGGCCCGGTACGTAGGGAAAGCTGACGGCCCGCCGCGCCACCGCCTGATCGAGGTGCCGGAGGCCCGGGAAGTCCAGCACCACCACGGCTGCACGCGCCACCGCGCCGCCGGTGTCGAAGCCCACGTCGATTCCCGCTACCCGCCCCAGCGAGCCAAGGCGATCCACCGCCAGGACCTGGCCGCGGAGCTGCTCCTGAAGTGCCCTGGCCTCGGCGGGGCGCAGGTCCCAGGGGTGGAGGTCGCGGATCAGCACGGGAGGTGCCGCTCGGAGTGAGGGAGGATCCGGCGATTAGGCTAAACGAGGAGGCCGCCCCGCGGGGCGGCCTCCCTAAGCTGACGCCCGGCGGACGGGTCCGCCGGCGGCGGTGCGAAGGGCTAGCGCGAGGAGCCCACGATCTGGTGTGCCAGGTCCACCACCCGGTTGGCCAGGTCCCGGTACTCGTGGCGGTAGTTGGCCAGCAGACCCTCTTCGGAGGCCCAGTAGTCCTTTCCGGTGACGCCGTGGGCCTGCTCGTACTCGATGAACTGTTTCTGCATGACGAGCATCCTGTCGATCAGCTCCTGTTTCTCTCTCTTCAAGGCTTCGATATCGCTCATCGCACTCTCCCGGAAATCCAGCACCTTGACGCGGACACTTACGGCCGATGGGTTCATGAACAATCGTTAATATACCACGGCGGGCCTGGCCTGGGACAAGCTCCACCGGCCTATCCCATCGGGGATAGGCTACCCGGCGAGGGCTAGCAGACGCAGCGAGGCCCCGACTGGCCGTGCAGCCGCAGGGAGCCCTCCACCTGGGCCAGGGAGCTCAGGGCGTGCCGCTCCAGATACTCCACCAGTCCCCGGTTGATCTTCTGGCATACCAGGGGGTCGTAGAAGAGGGCGGTGCCCACGCCCACCGCCGAGGCCCCGGCGATGAGGAACTCCAGCGCATCCTCCGCCGTCGTCACCCCGCCCTGGCCGATGATGGGTACCCCGTGCTCTCGACACACCTGATAGACCTGGTGCACCTTGAGTAGGGCGATGGGCTTGATGGCGGGACCGGAAAGCCCACCCTGGTTGTTCCCCAGGATCGGGGTGCGGCCCTCGATGTCGATGGCCATCCCCATGAGGGTGTTGATCACTGAGAAGGCATCCGAGCCCGCCTCCAGGCAGGCTCGCGCATTGGTCGCGATGTCGGTCTGATTGGGGGAGAGCTTGGTGATGAGGGGCTTGTGGGTGGCGCTGCGGCAGGCCGCCACCACCTGGGCCGACATCAGGGGGTCGTTGCCGAAGGCCACCCCGCCCTGCTTGACGTTCGGGCAGGAGATGTTGATCTCCAGGGCGTCGATGGGCGAGTCGTCGAAGCGCCGGGTCACCTCCCGGTACTCCTCAATGGTGGAGCCGGAGACGTTGGCGATGAAGCGCGTCTCGCTGAAGTCGAGACCCGGCAGGATCTCCCGCACCACCGCATCGACCCCGGGGTTCTGGAGTCCGATGGCATTCAGCATTCCTCCCGGGGTCTCGCAGACCCGGTGGGGGGGATTACCGAGCCGCGGCTCCAGCGTGGTACCTTTGAGACAGACCGCACCGGCGTCGCGGTTGGAGAAGCCGCTCACGCGGGTGTACTCCTCGCCGAAGCCCACGCAGCCGGAGAGCAGCACCAGGGGGCTGTTGAAGGTCAGGCCGCAAAAGTCGATTCGGAGGCGGGGGTCGGGTGGTTGGCTCATGTGGGTGACCTGTCGAGGTCGGTAACAGCGCCTGGCCGAGGCCGGCGGGCCGACCATCGAGGGAGAGGTTAGGTCCGGTGTTCCTGGTCGTACTCTATCAGCCCGAGATCCCACCGAACACCGGCAACGTCATCCGGCTCTGTGCCAACACGGGCAGTCGGCTGCACCTGATCCATCCCCTGGGGTTCCTGCTCGAGGACCGGCGGCTGCGCCGGGCGGGCCTGGATTACCACGAATGGGTGGGCGTGCAGGAGCACCAGAGCCTCGAGGATTTTCTGGCCCGGGAGCGGCCCGAGCGGTTGTTCGCCCTCAGCACCCGCGGGTCACACCCCTATACGGAGGTGGCCTACCGACCGGGGGACGCCCTGCTGTTCGGCCCTGAGACCCGCGGCCTCCCCCCAGCGCTGCTGCAGCGGTTTCCCAGCGAGCGGCGGCTGCGTATCCCCATGCATCCCGACCAGCGCAGCCTGAACCTTTCCAACGCCGTGGCAGTGGTGGTCTTCGAGGCCTGGCGCCAGCTCGGTTTCGCCGGGGCCGGCTAGACTCACCCAAGCTCCGCCCTACTGGCGCGCTCCAACAGGTTCTGGGTCGCCAGCAGGGGGGCGACCCCCTCAAAGAGGACGCCATGAACCTGCTCGCTGATGGGCATCTCGATGCCGAGCCGGAGCGCGAGCCCCCGGACCTCCCGGGCGGTGCCCACCCCCTCTACCTCCTGACCGATCGCGGCGCGGGCGGCGGCGACGTCCGATCCCCCGGCCAGTGCGAGCCCCAAACGCCGGTTGCGAGACTGGTCGTCGGTGCAGGTGAGCACCAGATCCCCCAGCCCCGCCAGGCCCATGAAGGTCTCCGCGCGGCCGCCGAGGGCGACCCCGAGTCGGGTGATCTCGGCCAGGCCGCGGGTGATGATGGCCGCACGGGTGTTGGCGCCGAACCCCAGGCCGTCGGCGATGCCGGTGGCGATGGCCAGGACATTCTTGACCGCACCCCCTACCTGCACCCCGATCAGGTCCGCGCTGGTGTAGGCCCGAAACCGGGGTCCATGGAGACAGCTCGCCAGGTGTCGCCCATAACCGGGCTCGCTTGCCGCCACTGTCACCGCGGTGGGGAGGCCGCGGGCCACCTCGCGCGCAAAGCTGGGGCCGGAGATCACCGCCAAGGGACGTGGCCCCAAATGCTCCCGCGCCACCTCGTGAAGCAGCCGTCCGCCGCCCGCCTCGAAGCCCTTGGTCGCCCAACTCACTCCGAGGCCCGCCGGTAACAGGGGCGCCAGCCGTTGAGCCACAGCCGCAAAGGCATGGCTCGGGACCACCAGGATGACGTCCCGGGCATCCGCCACGGCCAGGGAGATGTCGTACTCCGGAGACACCCCCTCGGGGAGGGGCAGACCCGGGAGGAAGGCCCGGTTTTCCCGATCCCGGGACAGGGCCTCTATCTCCTCCCGCAGGTGCCCCCAAAGGGCAATCCGGTAGCCCTTGCCCGCCAGCAGTATGGCAAGGGCGGTGCCCCAAGAGCCCGCACCGAAAATAGCGACCTTCGAGGGTCGCAGTACCTCGCTCAATGCTGCTTTTCGCCCGCCGCCGCGGCCTGTGCCGCCAACTCCTGTTGGCGCTGCATGAAGAGGGCATCGAAGTTGACTGGCTGGAGCACCATCCCGGGGAAGCTTCCCTTCATCACCAGATCCGATATCACCTCACGGGCATAAGGGAAAAGGGTGTTGGGGCAATAGGCCCCCAGCAGGGGTCCGAGCTCCTGCTGGCTGAAGCCATCAAATCTGAACACCCCCGCCTGCTGCACCTCCACCAGAAAGGCCGTCTGGTTGCCGATCCTGCAGGTGAGGGTCACGCTCAGCACCACCTCATAGGTCGCCGCATCCAGCTGCTTCACCGAGGTGCCGAGGTTGAGATTGTTCTCCGGTTGCCAGTCCTCACGGAAGATCTGGGGGGCATGGGGGGCCTCGAAGGAGGCGTCCTTGAGGTAGATGCGCTGAAAGGCCATCTGGCGCATCGGCTGCTCGGGGCTCGGGGTTTGGTCGCTCATGGCTGGGGTGTCCTGGAGGTGGTTTGGGGATGGGGCGCAGGGAGACTAGCGGCGCTTGCGTGTCAGGGGCAGATTCGCGGCCTGCCAGGCCAGGATGCCCCCGCGCAGGCTGAAGACCTTCTGGAAGCCCTCCTTACGTAAATGACTGCACGCCTGCGTGGACTGGGAGCCGGAACGGCAACTCACCACCAGTGTGTGGTCTTTATACTTCTGCAGGGTTCCGATCTGATTCTTGAACCCGTTCATGGGAATATTGAGGGCATTGATGATGTGGCCCTGGGCGAAGTCGGCGGTGGGCCGCACGTCCACCACCAGTGCGCCGTCGCGATTGATGAGCTCGATGGCGCCTAGCGCATCCACCGAGCCCTTGTTGCCGTGCAGGACGTTGTGGACCAGGAGCCCCGAGATGACCCCGAGGGCCAGGAAGAGCATCCAGTGATTGACGAGGAACTCGAGCAACTGCGACATAGCGATAAATCAGCGATGGAGAAGCGTGGTGGCAGGGATCACGGCGCCTGGCGAGCATCCCAACCGGAAAGCCCATCAGTATAAGGCATTGGGCTAGCCGCAGGAGATCCGGCGCGCTGGCGACAGGGGGAGCTCCGACCGGCGCCCCCGAGGGGTGGAGGTCAGTGGTCGTGGTGACAGAACACCGCGCGCATCATGCCCACCAACTGCAGGGTGCGGGCGTCGCTGACCCGGTAGTAGACCCGGTTGGCGTCCTTGCGCGAGACGAGGATTCCCTTGTCGCGCAAAATGGCGAGGTGCTGGGAGATGTTGCTCTGGGAGGTGCCGACGTTGTCGACGATGTCCTGGACGCTGACCTCCTCTTCCCCAAGGGTGCAGAGAATCTTCAGCCGGAGGGGGTGGGACATGGCCTTGAGGGACCGGGAGGCCCGCTCGATGTCCGCGTCGTCGGCGAAGAGATCGAGCGCATGATCGACCTCACCCTCGGAAGGCAGCACCGGCTGGGGGGCGGTAACGAAGGTTCGCGACATAGCCTGGCCCTAATTCATTTAATCGCAATAGAATAATACGCTTTAAGGCCGCGCCTTGAGAAGTCTCTGTCGCCAATCAAAAAGGGGGCCCTTGCTGTGGGTCTGCGGCGCCGAGGGGTGCGAAGTGCCGCACCCAGGCGAGCCTCCCGAGCAGCGACTGGCCGCCGGCCCCGGGGCAGGGTGCGGTGCCTGGCTGTTGGTCTGGGCGCTCGCCTGGTCCAACCCCCTCTGGGGCGGGGATCCCCTCATCGAGGAGAAGGAGACTAGCCTCCGCTCGGTCCAACAGGAGATGGACCAGCTCTCCCAGGCGATGGGCGCCGAGCGCTCCCAGCGCGCTGAGCTCGAGGAACAACTGCGCCAGCTCGAGGGGGCCATCGCCGAGTCCGCGAAGGGACTGCGGCGGATCCGTGAGGCGATGGACGCCGCCAAGGGCCGAATCGCGGCAGTCGAGCGCCAGCGGGCCACCAAGTCCGCCGAGCTCGTCACCGCATGCACCCGCTTGGCCGCCCAGTTGCGGGCGGCCTATGCTCTGGGTCGCCAGGACCGTATCAAGCTGATCCTCAATCAGGAGGACCCCACCGACCTCAACCGTCTGCTGGCCTACCACGACTACCTGAGTCGGACCCGCGCGGACCAGGTGGCCCTGGTGGCGGAGCACGGCCAGGCGCTCGAGAGCCTCTTAGAAACCCTCCAGGCGGACAAGGAGCAGCTGACCGCGTTGGGCGCCGAGCGGGAACGGGAGCAGGCGGAGCTCTCGGAGCGACAGGCGGACCGCAAGCGGGTGCTCGAGGCACTGGATCGCAGCCTCGCCTCCCAGGACCGGCGCTACCGAGCACTCGAGACCGACGCGGCGGCGATGCGTCAGCTCATCGAGCGGTTACACCTGGAGGCCGTCACCGGGATCGGTGGCGACTTCAAGCCCTTCACCCGCCTGCGGGGTCAGCTACCCTGGCCTGCCAAGGGACGCGTGGAGGCGCGTTTCGGGGCCCCCAAGGAAGAGCAGGGGGTCCGCTGGGACGGGGTACTGATCGGTGCCCCGGAAGGGGCCGATGTGCGGGCGGTTCATCTGGGGCGGGTCGCTTTCGCCGAATGGCTGCGGGGGTTCGGGCTGTTGCTGATCCTCGACCACGGCGAGGGCTTCATGAGTCTCTACGGCCACAACCAAACCCTCCTCAAGGAGGTGGGGGAGTGGGTGGAGGCCGGTGAGCCGGTGGCCCTGGTCGGAGACAGCGGTGGCGAGGCCCGGCCTGGCCTGTACTTCGCGATCCGCCACCAGGGCAAGCCCCTCAATCCGAGCGACTGGTGCGTATCCGACGCCCAGCCGCGCCAAGGGCCCAAGCGCGGGAAAGGGCCCCCGGGGTGAGGAACATTTCCGCGACCCGGAGATCGAAAAACTCGCCCGATCGAGACCGGTTCCGCGCGCCCGCGCCCTTGCGGGTTGACTGGGCATTCGGCCTCTGTTCTATTCCATGCTCAATCCATCGGTAGGCACGCACCATGAAGCTCAACTCACGGCCCCTCTGGGCAGGGATCCTCGCGGGGATCCTCGCGGCGGGATCAGGGCCGGCCATGCCCGCCACGGCGGAGGCAGCGGCGGAGAACCGCGTTCCGCTCCAAGAGCTGCGGGCCTTCTCCGAGGTCTTCGGTCGCATCAAGAAGGAATACGTCGAGCCGGTGGACGACAAGACCCTGCTCGAGTATGCCATTCGCGGCATGCTCGCCGGGCTGGATCCCCACTCGAGCTATCTCAGTCCCGACGAATACAAGGAGCTCCAGGAAGGCACCTCGGGGGAGTTCGGGGGTCTGGGGATAGAGGTTGGCCTGGATGACGGATTCCTCAAGGTCATCGCTCCCATCGACGATACCCCCGCCGCGCGGGCCGGAATCCGGGCGGGCGACATCATCGTGCGGCTGGACGATCGGCCGGTGAAGGGCATGGACCTGGGCGATGCGGTCGGGCTCATGCGGGGCAAGCCGGGCAGCAAGATCAGCCTGACGCTGATGCGGGAGGGCAAGGATAAGCCCATCAAGATCGAGCTGGTGCGGGATCTCATCCGGGTCGTGAGCGTGAAGAGCCGCCTGCTGGAGCCGGACTATGGCTATGTGCGGATCTCCCAGTTTCAGTCCCACACCGCCGAGGACCTGGTCAAGGCGGTGGGGCGGCTGAACGGCGACAACAACAAACCCATCGCCGGCCTGGTGCTCGATCTGCGCAATAACCCCGGCGGAGTGCTCAACAGCGCCGTGGGGGTCTCCGATGCCTTCCTCAACGGGGGGCTCATCGTCTACACCCAGGGCCGTACCGGCGGCTCCCGGCAGGAGTTCAAGGCGGGCCCCGACGACGTCCTCTCCGGGGCTCCCCTGGTGGTGCTGGTCAACGAGGGCTCCGCCTCCGCCTCGGAGATCGTCGCCGGGGCCCTCCAGGACCACAAGCGGGCGGTCATCATGGGGCGCCAGACCTTTGGCAAGGGCTCGGTGCAGACCATCATGCCCATCGAGCGCAACGGGGCGCTGAAACTGACCACCGCGCGCTACTTCACCCCCTCGGGACGATCCATACAGGCCGAGGGCATCAAGCCCGACATCCCGGCGCAAGATACGGAATCGGCCAAGGGCGACGGCGGCAAGGGCAAGAGGGAGGGTCAGGGATCGCCCGGGGAAGATCCCCAGATCGGCGAGGCCCTCAATGTCCTCAAGGGGCTCCAGGTTCTGAAGGGCCGCCACGGCGCCTGAGCCGGGGGCTCATCACAGGCCAAGGCTAACCCTCCGGAGACTCTCATGACCCGTGTCCTCATACCCCTGGCCGAAGGCTTCGAAGAGCTGGAGGCGGTCACCCTCATCGATCTGCTGCGCCGAGCGGGCATCGAGGTGGTCAGTGCCGGCCTCGCCCAGGGGCCGGTCCGCGCCAGTCGTGGCACGGTCCTGGTCCCCGACACCGTCCTGGACGCGGTGGCCGAGGACGCCTTCGACATGCTGGTGCTGCCCGGCGGTCTCCCAGGGGCCGAGCGTCTCGATGGGGATCCGCGTATCCGGCGGCTGCTGCAGCGCATGCGCGACGGGGGCGGCTACACCGCCGCCATCTGCGCCGCCCCGCGGGTGCTGGCCAACGCGGGCCTGCTCGAGGGTAAGCGGGCCACCGCCTACCCGGGGATCCTGGATCCGGCGCGCTATCCCCGCCTGGACCTCCTCGATCTGCCGGTGGTGACCGACGGCAAGGTCATCACCTCCCGTGGTCCGGGTACGGCCATGGATTTCGCCCTCCAGCTCATCGAGACCCTCGCGGGCAGGGCCCGGCGGGACGAGGTGGAGGCGGCACTGGTGCGCCAGCCGTGAGCCAGCAGGTCTCGGCCGCACGCGCTCCGGGAGACGGGGGCCGCCGGCGCCGTCCGCCCGGGTGGCCGCGCTGAGGGGGGTCCCCATGGACACCCCCTGGCTGGTGGTTGCGGCTCTGGGCACCTTCGCCCTCGGTACCTGGCTGACCCGGTGCTTCCTCGATCCCCAATCCCGATTCCATGTGCTCGATCACCCCAACGAGCGCTCGCTGCACCGCTCGCCGGTGCCGCGCTCCGGCGGGGTGGCCATCCTCGTCGCCCTGCTGCTCGGCGCACTGGCGAGCACCTTAATAGTGGATTGGCCCCGGGAAGCCGGCTGGATCGCCTTGGGCGGCCTGGGGGTGGGGCTGGTCTCCTATATGGACGATCGCTACGGTGTCGCACCGGGCTACCGGCTCATCGCCCACCTGCTCGCCGGGGTCTGGTTGGTGGCAGGGGGTCTGGGTATGGGGCACCTGGAGCTACCGGGCGCCATCTGGTCGCCGCCGGCCGCCCTGGCTTGGCTCCTATCGATCCTCTTGGTGGCCTGGCTGATCAATCTCTATAATTTCATGGATGGCATGGATGGTCTCGCCGGGGGCATGGCCCTCATCGGCTTCGCCGCCCTCGGGGTGCTCGGTTGGCAGGGGGGCGATCCCCCCTACACCTGGGCCTGCCTACTGATAGCCGCCGCCGCCTCTGGCTTCCTGGTGTGGAACGTCCCCCCGGCCCGCATCTTCATGGGGGACGTGGGTTCCTCCAGCCTCGGGTTCCTGGTTGCCGCCCTGGCCCTGTGGGGAGGGCAGCGGGGCCTGTTCCCCCTCTGGGCCGCCCTGTTGATCTTCTCCCCCTTCCTGATGGATGCGACCTGGACCCTGCTGCGGCGCCTCGCGCGGGGCGAGCGGATCTGGGAGGCCCACCGTAGCCACCACTACCAGCGGATGGTCCGGGCCGGCTGGGGGCACCGCAAGACCCTCCTTTGGGCCTTGGTGGTGATGGTCGCCTGTGCCGCCACCGCTGTGCGCGGGGTGACCATGCCGCCCCAGGAGCAGTGGTTGCTGCTCGTCGCCTGGATGGCCATCTATGCCTCCATCGGCTGGAAGGTCACCCTCCTGGAACGGTCGGTGGCTGCACCTTGAAGCGCTGGTTGGATCTCCTCCGCACCCCCGCGGCGGCCTTCGTCCATGACCTAATCATGGTGCCCGTCGCCTGGTTCCTGGCCTACTGGTTGCGTTTCAACCTGGATTTGATCCCCCCCGCCTATCTTGACGCTGCCTGGGAGGCCGTGCCTGTGCTGCTGGCGGTGGAGGGGGCAGTGTTCTGGCTGCTGGGCCTGTACCGCGGGGTGTGGCGCTTCGCCTCGCTCCCGGATCTGGAGCGCATCCTCAAGGCGGTGCTGATCGGAACCCTGGCCGCGACCCTGGCACTGTTCGCGCTCACCCGGTTGCTCTATGTTCCCCGTTCCGTGCCGGTGCTCTTCGGCCTGGCCCTCTTTCTGCTCCTCGCGGGCCCCCGGGTGGTCTATCGCTGGCTCAAGGACCGGCGCCTCGATCTGCGCTCCGGCAAGCGGGTGTTGATCGTGGGTGCGGGCCGGGCCGGGGAGATGCTGGTGCGGGACCTGCGCCGCGACCCCTCCCAGGGTTACCTGCCATCGGGGTTCGTCGACGACGCGCCCCACCGCCTGGGTCGCGAGGTACAGGGGGTGCCGGTGATCGGTACCACCGCGCAGATCCCGGAGCTGGTGCGCACCCGGGACCTGGAGCTGATCCTGCTGGCGGTCCCCTCCGCGACCGCCCAGCAGATGCAGCGGATCGTGGGGCTCTGCGAGGAGGCCGGGGTACAGTTCCGCACCGTGCCTCCCCTGGAGAGCCTCCTCTCCGGCCAGGTGAGTGTGCAGGCGCTGCGCCCGGTCTCCATCGAGGACCTGCTGGGGCGGGAGGCGGTGGAGCTCGACTGGGAGGGCATTCGCGCGGGACTGGCGGGGCGGCGGGTCCTGGTCACCGGGGCGGGCGGGTCCATCGGCTCGGAGCTGTGCCGACAGATCGGCCGCATCGGACCGAGCGAGCTGGTGCTCCTGGAGCAGGGCGAATTCAATCTCTACCGCATCGAGAGCGAGCTCAGGCGCGGTTTCCCGGCGCTGCGGCTCACGGCCCGCCTCGGTGACGTCACGGATGCGACCAGCCTCGAGGCGGCCTTCCGCAGTACCCGCCCGGAGGTGGTGTTCCATGCCGCGGCCTACAAGCATGTCCCCCTCCTGGAGGGCCAGGTGCGGGAGGCGGTACGCAACAACGTGCTGGGGACCCTGAGGGTGGCCCAGGCGGCCATGGCCTGTGGCAGCGAGCGCTTCATCCTCATCTCCACCGACAAGGCCGTGCATCCCACCAACGTCATGGGGGCTACCAAGCGGGTGGCGGAGCTCTACTGCCAGAGCCTAGCCGCGGGGACGGCGACACGGTTCATCGCGGTGCGTTTCGGCAATGTGCTCGACTCCGCGGGGAGCGTGGTGCCGCTGTTTCGTGAGCAGCTCGCCACGGGGGGGCCCCTCACGGTGACGGATCCCGAGGTGGAGCGCTATTTTATGACCATCCCCGAGGCGGCCCAGCTCATCCTACAATCCACCGTTCTGGGGGAGGGCGGCGAGGTGCTGGTGCTCGATATGGGCGAGCCCGTCAAGATCCGCTACCTCGCCGAGCAGATGATCCGCCTATCCGGCAAGCGGCCGGGGGTGGACATCAGGATCGAGTATATTGGCCTCCGACCGGGGGAGAAGCTCTCCGAGGAGCTCTTCTATGCCATCGAGGCCCTGGAGCCTACGCCCCATCCCAAGATTCGTATGGCCCGAGCCCTCTGTCCGCCGGCGGCGCTGTTCCGGGCGCGGGTGGAGCGACTCCTGAAGGGGCTCGACACCGCCGAAGAGGGGACCCTGGTCCAGGAACTGGGCGACCTGGTGACAGGGTGGTCGCCCTTGGAACAACCCGAGCGCATAGCAGGAGCCTGAACCATGACTGCCGTTGCGGCCAGCGCCACCGCCGAGATGCCCTCCCCCAGCCCCCCGCCCCTGACGGCGGCGGACGCGGCGGCGCAGGTGGAGGAGTATCTCCGCAAGCGGCGCAAGCTCAGCGACGCCGATCTCTACCGCGCCCAGCGGGTGGCAGCGGAGGGCTCCGACAGCCTGACCCGTCTGCTGGTCCGACTCGGACTGGTCTCGGAGAAGGACATGGCGGAGGCCTTCTCCCAGGTGCTGGGGATCCCGCTGGCCCAGGCCGGCGACTACTCGGCCACCCCGGCGGCGGAGAGTCGCTTGGCGCTGCGTTTCATGAAAGATGCCCAGGTGGTGCCCCTGCGGGAGGAAGAGGATCATGTGGTAGTGTCCCTGACGGACCCCACCGATCCCTTTGTCCTCAAGTCCACCGCCCTGGCCTTTGGCAAGCGGGTGGAGCCCCTGATCGGGGTCCCCTCGGAGATCGAGGCCGCCATCGAGCGGCTCTTCGGTGAGGGCAAGAGCCAGCTCGACAACCTGCGCGACGAGCTGCGGGGTGAGGATGGCGCCGCGGAGGACGACATCGAGCACCTCAAGGACCTAGCCAGCGAGGCCCCGGTTATCCGTCTGGTCAACCTGATCATCCAGCGTGCCGTGGAGCAGCGGGCCTCGGACATCCACATCGAGCCCTTCGAGGACGAGCTCAAGATCCGCTACCGCATCGACGGGGTCCTCCATGAGAAGGACGCCCCACCCACCCAGTCCGCCGCGGCGGTGATCTCGCGGGTCAAGATCCTCGCCAAGCTCAACATCGCCGAGCGACGCCTGCCCCAGGACGGCCGCATCCCACTCCGCGTGCAGGGTAAGGAGCTCGACCTGCGCGTCTCCACGGTGCCCACCCTCTACGGGGAGAGCGTGGTGATGCGCCTGCTCGACAAGGAGAGCGTGATCTTCGATTTCGACATGCTGGGATTCGAGGGCTCCAGCCTTGAACGGCTGCTGGCGGTGCTCGATCGGCCCCACGGCATCGTCCTGGTGACTGGCCCCACCGGCAGCGGCAAGAGCACCACCCTCTATACCGGGCTCAGCCGCCTCAACACCCCGGAGCGCAAGATCATCACCGTGGAGGACCCTGTCGAGTACCAGCTCGATGGCATCAACCAGATCCAGGTCAAGCCCCAGGTGGGGCTCAGCTTCGCCAACGCCCTGCGCGCCATCGTCCGCCAGGACCCCGACATCATCATGGTGGGGGAGATGCGCGACGTGGAGACGGCCCGCATCGCGGTGCAATCGGCCCTCACCGGGCATCTGGTACTCTCCACCCTGCACACCAACGATGCGGCCGGCGGGGTGGCGCGCCTGCTCGACATGGGGGTGGAGGATTACCTGATCACCTCCACTGTGAATGGCATCCTGGGCCAACGCCTGGTGCGGCGCCTCTGCGCCCAGTGCAAGACGGCTTATCCGGCACCCCCGGAGCTCCGGCCCAAGCTCGCGTCCCTTTTCGAGCAGCCCTTGAGCGAGCCCGTGCAGCTCTACCGCGCCAATGGCTGCGATGCCTGTTCCGGAACCGGGTTCTTTGGCCGGCTGGTGATCGCTGAGGTGCTGCACATGACCGATCCCCTGCGCAAGGCGGTGCTGGCCCATGCCACGGCCTCGGAAATCCGCAAGCTGGCGGTCGCCGAGGGCATGCACACCATGTACGACGATGGCCTCGTCAAGTCGGTGAAGGGCCTGACCACCCTGCAGGAGGTGATCCGTGCCACCGAGGCCCTGTGACGGAAACGCCCATGCCCCTTTATAGCTACAAGGCGGTCAAGCTCGACGGGGAGGTCCAGGAAGGGGTGCTGGAGGCGCCCTCGGAGGAGGAGCTCAACCGCAAGCTGCAGAATGCCGGTCTGATCCCGATCCGCACCCGCACCGCCGGCGGCCTCGGCACCCTCCTGGGACAGCGCAAGAAGCAGGGGCTCGGAGCCAAGGACGTGCTGCTGGTCACCCGTGAGCTGGCCACACTGCTGGAGGCCGGCCTCACCCTGGACCGCTCGCTGCAGATCCTCATCGACCTCGCCGATGAAGAGGAGAAGGCCCGCGTGCTGGGCTCCCTGCAGGAGGCCGTGCGCGGAGGGGCGGTGTTCTCGGACGCCCTGGAGCGCCACCCCGACGTCTTTCCCAGGATCTACGTCAACATGGTGCGCGCGGGGGAGGCGAGCGGCGCCCTCGACGCGGTGCTCGGGCGCTTGGCGGATTACCTCGAGCAGGCCGAGGCGCTCAAGGAGACGGTGAAGTCTGCCCTGGTCTACCCCTCGATATTGGTGGTGGTGGCTGCGCTGTCGCTGGTGGTGCTCCTGATGTTCGTGGTTCCCCAGTTCAAGCAGCTCTTCGCCGATCTGGGCGCCGCGCTCCCCTTGCCCACCCAGATCGTCATCGGCATCGGGGATCTGTCCCGTGAATACTGGTGGGCGCTGGTGGCGTTCGTCGCCCTGGTCGCCGCCCTGGTGACCCGTGCACTGCGGAACCCCGAGATCCGCTACCAATGGGACGTGCGGGTGCTGCGCGCCCCGCTCTTCGGGGAGCTGCTATGGAAGCTCGACACCGCTCGGTTCAGTCACACCCTCTCCACCCTGCTCAAGAATGGGTTGCCCCTGTTGAGCGCCCTCACCCTATCGAAAGAGGTGGTGGGCAATAGCCGGATCGTGGAGCTGCTCGGCGAGACGGCGGGGGAGCTCAAGCATGGCAAAGGGCTTGCAGGACCCCTGTTGAGCCGCGAGGTCCTCCCCAAGCTCGCGCTGCAGATGATCAAGGTGGGCGAGGAATCCGGGAGTCTCGACGCCATGCTGGGCAAGGTCGCGGGGGTCTATGATCAGGAGACCCGCGCCACGGTGCAGCGTATGCTCACCCTCCTCGAGCCCATCCTGATCATCGGGCTCGGGGTTATAATCGCCGCCATCATCATGTCGATCCTCGTGGCGATCCTCGCCGCGAACGACCTCGTGCTCTAGGCGGGCCATGGTGCACTGGCGGGTGAGTCGGGCCCCATTCAGGGTCCCGATCCCGTCGCTCAATCCAACCGAAAACCCAAGGTAGTCCTGTCATGCGCAATAGGTGCCCCCAAGGTGGTTTCACCCTCGTCGAATTGCTGGTCGTGCTCGCCATTCTGGCCCTGCTCGCAGGTCTGGTGGGTCCCCAGGTAATGAAGTTCCTCGGCAGCTCCAAGACCAAGACGGCGAAGCTTCAGGTGGAGGAATTCTCTTCTGCACTGGACCTCTATCGGCTTGAAGTGGGGCGTTACCCCCAGAGTAGCGAGGGTCTGGATGCCCTGGTGCAAAAACCCGCGGACGTGCCCAACTGGAGTGGGCCTTACCTCAAGAAGTCGCAGGTGCCCAAGGATCCCTGGGGTTTCGAGTACCACTACCGGTCGCCGGGGGAGCACGGGGCCTACGACATCTACTCGTTCGGGGCTGACAATGCCCAGGGCGGGGAGGGTGAGAATCAGGACGTTGTCAGCTGGAACTAGGTTCGCTCCTGGGCCGGCCGGGGGCTTCACGCTGGTGGAACTCCTGGTGGTGCTGGCCATCATGGTCTTCGTCCTCGCGGTGGTGCCGCCTCTGGTGGCGGCCGCCTTTCCTGGAGTGGAGCTCAAAGGGGCGGCGCGGCAGGTGGCGGCGGGGCTGCGCACCGCCCGCGAGCGTGCCCTGGCGGTGCGCGCCGATGCCACCTTCGAGATCGACATCGAGGAGCACTGGTTTCGGGTGGCCGGTGGCGAGGATCGCCGCACCGAGATCCCGACACGGCTAGCGGTGCACTTAGTCACCGCGGATCAGGAGCTCGCGAGTCAGACCCGCGGAAGCATCCGGTTCTTTCCCGATGGCAGCTCCACAGGCGGGCGAGTCACCCTGAGCTATGGGGAGCGGGGCTATGACATCGGGGTGGACTGGCTCACGGGCCGTATTCGTATCCAGGCCCTCCGGCCCCCGGGGTGAGCCGCCCGTGAGACCCGCCTCTCAGGCAGGCTTCTCCCTGCTCGAGGTCCTGGTGGCCTTCGCCATCTTGGCCATCATCCTCGGGGTGCTGCTCGAGATCTTCTCCGGCTCCGCCCAGCGGGCCATTCTCGCGGAATCCTATCTCAAGGCCGCCACCCTTGCGGAGGCGCGTCTCAACGAGATCGGCCGGGAGGCCCCCCTCGCTGCGGGGGGGCTCGAGGGTCAGACGGAAGATGGCTTCGCCTGGGGCCTGCAAATGGAGCCCTATCCCATTGAGGGGCTGGATACGGTGGCCCAGAGCCTGGTGCCCATGCGGGTCCGGGTGGTGGTGGCCTGGCAAGAGCAGGGGCGGCGGCACGAGGTCTCGGCGGCCACCCTGCGGGCGGTACTGGCCCAGCCTTAGCCCCGTGCCCCCTCCTCCCCGCTGCCTCTGGACGCCGCAGGCTCGTGCCGGCGGTTTCACCCTCTTGGAGTTGGTGATCGCCCTGACCCTGTTCGGCATCATCACGGTGGTGCTCTTCTCGGCGCTGCGTCTGGGCGGGCGCCTGTGGGAGCGGGTGGACGAGACCGGTGAGCGCGCGGCGGCCATGCATGCTGCGGAGTCGCTGCTGCGGCGTACCCTGGGCCAGGCACGCCCCATCTTCCGGACCACCGAGCTCAAGCTGGTGTCGCTGTTCGCCGGTGATGCGACCCGGCTGGACTTCGTGGCGCCCCTCTCGAGCTACGTGGGTGCCCCGGGACTGCACCTGTTGCGCCTGCAGGTGGCGGGCCAGGCCGAGGATCAGCGGTTGTGGCTGACGCGCTGGCTACTCCATCCGGACGTGCTCGCTGGCGGTGGCGCGCCCCGCTGGTCCCCGGACGAGATCGAGCCGCCACCCGATGACCGGGCCCCGGCGGGGCTCGATGCCGGTGCGGCGGAGGGCGCGGCCTTTGGACGGCTGGAGCTGTTGCGGGGTCTCACCGCGGTCCAATTCAGCTATTTCGGCCAGAAGGTCACGGAGACCGAGCCCCAGTGGCATGAGGACTGGGTGGACCAGGAGACCCTGCCGCTGCTGGTGCGCGTCCGCCTGGCCCTTGGGGGTCAGCGCTGGCCGGACCTGGTGCTGGCGCCTGGTGGGGGCTGAGCGGCGGTGAAGGGGTTCGCAGTGGTGATTCGCCGGCGCCCGGGCCCAGGGAATGGGCGGCGGGAGCAGGGCATCGCCCTGGTCCTGGTGCTCTGGGTGGTGAGCCTCTTGAGCGTCATGGCCCTCAGCGTGGCGGCCAGCGTCCGCACGGGGATGCTGCTGGCGCGCAACGCCGTGGATGAGCTGCGCGATCGGGCCCTGGTGGCGGCCGCCGAGCAGTTCGCCGGCATTCAGATCCTGGGCGGGTTGCTCACCCAGCCCAGGCCCCCGGAGGAAGAAGGCCAACCCGTCGTGCTCGACTGGGTCTTCGAGGGCAGGCCGATCCAGATCCAGATTCGCTCCGAGGCGGAACGGATCGACCTCAATCAGGCCGGGCCCGAGGAGATCGGCCTGGCGCTGGACGAGCTGGGGCTCGACCCGGCCCTGCGGGATGCGCTCGTCGATGAGATCCAGGACTGGCGTGACCCCGACTCCTTCCGCGGCCTTCATGGGGCCGAGGACGCCGACTATGCCGCCGCCGGCATGCCCTACGGCAGCAAGGATCAGCCTTTCGAGAGTGTCGATGAGCTCAAGGGGCTTCTCGGCTTCCCGAGGGAGCTCTGGCCGCTGCTCCGCGACACCTTCACGGTCGGCGACGGGCGGATTAATCCCCCCCCCCAGGCCTATGGCTCCGAGGGGGCTGGCCAGGTGGGCCTGCCCGCCCCGCCGCGGGGATCGGGGCGCGGGAGCCAGGGTCCCGGGCGGGAGCGGCGCCCCACCGCGGCACCCCAGCGCCGCCCGAACCGTTCGGCCTACGGCTCGCTATACCGGCTACAGATCGCCTACGGCGGCGAATCGGGATCGCCACGAGGGGCGGAGGGTCTACTGAGCCTCGGCGGTGGCTCAGGACTCCCCTTCCAGGTACTCTGGACGCGCTTTGATGTCCCGCCACCCCCGCCTGTGGTGCCGGTAGCGGCGGGAAATTTGCCCAAGCTACGCCGCTGAGGTCGCCGTGGATCGATGGGACGTATTAGGATAGGGCCCATCGCCAGGGGTACAGCCAATCGCCCCGAGCGGGAGCACCTGGTGGCCTCCACTTAAGCCGATGAAGATCGCCGCACTCGATCGCCTCGCCGCCCCCGTTGGCCGTCTAGGGGAGGCCTTGGCGGCACTCGCTCGTGCCTGGCGGGCGGGGCTCGCCGGCTGCCTGCCCGGGCAGCTGCGGCGGGCACTCGCTGCCCGCCACGCCGTTTTGGCGGTGAGGGTGGAGGGGGACGAGGCGCGGGTAGCCCTGGAACGCGGCGAGCTCCAGACCCACGTGGGGCGGATAGCCCTGGAGGAGCCGCCCACTTTGTCGGAGCCGCTGGCACCCTTTCGCAAGCTCAACCCGAGCGTCCTCCTCGCGCTGCCGGCCGAGGCGGTGATTACACGCCGCGTGGAGCTGCCGGTTCAGGTCAAGAAGCAGCTCCACAGCGCCCTGGCCTTCGAGATCGACCGGCTCACCCCCTTCCAGGCCAGCCAGGTCTATTTCGACTACCGGGTCTCCCAAACCGAGTCTCGAGCGGGCAAGCTCTTGATCGATCTCACGGTCTGTCTGCGCGGGCAAGTGGCCCCCTGGATCGAGCGTCTACGCGGGGAGCGAGCGCCACCCGAGGTTGTGGCCTGGGAGGGGGCTTGGCCGGGCGCCAATCTGTTGCCGGCGGGGGATCGCCGCGCCACCCCCGGGGCCGGGCAATCGGGGAAGCGGTTGCTGGTGGCCATGGTGTTGTTGCTCGCCGTCGCCGCGGCGGTCGCGCCGCTGTGGCAGAAACGGGAGCGGGCGGTGACGCTGCTGGCTGCGGTAGGGGAGCTTCGGCCCAAGGCGGAGAAGGCGGCGGCGTTGCGCAAACAGATCGAGGAGACCCGCAAGCAGGTGGAGCTGGCGGTCAACCAGAAGAACCGGGAGCCCAGATTGGTGGACCTCTTGCGTGCGCTCACGGAGCGATTGCCCGATGACACCTATGTCCAGAACCTCGAGTACACCCGCGGTGCCGGTCAGGTTCGCGGGGAATCCCTAAAGGCTACCGCTCTGATTGGTGCCCTCGAGGATGCCCCGGGCATCGATGGGGTCAGCTTCCAGTCGCCGGTGGTCCAGGTACCCAATACCGGCAAGGAGCGCTTTCACATCTCCTTTCAATACACCCGGGCCGAGGGCCAGTGAGCCAGTCCAATCTCCCCCCAAGCACCCCTTGGCGCTGTGCCGCCGCCTTCCTGGGCACACTGCTGCTCTTGTCCCTGATCGCGCTGGCGCTGGTGCTGCCCTGGATCCAGCAGGACCGCCGCTATAGCGAGGAGATCGAGCGCCTCAGCGGCCAGGTGGAGCGATTCGGCCGCATGGCCGCGGCCCTGCCGGATCTGCAAGCCGCCGAGGGGAGGGTCACCGATGATCCTGCTATCGGCTCCTTCTACCTGAGCGGACAGACCGCCAACCTGGCGGCCGCGGACCTGCAGAACCGGCTCAAGCAGACGGTGGAGGGCTCCGGCGGCACCCTGGTCAGCGCGCAGCTTCTCCCCGCTCAGAACCAGGAGGGCAGCCAGGTCGTGAGTGTGAGCCTGCGGCTGAATTGCACCACCGAGGCGCTGTTCGACATCCTCTACAAGATTGAGAGCGCACGACCCCTGCTCTTCGTAGACACCCTGTCGGTGCGCGAGCAAAAGCGGCGAGCTGCGCGACCCGTGCGCAAGGGACAGCAGGTGCCAGAGACGGTACAGGACCTTTCCGTCCGTCTTGACGTCTATGGGTACCTGCGGGGAGGCAAGGCGTGAGGGCGCTGGTGGGAATTGCTCTGGTGCTGGCGGGACTGCTCGGCTGGGAATGGTATGGCTGGCGCCCACCCCAGCCGCCTTCGGTAGAGGCCCCGCGCGATACGCCGCCGGGACCGCCCCCGAAAGTGGTGGTGGCCGAGCTACCTGAGCCCGAACGCTACGCCGTGGTGGCGGAGCGACCCGTATTCAACGAGGATCGTCGCCCCTCGAAGGGGGAGCCGGTCGTCAAGGAGGAGCCCACCCCGGAGGAGCCCGCCCCTTTGCCCCAATACGACCTCACGGCCATCCTGTTGACGCCTGCCGGTAAGACGGCCTGGGTGAAGAAGCCGGGCGAGACGGGTACCGAGCGGGTGATCGAAGGGGATCAGCTCGAGGGTTGGACCGTTGCCCAGATCCGCGAGGATCGCATTATCCTGGAGCGACAGGGCGAAAAAAATACCCTAGTATTGCGCGACTTCTCAAAGACCAGCGCCTTGGCCCCGGCGCCCGCGGGCGCCGGGGCCAAGGCGCCGCGGCGCCCGCCCAACGCCCAGGTACCCCCCAGTCCGCCCCGTACCACGGAGCGGCCGAGACGACCCGAGAAGGTGGCCAACCAGTGATCGGCAAGCCCATCAGGATCCTCTTCCTAACCAATCTGGCATTGGGATCGCTTAGCGGCTGCGAGTACCTGGTGTTCGACCCCACGAACAAGTTGGGGGTACCCGAGGGGCACGTGGTCGACGAAGAGATCCGCCGCCGCCAGGGTCTGCCGCCCCTCGGGAAGCCCCAACAGCAACAGCCGGGGATGCCGGCCCGTGGTGTTGCCCTCACTAGCGGTGTCGAGACTACGCCCCCTCCCAAGGCGACGGTCGACCGCGGAACGGGACAGTTCGTCAAGTCCGTCGGCACCATCGCCCACCCCACACAGCCTGGCGAGATCACCCTGAACTTCGATGGCACCGACATCCGCGAGGTCGTGAAGGTGATCCTGGGCGACCTGCTGCAGGCCAACTACGTCCTGGACCCCGCGGTGCAGGGACAGGCCAGCCTCCAGACCGGGCGGCCCCTGCGCCGCGAGGACTTGTTGCCAACCCTCGAAACCCTGCTCCGGATGAACAAGGTGGCGCTTGTCGAGAGCGCGGGGACCTACCGCGTGGTGCCAGCCGCTGCGGCGGTGCAGGGCAGCCTGGTACCCCAGCTTGGCGATTCCTCCAGACCCTTGCCTGAGCGCTTCAGCCTGCGGGTGGTTCCGCTGCGGTACATCAGCGCCACGGAGATGGCCGAGATCCTCAAGCCCCTCGCCCCCGAGACCAGTGTGGTGCGGGTGGATACCCTGCGCAACCTCGTTCTGCTTGCCGGCTCCAGCGGGGACCTCTCGGCGCTACTCGACACCGTGGACGTGTTCGATGTGGACTGGATGAAGGGTCTCTCGGTGGGGTTCTTCCCTCTGAAATACGCCAAGGCCGGCGATGTGGTCAATCAGATCCAGTCCATCCTGGGCGAGAAGGGGAGTTCCGCCCTCGGTGGGCTGCTGCGACTGGTTCCTATAGAAAAGAATAATAGTCTGCTGGTGATCTCCACCCAGGAGCGCTACCTAGGCGAGGCCAAGAAATGGATCGATCGCCTCGACACCGCCGATAACGCCGGAGATGGCGAGCGTCTCTATGTATACCGCGTCAAGTACGGATCGGCCGAGATGCTAGCGGCCACCTTGGGCCAGATATTCGGCATCCAGGGCGCGGGGGCGGGCCTGACCCGGCCGGGCTCCCTGGCCCCGGGGCTTAGCGCCGGGGGAATCGGCAGTCAGATGGGTCTAGGGGGTCAGGGCGGCTTCGGGCGTCAAGGTGGCTTCGGGGGGCAAGGCGGGTTTAGCGGCGGGCGCGGCCTGGGGGGTATGGGCGGTTCCGGCGGGTATGGAGGTTACGGCGGATACGGCGGATATGGCACCGGCTTCCAGGTCTCCCAGGCCCGTCCTGGCCCCGATGTCCAGCCCAAGCCCCTGGGCGCAGAGGGCTCTGCGGTGCCCGCCGTGCGCTCGAGCGGCGGTCTCGCCCAAAGCGGTGCCGAGAAAGGGCCCACGATCAGCATCGTGGCCGACCTCATGAATAACTCGCTCTTAATCAAAGCCACGCCTCAGGATTACCGCAAGATTCTCGACGCCCTTAAGGATATCGACATCCAGCCGCTGCAGGTGCTCATAGAGGCCACGATCGTGGAGGTTGCCTTGACCGGAGACCTGAAGTATGGGATGCAATGGGCGTTCCAGAACAAGTGGGGCGGACACCTGAGCAAACCCAGCCTCGATGGTACCCTGGACAGCACCAAGGAAGCCGGAATCGGCACTATGTTCCCCGGCTTCAACTGGACCATCACCACCAGCGCTGGGGATATCCGCGCGATTCTAAGTGCGCTCGCCGAGCAAGGTCAGGTGAACATGCTGTCGTCGCCTTCCGTGATGGTGCTCGATAACCACGTGGCCAGGATCCAGGTGGGTGATCAAGTCCCTATCGCGACTTCGCAGCAGCAGAGCACGACAGGTGACTCGAATATCATCAACCAGATCAGCTATGCCGATACGGGTGTGCAGCTCTCGGTGAGGCCACGCGTCACCCCCGGCGGGACGGTGATGATGGAGGTCCAAGAGGAGGTAAGTGACGCACAAGAGACGAGGACGTCGAGTCTTGATTCCCCCACTATCCGCACTCGCAACATAACGAGTGCCGTGGCGGTAAACAACAGCCAAGCAGTCGTTCTCGGTGGTCTGATCCGGGACCTAAGGTCAGAAACGACAGGCGGCCTGCCGGGGCTTTACAGCCTGCCGGCGGTGGGCTGGTTATTTGGACAGAAAAGCAAAGGAGCCTCGCGCACGGAACTTGTGGTTGTAATCGTCCCACGGGTCGTTCGCCACGAAAAAGATCTTGAAGATATCACCAACCTCTTTCGCGGCAAGTTGAAGGGGTTGGAACGGAAGTTCTAGGTGGAGGGGTGTCCGGCACAGCCCTGGGAGGGCGTTGCTGCACCGGCGGAGGTACGACAGATGGGGGCCGATGATCCGAGGCTCCGCGAGGGAAAGTAGCCCGGGCGCGGCTGGCCTCTTGGTGTCACCGAGATTCGCCGGACCCGCGAACGACTCTCACGAGAGAAAGTGCTGGACCGCTGCCCCGAATACCCCCTTTATCAAGACGCATCGCTCGATCTGAGCCCCTACCGCAGGGAGCTGGTCCTGGCACCGCACCCGGATGACGAGATCTATGGCTGCGAAGGGCTGTTGCGCCTGCTCATCGAGACCGGGGCGGAGGTCGCGGTTCTGGTCATCACGGACGGCTGTCAAGGTGGGTCTGGCCCGGCTGCGGAAGTCCGGGCGATCCGCGCTGCCGAGAGCCGTGCGGCCGCAGGCGTGATCGGCCTGCAGCGCCTCCGTTTCCTGGGCCTGGAAGATTGCTCGCTTTCGATGAAGCCCTCATCGCTGCGGTGCGCTGTGAGATCGAAGGGGTAGGGCCAGATCTCTTACTCGCACCCGCGCTCACGGAGCGGCATCCGGACCACCAGGCAGTCGCCCTCGTGGCAGTCGAGGCCGCGCGGCAGACCGAGCATCCGATGAGCCTCGCCTTCTACGAGGTCTCCGCCACCTTGGTCCCAAACGCCTTAGTGGATATCTCCTCGGTGCTGCCGTTCAAGGACGGCGCCATGCAGTGTTTTGCGTCCCAGGAGGCCCTGGAGCCCTATTGCCAGCGGATCCTGGGGTTGAACCGGTATCGTGCCTACTCCCTGGGCTCCCAGGTCATCGCAGCGGAGGCCTTTCAGGTCATCTCCCGCGAGCAGTTCCGCGGCAAGTACGGGGCGCTGTTGCAGCCGGTTCTCGAGCTCCGGTGGGCACAGCGCTTGGCCCTGGACCCCGCACAGCTGCCTCTGGTCAGTGTCATCATCCCTAGCGCCGACCGCCCCTGCCTCGTGCAGGCCCTGGCCAGTGTCACGGCCTAGCAGCCTGTCGGACTTGAGCCTCGCGATGACCTTCTTGGGCCGTCAAGA
>CAZFHV010000013.1:0-30427 GCA_964519095.1 uncultured Chromatiaceae bacterium | reverse complement strand
CGGGTGGGGGCGGAGGGCGCCGGGGTCCTCATCGACCCCGCGGCGGCCAACCAGCGGCTCACCCTGGCGGAAGGGGGTCGGGCCCAGGTGCGGGTCCCCCTCAGCGCCGCGGTGGTGGGAGATCACCGGCTCATCGTCACCCTGACCGCACCCGACGGCCGGGAGCTGCGAAAACGCCTCACCCTGCCGGTACGACTCAACCAGCCGCCCCTGGCGCGCGCCTCGGAGGTCAGCCTGGCCCCGGGCGGCGAGCTTCGGATCGGTGCCGAGCGCCTGGCCGGGCTGGTCCCCGGCAGCGGCTCGGTGCTCGTCTCCGCCAGCGGTGCGGGGCCCCTCGACGTGGTGGGGCTGGTGCGCTCCCTGGACCGCTAACCCTACGGCTGTGCCGAGCAGCTCACCAGCCGGGCCCTGCCGCTGCTGTACCTGGATGCGGTGGCCCTCACCGCCGGTCTCACCGGCGACCCCGACGTCCCCGCCCGCATCCGCCGCGTTATCGATGAGGTGCTGGCCAACCAGTCCGCCAGCGGCGGCTTCGGCCTCTGGGGTGCCGGGGGCGACGACGACCTCTGGCTCGACGCCTACGTGAGCGACTTCCTCACCCGTGCCCGGGAGCAGGGCCATCGGGTGCCGGCCGTCCCCTTCGACCTGGCCATGGACAACCTGCGCAACCAGATCGCCTACTCGGCAGACTTCGAGTACGGCGGCGAGGGCCTGGCCTATGCCCTCTACGTGCTGGCCCGCAACGGCCGCGCCCTGATCGGGGACTTGCGCTACTACCTCGAGACCAAGCTGGCCAACTTCGCCACCCCCCTAGCCAAGGGACAGATCGGCGCGGCCCTCGGCCTCTACGGGGAGCGGCCGCGGGCGGAGCGGGCCTTTCAGGCCGCTCTGGCCCAGTTGAGCCAGGCGGATCAGGCCGCGGACCGCTATGGGGACTTCGGCTCGGGCCTGCGGGATGGGGCGGCCCTGCTCGCCCTGGCCGCGGAGGGCAACCTGGCGGGGCTGGACCTGGGGGGCCTGGCCCGTCGCCTGGCGGACCAACGAGCCACCAAGCAGTTCACCAGCACCCAGGAGGACGCCTGGCTGCTCCTGGCCGCCCACGCCCTCTCCAAGGGCGCCGCCAAACCCCGGCTCGCCATCGATGGCGAGGTGCGGGAGGGGCCCTTCTATGAGGTCCTGGAGGCACCACGGCTCGCGGAGCGGCCCTTGGTCCTCGGCAACCGCGGGGGACGCCCCCAGGACGTCCTGGTCACGGTGCGCGGGGTGCCCCAGACGCCCCCGCCGGCGGGGGGCAGGGGCCTTAGCATCGAGCGCGCCTACTACGGCCTCGACGGCAGTCGTGTGGACCCCTCCAGGGTGCGGCAGGGGGAGCGCCTGGTGGTCGTCGTCACGGTGCGCGCGCAGGAGTCCCAGAGCGGGCGTCTGATCCTCGACGACCCCCTGCCGGCGGGGCTGGAGATCGACAACCCCAACCTGATCCGCGCCGGGGACCTCAGCCACCTGCCCTGGCTCGAGCCCCTGGAGGCCACCGCCCACCAAGCCTTCCTCGCGGACCGCTTCGTGGCGGCGGTAGACCGCTCCGCGGACGACCCGCCCCAGTTCCAGCTCGCCTATGGGGTGCGGGCCGTCTCCCCGGGGCGTTTCGCCCACCCCGCGGCCAGCGTGGAGGACATGTATCGGCCCGAGCGGCGGGGCTGGACGGCGGCGGGGACGCTCGAGGTCGTGGAGGCGCCCCGCTGAGGCCCCTGCCGTGAAGCGCTGGCGGGTCGCGCTGCTCGGGGCGGGGCTGCTCCTGGCCACGGGGCTCGCGGGCCTCGCGGCCCTGGTGGCCACCACCGAGCCGCCCGATGCGCGCCTCACCACCTCGCCCCTGGTGCTGGATCGCCAGGGGCGGCTGCTGCGGTCCTTCACGGTGGACGGGGGGCGCTGGCGCCTCCCGGTGGACCCGGCGTCCCTGGATCCCCGCTTCCTCGCCATGCTGCTGGCCTTCGAGGACCGCCACTTCCATCGCCATCCCGGGGTGGATCCCGGCGCCCTGGTGAGGGCCGCCTGGCAGTGGTTTGCCAGCGGCCGCATCCGCTCCGGCGGATCCACCCTGACCATGCAGCTCGCGCGGCGGCTGGAGGGCACCAGCACCCGCAGCATCCCCGGCAAGGTCCACCAGATCCTCGGCGCCCTGGCCCTGGAGCGGCGGCTAGACAAGGGGCAGATCCTCGGGGCCTACCTGACCCTGGCCCCCTATGGCGGCAACCTGGAGGGGGTGCGCGCCGCCTCCCTGGCCTGGCTCGGGAAGGAGCCGAAGCGCCTGACCCCGGCCGAGGCGGCCCTGCTGGTCGCCCTGCCCCAGGCCCCGGAGGCGCGTCGGCCCGACCGCTCCCCCGAGGCCGCCCAGCGGGCGCGGGACCGGGTACTGGCCGTGGCGCGGCGGGCGGGGATCATCGACGGGGCGGAGGAGGAGGCGGCGCTGCGCGAGCCGGTGCCTACTGGCCGCCACCCCTTCCCTCTGCTGGCCGCCCACCTCGCGGAGCGACAGGTGCGGGAGCGGCCGGGGCTGGGGGTCTACCCCCTGACCCTGGATGGGGACCTGCAACGCCGCTTGGAGGCCCTGGCGGGCGAGCGGGCCGCGGCCCTGGGGCGGCGGGTGTCTGCCGCCATCCTGGTCGCCGACCACCAGAGCGGCCAGGTCCTGGCCTCGGTGGGCTCGGCGGGCCTGTTCGACGAGCCCCGCGAGGGCTTCCTGGACATGACCCGCGCGGTACGCTCCCCCGGCTCCACCCTCAAGCCGCTGATCTACGGCCTGGCCTTCGAGGCCGGCATCGCCCACCCCGAGAGCCTGATCGAGGACCGCCCCAAGGGCTTCGCCGGCTATGCCCCCGGCAACTTCGACCGAACCTTCGCGGGGACGGTGAGCCTGCGCGAGGCCCTGCAGCGCTCCCTCAACGTCCCGGCAGTGGAGCTCCTGGAGGCCGTGGGACCCAGCCGACTGGTGGCGCGCCTGCGCCGAGCCGGCGCCGAGCCGGTCCTCTCCGACCTCTCCCCACCCGGCCTCGCCATCGGGCTGGGGGGGATCGGGCTACGACTGAGGGACCTGGTGAGTCTCTACGCCGCCATCGCCCGGGGCGGCGAGCCCGTCAGCCTCACCGAGACGCCCCAGGTATCCTCCGCCCCCGCCAGCGGCGGGCAGGTGCTCGAAGAGCGGGCCGCCTGGTACCTCGGCTCCATCCTTTCCGGCGCGCCCGCCCCCGCCAACAGCTCGGCGGGCACCCTCGCCTTCAAGACCGGCACCTCCTACGGTTATCGGGATGCCTGGGCCCTGGGCTTCGACGGACGCCACGTGGCGGGGGTCTGGTTGGGCCGCCCGGACGGGGCGCCGGTGCCCGGCCTGGTGGGCATCGACGCCGCGGCCCCCACCCTCATCGACGTCTTCGCCCGCCTCGGCAACCGGGTGCCCCTGCGGCCACCGCCACCGGGGATCCTCCAGGCCCGATCCGCCGAGCTGCCCGCCCACCTGCGCCGCGTGGGCGCCCCTCAGGCGGGGATCCGCAGCGCGCCAGCGGGCCCCGAGATCGCCTTTCCCCCGGACGGGGCGCGCCTCGAGCTGGCTGAGGGCGGCCCCGGCGCGGCGGGGCTGGTCCTCAAAGTCCGTAACGGCTCACCGCCCTTCACCTGGTTCGCCAACGGCGCCCCCATCGCCCGGGAGCCCTACGCCCGCACCGCCCGCTGGGAACCGGATGGGCGGGGCTTCGCCACCCTCTCGGTGGTGGACGGGCGGGGCCAGTCGAGCCGGGCACGGGTGTTCCTGGAATAGGGTCGGGGTGCCGTGAACGCCCCCGGCGGCTCGGGTCAAGAGCCCCCCCGCCCCAGTCGCCACTGCCGTGCCGCCAGGACCAGCAGGGTCACCCCCGTCAGGGGTAGGACGAACCACCCCATCATCAGGCTATAGGGAGCCAGGCCGTTGTGCTGGCTGGTCGCCAGGATGAGGTAGGCCGTATAGGCCAGGTAGTAGCCGAAGAAGAGGGCACCCTCCCAGCGGGCGATGAGGTTGCCGGTAAAGAAGATGGGCAGACAGGCCACCGCAATCGCCACCATCACCGGGAGGTCGAAGGCCAACAGGGCAGGTGAGACGACCAGGCTCGTGGGGGCCACCGTGGCGGAGACGCCCACCACCGCGAGGATGTTGAAGATATTGCTGCCCACCACGTTGCCAACGGCGATGTCACGCTCGCCTCGGATGGCCGCCAGGATGGAGGTGGCGACCTCCGGCAGGGAGGTGCCAGCGGCGATCAGGGTCAGGCCGATCACCAGCTCACTCACCCCCAGCGAACGGGCCAGGGTGATCGCGGCCTCCACCAGCCAACGGGAGCCCAGTACCAGCAGGACCAGCCCAGCGACCACCAGCAGCAGCTGCACCGACCAATGCCGACGCCAGCCCGGGGGGTCTGCCGGCATGGCTTCGGCATATTCCTCGCGGATGGCGGCGGTCTCGCGACGGCTCTGGCGGATCAGCAGAACCGTGTAGGCCACCACCAGGGCCGTGAGCAGCAGACCCTCCCAGCGCGCGATACCCCCGTCCGCCGCCAGCAGCCATAGCAGTAGCGAGGCGCCGATCATCAGGGGCACCTCCTGGCGGATGAGCTGCTGAGCCACCACCAGGGGCACGATGAGCGCCGAGAGCCCCAGGATGAAGAGCACGTTGAAGATGTTGCTGCCCACCACGTTGCCGAGGGCGATGTCCACCTGTCCCGACCAGGCGGACTGCACGGACACCGCCAACTCCGGTGCGCTGGTGCCGAAGGCCACCACCGTTAGCCCCACCACCAGGGGTGAGATCCCCAACGACAGGGCCAACCGGGAGGCGCCGCGTACCAACAGCTCTGCCCCCAGGATGAGGGCTGCCAGGCCGGCCAGGAAAAACAGAATGGACATCAGGGGGTTTCCGTTCGAGGTGGCCCAGACGAGATGTGAGCCAGATGGCGGCGCGGCCGAGTGGATGCAACCCGCGCTGGGGAGGGGGCAAAGCCCGGGGGGCTTGGTGTGAGTCTCCCCCCTCCCCGCCGAAGAGGGCGGCGCTAGCCCCCGGGCTCGTAGGCCAGGTTGGGCGCCAGCCAGCGCTCCACCTCGGCAACCCTCATGCCCTTTCGCTCGGCGTAGTCCTCCACCTGGTCGCGGTTGATTTTGCCGACGGCGAAGTAGCGGGCCTCGGGGTGGGAGAAGTAGAGCCCGCTCACCGCGGCCGTGGGCACCATCGCTTTGGACTCGGTGAGCCAGATGCCGGTGCGGGCCTCCACCTCCAGCAGGGACCAGAGGCGGTCTTTCTCTGTGTGGTCGGGGCTCGCCGGGTAGCCCATGGCGGGGCGGATGCCCTGGTAGCGCTCCTCGATCAGCTCGAGGTTGTTCAGGCGCTCTTCCTCGGCGTAGCCCCAGTGGCGCTGGCGCACCCGCTCGTGGAGCAGCTCGGCGAGGGCCTCCGCCAGGCGGTCCGCCAGCGCCTTGAGCATGAGGGCCGAGTAGTCGTCCTGGTCCGCCTCGAAGGCGGCCACCCTTGGGTCGATGCCGATCCCCGCGGTGCAGGCAAAGCCCCCCAGGTAGTCGGCGAGGCCCGACTCGAGGGGGGCGATGAAGTCCGCCAGGCACTCGTTGGGCCTGCCCTCGGGCTGGCGGCCCTGCTTGCGCAGGCAATGGAAGAGGGCGATGGGGTCGAGCCGCTCCTCGTCGGCATAGACGGCGATGTCGTCCCCCTGGGCATTGGCGGGGAAGAGCCCGATGACCGCCGCGGCCCGCAGCCACTTCTCCTCGATGATCCGCTTGAGCATGGCCTGGGCGTCGTCGAACAGGCGGCGCGCCTCCGCGCCCTTCTCCGGGTCGTCGAGGATCTGGGGATAGCGGCCCTTGAGCTGCCAGGCGTGGAAGAAAAAGGTCCAGTCGATGTAGCGGGCGATCTCCTGCAAGGGGATGTCGGGAAAGGTCTGCACCCCCAGCTCCCGGGGCACGGGCGGGGCGTAGTGGGCCCAGTCGATAGGGGTGGGATTGGCGTGGGCGGCCTCCAGGGGGATGAGGTTGCGGGCCTCGTCCTGACCGGCGCGGCGCGCCCGCACGGCCTGGTACTCCTCCGCCACGGCGCGGACGAAGCCCTCCCGATGGGTCTCGGAGAGCAGGCTGCTCGCCACCCCCACGGCCCGGGAGGCGTCCGGCACATAGACCACCGGCTGGCGGTAGGCGGGGGCGATCTTGACCGCCGTGTGGGCCTTGGAGGTGGTGGCCCCGCCGATGAGGAGCGGGATCGCGAAGCCCTGGCGCTCCATCTCGCTGGCAACGTGGACCATCTCCTCCAGGGAGGGGGTGATGAGCCCAGACAACCCGATCATCTGGGCGCCGATCTCACGGGCCCGCTGCAGGATGGTCTCCGCCGGTACCATCACGCCCAGGTCCACCACCTCGTAGTTGTTGCACTGGAGCACCACACCGACGATGTTCTTGCCGATGTCGTGCACGTCGCCCTTGACCGTGGCCATGAGGATCTTGCCCGCGGACTGCACGGCGCCGCCGGCCTTGTCGGCCTCCAGGAAGGGCTGGAGATAGGCCACCGCCTTCTTCATCACCCGGGCGGACTTGACCACCTGGGGTAGGAACATCTTGCCCGCGCCGAAGAGGTCCCCCACCCGGTTCATGCCGTCCATCAGGGGTCCCTCGATGACCCTGAGGGGTACCCCCAGGGCCTGGCGGGCCTCCTCGGTGTCCGACTCGATGTGCTCGGTGACGCCCTTGACGAGGGCGTGCTCCAGGCGCTTCCCCACCGGCCAGTCACGCCACTCCTCGCTCTCTCGCCCAGCGGCCACTCCCACGGCGCCGCCCTGATAGCCGGGGGCCAGCTCGATGAGCCGCTCGGTGCCATCCTCCCGGCGGTTGAGGATCACGTCCTCCACCGCTTCCCGCAGGGCCTCGGGGATCTCGTCGTAGAGGGCGAGCTGGCCGGCGTTGACGATGCCCAGGTCCATCCCGGCGCGGATGGCGTGGTAGAGGAACACCGCGTGGATGGCCTCCCGCACCGGGTTGTTGCCGCGAAACGAGAAGGAGACGTTGGACACGCCCCCGGAGACCAGGGCGTGGGGCAGGCTGGCCTTGATCTCGCGGGTGGCCTCGATGAAGTCCACCCCGTAGTTGGCGTGCTCCTCGATGCCCGTGGCCACGGCGAAGATGTTGGGGTCGAAGATGATGTCCTCCGACGGGAAGCCCAGCCGTTCGGTCAGGAGCCGGTAGGCGCGGGTGCAGATCTCCACCTTGCGCGCCCGGCTGTCGGCCTGGCCCCGCTCGTCGAAGGCCATGACGATGACCGCCGCCCCGTAGCGGCGGCACAGCCGGGCCTGCTCCAGGAACCGCGCCTCCCCCTCCTTCAGGGAGATGGAGTTGACGATGGGCTTGCCCTGGAGGCACCGGAGCCCCGCCTCGATGATCTCCCACTTGGAGGAGTCGATCATGGTGGGGACCCGGGCGATGTCCGGCTCCGAGGCGCAGAGGTTGAGGAAGCGGCGCATGGCCGCCACCCCATCCAGCATGGCCTCGTCCATGTTCACGTCCACGATCTGGGCGCCGTTGGCCACCTGCTCGCGGCACACCTCCAGGGCCTCCTCGAACTGGCCCTCCAGGACCAGGCGCTTGAATCGGGCGGAACCGGTGACGTTGGCCCGCTCACCCACGTTGACGAAGTTCAGCGATTTGTCGATGTTGAGGGGCTCCAGCCCCGTGAGTCGGCAGGCGGGGCTGAGGTGGGGCAGGGGGCGCGGGGGCTTGCCCGCCACCGCCTGGGCGATGGCGCGGATGTGCTCGGGGGTGGTGCCGCAGCAGCCGCCGACGATGTTGAGGAGGCCCGCGTCGGCCCACTCAGCGATCTCCCGGGCCATCTCCGCGGGGCCCAGGTCGTAGCCCCCCATCTCGTTGGGCAGCCCCGCGTTGGGGTGGGCGGAGCAGTGGGTCTCGCTCACGCGGGCCATCTCCGCCACGTACTGGCGCAGCTCGAAGGGCCCCAGGGCGCAGTTGAGCCCCATGGCGATGGGACGGGCATGGCGCAGGCTGTTGTAGAAGGCCTCGGTGGTCTGGCCGGTGAGGGTGCGGCCAGATTGATCGGTGATGGTGCCGGAGATCATCACCGGAAGCCGCACGCCGTCCTGGTCGAACACCTGCTCGCAGGCGAAGATGGCGGCCTTGGCGTTGAGGGTGTCGAAGATGGTCTCGATCAGGAGCAGGTCCGCCCCCCCCTCGATCAGGCCCCGGGCCGCCTCCGCGTAGGCGGCCACCAGGGTGTCGAAGTCCAGGTTGCGGAAGCCCGGGTCGTTCACGTCCGGGGAGATGGAGAGGGTGCGGTTGGTGGGGCCGAGCACCCCGGCCACGAAGCGGGGCTTGTCGGGGGTGGAGGCAGCGTCTGCCAGGCCGCGCGCCAGGCGGGCGGCGGCGAGGTTGATCTCCCGGCTCAGGTCCTCCATGCCGTAGTCCGCCATAGAGATGCGGTTGGCATTGAAGCTGTTGGTCTCCAGGATGTCCGCCCCGGCGTCCAGATAGGCCTGGTGGATGCCCCCGATCACCTCGGGCCGGGTGAGTACCAGCAGATCGTTGTTCCCCTTGAGGTCCCGGGGCCAATGGGCGAAGCGCGCGCCCCGGTAGTCCGCCTCCCCGAGCTGGTGGCGCTGGATGAGGGTCCCCATGGCCCCGTCCAGGATGAGGATGCGCTCCTGGAGCAGCCGGTGGAGGAGGGCGGAGCGCTCGGCTTGGGGGTTGACGGTCATGGAGGTCGGGGGAATCGGGGGAAAGGCGCCATTCTAGCCGTTGGGGGCGGGGGGAGGTTGCCCCGCGTTGCGCCGGGGCAACGAGGGGCCGAAGATATGGCCAGGAGAGGGTGAGGGGGCCAGGTACCCCGGCCGGGTGATTGGGCGGATGCGCATCCACTTGCTGGCGATCGGCACCCGCATGGCGCGCTGGGTGGAGGAAGGCTTCGCGGAGTACCAGAAGCGCCTGCCCCCCGAGTGCAGCCTGCAGTTGATCGAGGTCCCCGCGGTGGCCCGGGGCAAGGGGGTGCCCATCGAGCGGGTGCTACAGCGCGAAGGCGAGCGGCTCCTCGCCAGCATCCCCCCGGGGGCCCAGACCATCGCCCTGGACCGGGCCGGTCGCAGTCTCTCCACCGAGCAACTGGCCCGGGAGCTCGGGGGCTGGTTGCAGGCGGGGCGGGACCTGGCGCTCCTGGTGGGCGGGGCGGAGGGGCTTTCCGAGGCGGTGCTGGGGCGGGTGGCGGGGCGCTGGTCCCTCTCCCCCCTCACCTTCCCCCATCCCCTGGTGCGGGTGATCCTGGCCGAGCAGCTCTACCGGGCCTGGAGCCTGTTGCACCACCATCCCTATCACCGGGCCTGAGGGTATGGCCAGCCCACCGAGCAGCAACGACCGCCCCCCGCGGGTCTATCTCGCCTCCGCCTCCCCCCGGCGGCGCGAGCTCCTGACCCAGATCGGGGTGGGTTTCGAGCTGGTCGAGGTCCAGGTGGACGAGACGCGCCACCGGGGTGAGGCGCCGGAGCGCTACGTGCTGCGCCTCGCCCTGGCCAAGGCCGAGGCGGCGCGCCTGGCCCTGGGGCGGACCCCTCTGCCGGTGCTAGCGGCCGATACGGTGGTGGTGCTCGGTGAGCGGGTGCTCGGCAAGCCCCGGGACCGGAGCGAGGCCCTCGCCATGCTGGGGTGGCTGTCGGGCCGGACCCATGAGGTGCTCACGGCAGTGGCCCTGCTCGGTCGAGAGGAGCAGACGGCCCTGAGCCGCAGCCGGGTCACCTTCGGCCCCCTGGATGCCGCCCAGGCCCTGGCCTACTGGCAGAGCGGGGAACCCGCCGATAAGGCCGGTGCCTATGGCATCCAGGGCATCGGTGGGCGCTTCGTCCGCCACCTGGAGGGGAGCTACTCGGGGGTGATGGGCCTGCCCCTCTACGAGACCGCCGAGCTGCTCGCCCGGGAGGGGATCGACCCCCTCTCTCCCTTCACCCCCGCTGGGGCCGATCCGACATGACCGAAGAGATCCTGATCAACATCACCCCCCCCGAGACCCGTGTCGCGGTGGTGGAAAACGGCGTAGCCCAGGAGATCATCATCGAGCGCCTGGCGCGTCGCGGCCTGGTGGGGAATATCTACAAGGGCCGCGTCTCCCGGGTCCTGCCCGGCATGCAGGCGGCCTTCCTGGACATCGGCTTGGAGCGGGCGGCCTTCCTCCACGTCTCCGACATCGTGGCGGCGAACAACTTGCGCTCCGACGACATCACCGAGCTGCTGCACGAGGGCCAGGAGGTCATGGTGCAGGTGGTGAAGGACCCCCTGGGCACCAAGGGGGCCAGGCTCACCACCAACATCTCCATACCTTCTCGCTACCTGGTCTTCATGCCGGCCCTGCGCAACATCGGGGTCTCTCAGAAGATCGAGCAGGAGGCGGAGCGGCAACGCCTGCGGGAGCTACTGGGTGAGTTCGCCCGTGGCAGCGGCGCGGGCGGGGGCTATATCGCCCGTACCGCCGCCGAGGGGGTGGCGGCGGCGGCCCTCGAGGAGGACATGCTGTTCCTGGCGCGGCTGTGGGAGTCCTTAGGCACCCGCGCCACGGCCACCGCCGGGGTCACGCTCCTCCACGAGGACCTGCCTCTCGCCCTGCGGGCGCTTCGGGACCTGGTGGTGCCGGAGGTGGAGCGGGTGCGCGTCGATTCCCGGGCCACCTTCGAGAGGGCGAAGGAGTTCGCCACCAAGTACATCCCGGACATCGCCCCCAAGATCGAGTACTACGCCGGGGAGCGCCCCCTCTTCGACCTCTACAACGTGGAGGACGAGATCCAGAAGGCCCTGGAGCGCAAGGTGCAGCTCAAGTCGGGGGGGCACCTGGTGATCGACCAGACCGAGGCCATGACCACCATCGACGTGAACACCGGGGCCTTCGTGGGACACCGCAACCTCGAGGAGACCATCTTCAAGACCAACCTGGAGGCCGCCCAGGCCATCTGCCGGCAGCTGCGGCTGCGCAACCTCGGCGGCATCATCATCATCGACTTCATCGACATGACCGAGGAGGACCACAAGCGCCAGGTGATGCGGGCCCTGGAGAAGTTCCTCGCCAAGGACCACGCCAAGACCCACATCAGCGAGGTCTCCTCCCTGGGGCTGGTGCAGATGACCCGCAAGCGCACCCGGGAGTCCCTGGCCCATATCCTCTGCGAGCCCTGTCCCACCTGCGGGGGCCGGGGCTCCCTCAAGACCGCCGAGACCACCTGCTACGAGATCTTCCGGGAGCTGTTGCGCGAGGTGCGCCAGTTCGAGGTGGAGACCCTGCTGGTGCTCGCCTCCCCGGAGGTGATCGACCGGTTGCTCGACGAGGAATCCACCCACCTGGGCGAGCTGGAGGAGTTCATCGGCAAGCCGATCCGCCTCCAGGCCGAGAGCCTCTACACCCAGGAACAGTACGACGTGGTCCTGATCTGAGGCGACGCCGGTCCTTGGCCGCTGTCGGGGGTGCTGGGATGGGGGCGGCGTCGCGCTGGATCGGGAGGCTGCTGGCGGGGCTGATTATCCTGTCGGGCCTGCTGCTCGGGGCGCTCCGGCTCGCCCTGCCTCCCCTGGCCAGCGCCTACCGGGCGGAGCTGGTGGGGCTGGTCGCCGACCAGACCGGTCTGGGTCTGCAGGTAGACTCCCTGGACCTGAGGTTCCGCGGCTGGCAGCCAGAGCTGCTGCTACAGGGGGTGCGGCTGCGGGACCCCGCACCCGGATCTCCCCAACTGGACCTGGACCGGATCAGGCTCCGCCTCGATCTGGCGGCGACCCTCAGGGCCGGTGCCCTGCGCATCGGGGGGGCCACCCTGACGGGGGCTCGCCTCGCGGTACACCTGCGCCGGGACGGCTCCCTCCAGGTCGCCTGGGGGGAGGGCCGGGGTGAGGGTGCGGAGACCGACGCCGCTGGCCTCCTGCTCGCGGAGGGTACCCTGGCGCTGGAGGACGGGGAGCTCCTCTGGGTCGATGATCGCCTCCCTGGGCCGCCCCTGCGCTGGGTCGGGGTCGGCGCCACCCTCAGGCGCGAGGGGGACCGTCTCGACCTGGAGGCTCGGGGTCACCTCCTGGGGCGCCAGGACGGTACCGTGGCCCTGCGCGGCTACCTGGCGGGCGATCCCGAAGGGCCCGAGGGCCTCTCGGGGGAGCTCTACCTGCTGCTCAGGGGCCGGGACCTGGCGCGGGTCCTGGCCCTGCAGGCAGGGCTGGGGCTCGACCTCTCCACCGGTGGGGGCCTGGAATCCTGGGTCGAGATCCAGGGCGGGCGCCTGAGGTCCCTGTCGCAGCGCTGGCAGCTCGAGGACCTCACCCTGAGCCGGCCCGGCGGGGGTGGGTTCCAGGCGGAGTCCCTAGGGGCCCTGCTGCGATGGCGCGCCCGGGACAAGGGCTGGGACCTGGATGTGCGCGACCTCAGGCTGGCGCGGGCGGGTCGCACCTCACCCGGGGTGAGTGCGAGCCTGGCACTGGAGCGGGGGGCGGGGGGAGAGGCGCGGCTCGCCCTGGGGGCCGAGGCCCTGGATCTGGCGGACCTGGCCGCCCTGGCGCCCCTGCTGGCAGAAGGCACACCAACCTGGACCGCCGCACTCGATGGGATGCGGCCCGCGGGGACGGCGCGGGGCCTCAAACTGGTGGCACAGCAGACTGCGGGCGAGCCCTGGAGCTGGTCGGCGGCGGCGGAGCTCGTTGGGGTCGCCGCCGAGCCCTGGGGGGCCTGGCCGGGGGTGCGCGGCCTCGATGTCTCCCTGAGGGGGGACCCCCAACTGGGGGTGGCCCGCCTCGCCTCGTCCGACCTGGAGCTCCGCTTCCCCAAGCTGTTCCGCCAGCCCCTGCACGCCGCTACCCTTGCGGGTGAGCTCGGCTGGCAATGGGACCCGGCGGGATCGGTGCTGGAGCTCTGGAGCCCCGAGCTGCGTCTGGAGAACCCGGACCTCACCACCCAGAGCGCCCTGGCCCTGCGCCTGCCCCTGGACGGAGGGGGGCCCTTCCTCCACATCGAGACCGGCTTCCGGGATGGGGATGCCGCCACCACCGGCCGCTACCTGCCGGTGGGGATCATGTCCCCCGGGGTAGTCGGCTGGCTGGATCAGGCCATCGTCGCTGGGCGGGTCCCCGCGGGCCGATTTCGTCTGCACGGCCCCGCCTCCGCCTTTCCCTACCGCGACGGGCAGGGCCAGTTCGAGGTGGCCTTTGGCGTCGAGGACCTGGTGCTCGACTACGAGGCCGGCTGGCCACGGCTCGAAGGGCTGGGGGCCCAGGTACGCTTTCTCAACCAGGGCCTGGAGATCCGGGCCGACCAGGGGCGCATCCTGCAGAGCCGTATCCTCGAGGCGGAGGCCCGTATCCCCGACCTGGATCGCAACCCGGAGCTCAGGGTCTCGGGCCGCACCGCGGGTCCCCTGGGGGATGCCCTGCGGCTGCTGCGCGAGTCCCCCCTCGCCCCCCAGACCGGGCGCTACGTGCGCGGCATGCGGGCGCGCGGGGATGGCCGCCTGTCCCTGGATCTGAGCCTCCCCCTGACCAAGGGGGGGGGCGAGCGGGTCGCCACCACCCTGAGCTGGCAAGGGGACACCACCCTGACCCTGGAGGGCGGGCTCAGCCTGGAGCGACCCACGGGGACCCTGAGCTTCGCCGGCGGTAGCCTCTCCTCCAAGGGGGTGCAGGTGCGCCTCTGGGGACAGCCTCTGGAGATGGAGCTGGCCACCCTGGAGGAACGGGGCAAGCGCCTGACCCGGCTGGAGGCCCGGGCCCGTCTCGGCCCCGCGGCCTTGGCGCGTCCCTACCCAAGCCCCGCCTGGGCCTGGCTCAAGGGGGAGGCCCCCTGGCGGCTGCGCCTGGAGTTTCCCCATCGCCCCCCGGGGGCGGAGGCCCCGGTCGCCTTCCTCCTGGACTCGGACCTCAAGGGCCTGGAGGTGACGCTGCCCGCTCCCCTCGGCAAGCCCCTGGGGGCCAAGCGTCCCTTCAGTCTGGAAGGGAATCTGGACTCGGGCACCGAGCTGCGTTTGGACGGCCGCTACGGGGGGCTGTGGGCCAGCCTCCTCTGGGGGCGGACCGGCGAGGGGTGGCGACTGCTCGGGGGGGACCTGGGGAGCGGCAAGGCCGCCTTCCCCGCCAAGCTGGCACCGGGACTGCGGGTGCGGGCCGACCTCGATGAGCTGGACGGGGGCGGATGGGGTCGCTGGTGGCTCGGGCAGGGGGAGTCGGTGGGGGCCGCGGCGGGCTCAGGTCCCGCCCTGGATGTCCTCGACCTGGGGGTCAAGCGCCTGGACCTGGGGGCCCTGAGCTGCACGGACGCCCGCCTGCGTCTGGGCGGGGCCGACGGGGGCTGGCGGCTGAGCCTGGAGTCCCTCCAGGTCAGCGGTCGCCTGGAGCTGCCCCGAGCCGGAGGCGATCCCCTGTCGGTGACCCTGGAGCGACTGGACCTCAAGCCCCTGCTGCAGGATCGACCACCCTCCCCGACCCCGACGGGTCCCGAGGTGGATCCCCGGCACCTCCCACCCCTGCAGCTCAGCATTGCAGACCTGCGCTGGGGGCAGGGCCAGGTGGGACGCTTGGAGCTCCAGTCCCAACCAAGCCCCGAGGGGATGCGTCTCGATCGCCTGGCCCTCGAGGGACCCCTGGCCAGCGTGCAGGGCAGTGGCCAATGGCTGGGGGGCAGGGGGGGCGGCCGCACCCGCTTCGACCTCAAGGGACGCAGCGCCGAGGTGGGCAAGCTCCTGCGCCAGCTCGGCCTCGCCACGGCCATCGACAAGGCACCCCTGGAGGCGAGCCTGAGCATCGGCTGGGCGGGGGCGCCCTATGCCCCGGGCCTCGAGGGGCTGGATGGGAGGCTGGAGTTCCAATTCGGCGCCGGGACCCTGTTGGACGTGGAGCCGGGGGTGGGGAGGATCCTGGGCATCCTCAACCTGGGGGCCCTGCGGCGGCGCCTCACCCTGGATTTCCGCGACCTGTTCGAGAAGGGCTCCTCGTTCGACAGCATCGAGGGCCTGGTGGTCCTCGACGGGCGGGTGGCCCGCACCGAGCGGTTCACCATCGACGCCCCCGCCGCGGAGGTGAAGATCCAGGGGGAGACGGATCTGGTCTCCCGCCAGCTCGATCAGCTGGTGACCGTGATCCCGGACCTCAGCTCCAGCCTGCTGGTGGCCGGGACGGTCGCCGGGGGCCCCCTGGTGGGGGCGGCGGTGCTCATCGCCGATCAGGTGATCGGCAAGCAGGTGGACAAGCTCTCCCAGTACCAGTACCGGGTGCGGGGCCCTTGGGAGAACCCGGTGTTCGAGCGGTTGGGCGCCGAGCCGACCGGGGAGAAGCCCGGGGCTGGGTCCAAGCTCGAAGTGGGCCCCTAGAAGCAGCGGGGCATTTCGGTCCCCCCCGGGGGCGATGCTATCCTTGGCCCTCCCGAGCCGGGGGTCCAGGGCCCCGAGGCCTGCAGAGACACCCAGACGCCGTTCGCGGAGAGGACCATGGCACACAAGCCCCCTAAGGTCGCCGCCATCCAGCTGACCTCCGGCCCGAAGGTGGCGGCCAATCTCATGGAGGCAGAGCGCCGGATCGCCGAGGCCGCCAAGGCGGGGGCCAGCCTGGCGGTGTTGCCGGAGAACTTCGGCTTCATGGGCAAGCGGGATCGGGACCTCCTGGAGCACCGGGAGCAGCCCGGCGAGGGGCCCCTGCAGCGGTTCCTCGCCCAGGCCGCCAGCCGCCACCACATCTGGTTGGTGGGGGGGACCATCCCCCTGGCGGGGGGCGATCCCGAGCGGGTGCGGTCCGCCTGCCTGCTGGTGGACCCCAAGGGGCGGCAGGTGGCCCGCTACGACAAGATCCACCTCTTCGACGTGAGGCTACCCGGCGGCGAGGAGCGCTACGCGGAGAGCGCGGTCATCGAGCCCGGCTCGGAGCCGGTGGTGGTCGATACCCCGGTGGGGCGCCTGGGGCTCGCCGTGTGCTACGACCTGCGCTTTCCCGAGCTGTTCCGCTGCCTGCTGGATCGGGGCATGGAGGTCCTAGCCCTGCCGGCGGCCTTCACCGCCGTCACGGGCAAGGCCCATTGGGAGGTCCTGGTGCGCGCCCGCGCCATCGAGAACCTGGTCTTCACCATCGCGGCGGCCCAGGGCGGCTACCACCTGAGCGGGCGCGAGACCTATGGCCACAGCCTGATCGTCGATCCCTGGGGGGTGGTCCTGGCCAAGCTTTCCCGGGGTGCGGGCGCGGTGGTGGCGGAGCTCGATCGGGAGTTTCAGGACTCCGCGCGACACAGTTTCCCCGTCATCGCCCATCGCCGTTTGAAATGCGGCGGGGCGGTCCCTAAGTCCTAAGCGCCAGCCAGGGCTCCCCAACCCCTGGCAATCCATTCACTACCCTGCCATGACCGATCCCCTCGCCCTCGTACGCCAGCGCATCCTGGAGCCCGCGGCCCTCGCCGAGCGGGACCTCGAAGGGGTGCTCGGTGAGCTCCTCGGCCCCAGCGTGGACGCCGCCGATCTCTACTTCCAGGCCACCCGCGCCGAGTCCTGGATGCTGGAGGACGGCATCCTCAAGGAGGCCAGCTACAACATCGAGCAGGGCGCGGGCCTGCGGGTGGTGAGCGGGGAGAAGACCGGCTTCGCCTACAGCGACGAGCTGGAGCTCCCCTTGCTGTTGGAGGCGGCCCGGGCCGCCCGCACCATCGCCCAGGGCGGGGGTGCCCAGGGGCTGGCGGTGCGCGCCGTGGGTGCACGCCGTACCCTCTACGCCCCGGTGGATCCCCTGGAGAGCCTCCCCCAGGAGGAGAAGGTGGCGCTGTTGCGCCGGGTGGACGCGGCGGCGCGGGCGGCGGACCCGCGCGTGACCCAGGTGATCGTCAGCCTGGTGGGGGTACAGGACCTGGTGCTGATCGCCGCCAGCGACGGCACCCTGAGCGGGGACGTGCGCCCCCTGGTGCGCCTCAACGTCACGGTGATCGCCGAGCAGGGGGGACGTCGCGAGCAGGGCTCCAGCGGTGGGGGGGCGCGGGGCACCTTCGGTTTCCTGCTCGAGGAGGAGCGGGCCCTGGGCTACGCCCGGGAGGCGGTGCGCCAGGCCCTGGTCAACCTGGAGGCCAGCGATGCCCCGGCCGGGACCCTCACCGTGGTGCTCGGGCCGGGCTGGCCCGGCATCCTGCTCCACGAGGCGGTGGGGCACGGCCTGGAAGGGGACTTCAACCGCAAGGGGACCTCCGCCTTCGCTGGGCGGCTCGGGGAGCGGGTGGCGGCCGCCGGGGTCACGGTGGTGGATGACGGGACCCTGCCGGGTCGGCGCGGCTCCCTGAACATCGACGACGAGGGCACGCCCACCCAGTGCACGGTTCTCATCGAGGACGGCATCCTGCGCGGCTACCTCCAGGACCGGCTCAATGCCCGGCTCATGGGGATGGCCCCCACCGGCAACGGGCGGCGGGAGTCCTACGCCCACCTGCCCATGCCACGGATGACCAACACTTACATGCTGGCAGGTCCCTACGACCCGGCGGAGATCATCGCCTCCGTGCCCAAGGGGCTCTATGCGGTCAACTTCGGGGGCGGCCAGGTGGACATTACCTCGGGCAAGTTCGTCTTCTCCGCCAGCGAGGCCTACCTGATCGAGGGGGGGCGGGTGACCCGCCCGGTCAAGGGCGCCACCCTCATCGGTAACGGCCCCGAGGTGCTCACCCGCGTCAGCATGGTGGGTCGCGACCTGGCCCTGGATACGGGGGTGGGGACCTGCGGCAAGGAGGGCCAGAGCGTGCCCGTGGGGGTGGGGCAGCCGACCCTGCGCATCGACGGCCTCACCGTGGGGGGGACCAGCGCGTGACGGAGCCGAGCGCCATCGGACTGACAGATCCCGGCCCGCGCCAGGCTCGGCTCCAGGCGGTGGTGGAGACGGCCCTGGCGGAGGCCCGGCGCCTCGGTGCCACGGCCGCGGAGGCCGCCGCCAGCCAGGATGCGGGGGCGGTGATCAGCCTGCGGCTCGGCGAGGTGGAGACCCTGGAGCACACCCGGGACAACGGGCTGGGGGTGACGGTCTACTTCGGCACCCGCAAGGGCTCCGCCAGCACCTCGGACCTCGGCCCCCAGGCGGTGCGGGACGCGGTGGCGGCCGCCTGCGCCTTCGCCCGCCACACCATGGAGGATCCGGCCGCGGGGCTCGCCGACCCGGCGGACCTGGCCCAGGAGGTCCCCGACCTGGACCTCTACCACCCCTGGGGGATCGGCATCGCCCAGGCCATCGCCCTGGCCGGTGACTGTGAGGCGGCGGCGCTGGGGGCCGATCCCCGGATCACCAACTCCGAGGGTGCCACCCTCAGCAGTCACTCCGGGGTCCAGGTCTACGGCAACAGCCACGGCTTCCTCGGCGGCTACCCGAGCAGCCGCCACAGCCTGAGCTGCTCGGTGATCGGCGGGGAGGGCGAGGGGATGCAGAGGGACGCCTGGTGGAGCGTCGCTCGTACCCCGGGGGCCCTGGAGGGGGCCGCCGCCATCGGGCGGCGCGCGGCGGAGCGCACCCTGGCCCGGCTGGGGGCGCGGCGCCTGAGCACCCGCCGTGCCCCGGTGCTGTTCCAGGCGGACGTGGCGGTGAGCCTGCTCCGCCACCTCCTGGCGGCCATCAAGGGCGGGGCCCTCTATCGGCGCGCCAGCTTCCTGCTCGACCGGCTCGGCCAGCCCATCTTTCCGGAGTTCGTCCGCATCCATGAGTGCCCCCACCTGCGCGGGGGGCTCGGCAGCGCCCCCTTCGACAACGAGGGGGTGGCCACCCGCGCCCGGGACCTGGTCGCCAGGGGCATCCTTGCGAGTTACCTGCTCGACAGCTACTCCGCCCGCAAGCTCGGTATGCGCACCACTGGCAACGCCGATGGGGTGCACAACCTGCGTATCGACCCCACGGGCCCGGATCTGGCGGGGCTGCTCAAGCTGATGGGTAGGGGGCTCCTGGTCACCGAGCTGATGGGCCAGGGCAGCAACACTGTCACCGGCGACTATTCGCGGGGGGCCAGTGGTTTCTGGGTGGAGGGGGGTGAGATCCAGTACCCGGTGGAGGAGATCACCATCGCCGGCAACCTCGCCGCGATGTTCCAGCACCTGGTGGCGGTGGGCAGCGACGACACCATCCCCGGAGCCACCAGGACCGGCTCCTGGCTCATCGAGGAGCTGACCATCGCGGGGGATTGAGGCCGATTTCCGGCTCGAATCGAGGCGAGAGGATTGCACCCTAACTGCTAACCCGACTTCCCGCCGAACCCCCCTTAGCGCGGACAAGCCAGCTGCAACGCGCTCACCGCGCTCTCTATGAGCTACAAAATCGCGGCGATGAGCTCGAGGTCCTTCCTGAGGAGGTCGTTGACCAGGTCCGAAAGATCGATCCCTTTGGCCCGCGCCAAGGTCGCCAGTCGGGTCTGCACCTCATCGTCGAGGTAAACCGGGAGGTTGATCTTCATGCCCTCTCGGTAGAACTTGCCGCGCTCGCCTTGGGAGAAATCGATCTCACCAGGCATCTCCTCTTCGGTCAGGGCCATAGGCGTCACCTATCGAGGCTCGGTTTCTATAGTGCTCGCGCTCCCGGCGCGTCGCTTCCCTTGCAGAGATGATGCGCACCAGGGCGGTATCCGCACCAGTGGGCGCGAAGGTATGCGCCACTGCCAGCCACTTGCCGTCGGACGACAGACCCACGGTGAACCATCGGTCCTCATCGCGACCGTGCTCGCGGTCGTACAGCGTCAGCGCCATCGGATCGGTGAGCACGCTGGCCGCTTGGGCAAAGCTCACGCCATGCTTCGCGCGATTCGCTTCGGCCTTGGCCCGATCCCAAGCGATGTCCAGTTCCATTCTTCGGCCCAATATCCTCTATCTTCAAGCCCGCCGAAACCCCGTAGCGCCGGCAAGCCAATGCCTACGAAGGCCGCAGGGAAAGTGTAGCTACTGGCTGACCGGCGCGCGAAGTGTCTCGGTCCGTTTGCACTTGCGCCGCCACCTCAGTGCAAGGCGGGCGCGTTGATCCGCTCGCAACGCTCCGCCAAGGCCTCGGGCTCGCAGCTGCCCAGGTCGGCGAGCAGGGCCTCAACGGCCGTACGCAGCTCCGTGACGTCCGCCTCGCGGATTAGGGCCTTGACCTCCAGCAGGGAGCGCGGCTGCATGCTGAGCTCCCGCAGCCCCAGGCCCAGCAGCAGGCGGGTGTAGCGGGGGTCGCCCGCCATCTCCCCGCACATGGCGACCGGGATGCGGCGGCGCTCCCCGGCATCGATCACCAGGCGGATCAGCCGCAGGATGGCGGGGTGGAGGGGGTCGTAGAGGTAGGTTACGGTCTCGTCCACCCGGTCGATGGCCAGGGTGTACTGGATCAGGTCGTTGGTGCCGATGGAGAGGAAGTCCAGCCGCCGGGCAAAGTTGTCGGCGGCGAGGGCGGCGGCGGGGACCTCGATCATGCCCCCCACGGGGAGCTGGGGATCGAAGGCCAGGCCATCCCGGTGCAGCGCCTGTTTGGTCTCCTGGATCAGGCGCAGCACCGCCGTGACCTCCTGCAGGCTCGAGAGCATGGGGATCATCAGCCGCACCGGCCCCAGGGCCGACACCCGCAGGATGGCCCTGAGCTGGGGGGTAAAGAGCTCCGGCTCCCGCAGGCAGAGGCGGATGGCCCGCAGGCCCAGGGCCGGGTTGCAGGGGGGCGGGCACTGGGGCAGGGGCTGGCCCTCGCACTGCTTGTCCACCCCCAGATCCAGGGTGCGGATGGTGACGGGGATGCCGTCCATCCCCTCCACTACCTCCCGATAGGCGGCGAACTGCTCTTCCTCGTCGGGCAGGGCCTCGCGGTTCATGTAGAGGAACTCGGTGCGATAGAGTCCCACCCCCTCCGCCCCGTTGGCCTTGGCGGTGGCGATGTCCTCCGGCAGCTCGATGTTTGCCAGCAGCCGGGCCTGTACCCCGTCGCGGCTCAGGGCCGGGAGGTCTCGGGTTACCCGCAGGGCCGCCTGGCGGATCTCGTGGGCCTGGATGCGCTCGCGGTAGAAGGCGAGGCCCTCCTCCGTCACCTCCGCGAGCACCACCCCCTGCTCGGCGTCCACCACCAGGGTCTCCCCGTCGTGCAGATAGCGGGTGGCGTGGGGGACGCCCACCACCGCGGGGAGGTCGAGGCTGCGGGCGAGGATGGCGGTGTGGGACATGGGACCGCCAAACTCCGTGACGAAGGCCCCCACGCCCCGCTCCTTGAGGAGGATGACGTCCGCGGGGGTGAGGTCCTGGGCCACCAGGATGCAGCCCTTGAGGTCCCCGCGGCTGAGTTCCCGCTCCGCCTGGGATCCCAGCAGGGCCTTCTGGATCTGTCCGACCACGTGCACCACATCGTGCTTGCGGTTGCGCAGGTAGGCGTCATCCATGGCCTCGAACACCCCCACCAGGTGGTCGCGCTGCAGCTGCAGGGCCCACTCGGCGGCGCAGAGCTGGTTGCGGATGAGGGCGACGGTGGCCTCGGTGAGGGCCACGTCCTCGAGCATGAGGAGGTGGGTGTCGATGAATTGGGCCACACCGCTCGGCAGGGAGCCCGGGATGCCCTGGCGAACCGCCCGCAGCTCCTCCCGCGCCGCCTCGATGGCTTGGAGCAGCCGCTCCACCTCCTGGTCCACCTCCACCCGCTCGATGCGCCTTGGGGGGACCTCCACGGGGCCCCGGGGTAGCACGCAGGCCGGCCCGAGCGCGATGGCCCGCGCGGTGCCGATGCCTACCCCGAGGCAGGAGAAGGTCACTCGGGCTCTCCGAAGCGCTCCGCGATGAGGTGCTCCAGGGCCTTGCAGGCCGCCTTCTCGTCCTCGCCCTCGATCTCCAGATGGATGCGGGTGCCCTGGCTGGCGGCCAGCATCATCACCCCCATGATGCTCTTGCCGTTGACCTTGCGGCCGTTGCGCTCCACCTGGATGTGGCTGGAGAACTGGGAGGCACAGGTGACGAACTTGGCCGCCGCCCGGGCGTGCAGGCCGAGCTTGTTGATGATCTCGATCTGCTTCTGAATCATGGTTTGTCGCTCACACTAGCCTTCGGTGGGGTTCACCCCCAGGATGCCATCGCGGCCGCCGCTCAGGGCCTTGTCGGCGAGGGCCGCCAGATCCAGTCCGCAGTAGTTGAGGACGCGGATCAGCATGGGGAGGTTGATGCCGGCCACCACGCACAGCCGATGGGGCGAGCGGATGCGGCTGGCGATGTTGCTCGGGGTGGCCCCGTACACATCGGTGAGGATCAGCACGCCCTCGCCCTGGTCGAGCTCCGCGACCAAGGCGGAGGCCGCCTCGATGAGGCGGTCCCGGTCGTCCCCGCGGGAGACGGAAAGGGTCCGTACCTCCATCGGGCAGGTGCCGAAGGTCCCGGTGGCCGCCTCCAGGACGGACTCGCCGATCCCGGCGTGGGTGATCAACAGCAGCCCAACGGTCATGGGAGCTCCCGGTGGCGGGTCAGCACCCGGCGCCCCAGGGCCTCGAAGTGCCGGCGCAGGGCCTCGACCATGTACACGGAGCGGTGCTGGCCACCGGTGCAGCCGAAGGCGATGGTGAGATAGCTCCGGCCGTCCGCCTCGAAGCGGGGGATCCAGTGCTCGAGGAAGCCGACGAGATCCTCGCGCATGCGCCTCACCAGCCCGTCGCGCTCCAGGAAGTCGATCACCGGGGCGTCGAGGCCCGTGAGAGGCCGCAGCTCCACATGCCAGTGGGGGTTGGGCAGGCAACGCATGTCGAAGACGAAATCCACGTCGCGGGGCAGACCCTGCTTGTAGCCAAAGGATAGCAGCAGGAGCGAGACCTCGGCGCCCCCCTCGCCCGCCAGCCGCTCGCGTACGAGATCCCGAAGCTGATGGATGTTGGTGTGGGTGGTGTCCAGGCGCAGGTCCGCGATGCTGAGGATCGGCTCCAACAGGCGGCGCTCCAGCTCGATGGCCTCCGCGAGGGAACGGCGCGCCTGGGTCAGGGGGTGCTTGCGCCGGGTCTCGCTGAAGCGCCTGATCAGGGTCTCGGTCTGAGCCTCCAGCACCAGGACCTCGCAGTCGATGCCCTGACCGCGCAGCCCCTTGACGATAGTGGGCACCTCCTGGAGCCGCTCGCTCTGGTTGCGGGCGTCGATGCCCACCGCGGTGCGGGCGAAAGCGGGCAGCGGTGCCTGCGCCAGGCGCTCCCCGAGCTCCCGCAGCAGGAACACCGGCAGGTTGTCGATGCAGTAGTAGTCCAGGTCCTCCAGGGTGTGGAGGGCGACGCTCTTGCCGGAGCCCGACAGGCCGGTGACCAGGATGAGCTGGATCAAGGTTTCAGGTACCAGGCGGGGGGTGCGCTGTCGCGTCCCTCACCCAGCGGGCGGCGGGGTGCAGGGGGCGTACCCGCCGAACCCGCCGAACCCGGTAGCCTTCAGGCCCCATCTGCTTCCCCGATGAGGTGGGCCTGGCGCTCGTCGAAGTCCGAGGAGGCGTCATAGCCCCGCTGGCGCAGGCTCTGGTGGCGCACCGCCGCCTCGACCAGAATGGCCAGGTTGCGTCCCGGAGCCACCGGCAGGGTGACCTCGGGCACCGGCAGACCCAGGATGTCGCGCACGCAGCGACTGCCATTGAGGCGGTCGATCTCGGCCAGCTCCTGATCCGAGAGGTGGCGCAGGGCGATGATCAGGCTGAGGTTCTTCTTGGAGCGCACCGCGCTGTCGCCGAACATGGCGCGGATGTTGAGGATGCCCAGTCCGCGCACCTCCAGGAAGTCCTTGAGCACCGAGGGGCAGGTGCCGTTCACCACGTCGGGGGCGATGCGGGCGAACTCGGGGGCGTCGTCGGCCACCAGGCGATGGCCGCGGGAGATGAGCTCCAAGGCCAGCTCGCTCTTGCCCACCGCGGCGTCCCCCGTCAAGAGCACGCCCGCCCCCAGGACCTCCATGAAGACCCCGTGCAGGGTGATCCGCTCGGCGAGCACATTGATCAGGAAGTAGTGGAGGTTGTCGATGAGCTCCTGGTCCCCGAGGGCGGATCCCAACAGTGGGGTGCGGGTCTGTTCCGCCCACTCGAAGAAGTCCGGGGCGGGCTCCAGGTCGTCGGAGAAGAGGATCGCCGCGGGCTGGTCGGAGAAGAGCTTCTCTAGGGTCTGCTGGTAGGCGGTGCTCCTCAGGTCGGCCAGGTAGCGCAGCTCCGCGTGCCCCACGATCTGCAGCCGGTTCGGGTGGATGCAGTTGAGGGTCCCCGCCAGGGTCTGGTTGGCGGTCGCGGGGGTCTCCCCGCGCAGCGGGTTGTCCCGGCCGGGTTCGCCGGTGAGCCAGCGGAGCTTCAGCTCGGTGCCGAGGTGCTCGTAGAGCTCGGCGATGGTACGGGCGGTGGTCATGGACCGCCGGTCAGGGACTCCCCTTCCAGGAGCAGCTTCAGCAGGGTGGCGGCGTCCGGGGCCGCCCGCAGCCGCTGGCGCAGTCCCTCGTCGCCGAAGAGGGTGGCCAGTTTGGCGAGGAGCTGCAGATGGGCCTCGGTGGCAGCCTCGGGGACCACCAGGGCGAAGGCAAGGTCGACGGGCTGGCCGTCGATGGCATCGAAGTCGATACCCTTGGCCAGACGCACCAAGGCCCCGTAAGGCTGGTCGGTGCGGCGCAGCCGGGCGTGGGGCAGGGCGATGCCCAGGCCGAGGCCGGTACTGCCCAGGCGCTCGCGCTCCAGGAGCCGGCCGAACACCTCTTCCGGCGTGGCACCCGGCACGGCCGTGGCCAGGTATTGGCCGAGCACCTCCAGGAGGCGCTTCTTGCTTTGGATCTCCAGGTCCACACCGACGCGCTCGACGGCGATGAAGTTGGGCGGATACATGGCTTGGCTTCCTATCGAATGAAAACGAGGTGAGGGTGGCTTCAGCCGCCACCCCGACCCCTGGGCCGGGGCGGCAATCTCGGCGCGGGGCGCTACTCCGCCTCGGGACCTTTCTGGCCGTTCCCGCGATGGTTGATCTTCTTCTCCTTATGCTTCTTCACCTGGCGGTCGAGCTTGTCGATCAGCTCGTCGATCGCCGCGTACATGTCCTCCTGCACGGCGTCGGCGAACAGGCTCGCGCCGTTGACCTGAATGGTCGCCTCTGCCGATTGGCGGAGCTTGGCGACGCTCAGGATGACGTGGACGTTGATGACCTGATCGAAATGGCGCGACAGCCGTTCGAACTTGTTCTCCACATAGCCCCTGAGGGCGTCGGTGACCTCGATGTGATGACCGGTCAGGCTCAGTTGCATGAGTGAGTCTCCTCTCTACCGAAAGACCTGCTAGGGCAGGCGCTTGCGCTCGTGGGAGGGCGGAATGCCCATCCCCTCGCGGTACTTGGCCACCGTGCGCCGCGCCACCTCCACGCCCTGGGCGCCGAGGATGGCGGCGACGCGGTTGTCGCTGAGCGGCTTGTTGGGGGGCTCGGCGGCGATGAGCTTCCTGATCACGGCGCGAATGGCGGTGGAAGAGCATTCCCCTCCGGCTGCGGTGCTCAGGTGGCTGGAAAAGAAATACTTGAGCTCGAAGGTGCCCCGCGGGGTGTGCATGTATTTTTGGGTGGTGACCCGGGAGATGGTGGACTCGTGCATCTCCAGGGCCTCCGCCACATCCCGCAGCACCAGGGGCTTGAGGGCCTCCTCCCCCTGCTCGAGGAACCCCTGCTGCAGGGCCACGATGCTGCTGGCCACCCGTACCAGGGTCTCGTTGCGGCTCGCGAGGCTCTTGATGAACCAGCGGGCCTCGCTCAAGTGGTTCTTGAGACAGGTGTTGTCCTGACTCTGGTCCGCCCGGCGCACGAGCCGGGCATAGTCGGGGTTGATCCGCAGCCTGGGCACCGCCTCTGGGTTGAGCTCCACCCGCCAGGCCCCGTCCCTCTTGGAGACCAGGACGTCGGGGATCAGGTACTGGGGCTCTCCGGGTGCGATGAGGCTGCCGGGGCGGGGGTTGAGGGAGCGGATGAGCTGGCTGACGGCCTCCAGGTCCCCATCGCTGAGGTGGGCGCGCCGCTTGAGCTGGGGGTAGCTCTTGGTGGCGAGCAGATCGAAATGGTCGCGGCAGACGGCGATGGCCTCCGCGCACCAGGGGGTACCGGTTGGGAGCTGCCGCAACTGCAGCAGCAGACATTCCTGCAGCGAACGTGCCCCCACCCCCGTGGGCTCCAGGGACTGCACCTGGTGCAGCATCGCCTCCACTTCCTCGCGGGTGACGCCCTCCTCCCCGAGTGCCGCGCGGATCTCCTCCAGGGTACAGCCGAGGTAGCCATCCTCGTCGATGGCATCCACGATGACGGTGGCGATGGCCTCGTCGGTGGCGCTGAGGTGGGAGAGGTTCAGCTGCCAGAGGAGGTGATCGCGCAGGCTGGTGGTGCTGCCCCTCTGGTTGAAGTAGTCGCTCTCGTTGCCCTCCTCGGGCAGGGGACCGCTGGTGGGGATATAGCCGTCGTAGATGTCGCTCCAGTCCGAGTCCACGGGCAGCTCGTCGGGCAGCAGGGTCCGTTCCGGGTGGAGCTCCTCCTCGGGGCTGGCGGGGCGAAGGTCGAGCCCCGCTCCAAGTCCATCGCCGCCCAGATCGTCGAGGGTCGGGCCATCCTCCCCCCCCTGGGGCAGACGCAGATCCCCCTCTTCGTCCGGCTCCAGCATGAGGTTGGATTCGAGGGCGTCCTGCACCTCCTGGCGCAGGTCGAAGGCCGAGAGCTGCAGCAGACGGATGGACTGCTGCAGCTGCGGGGTCAAAGTCAGCTGCTGCCCCAGTCGCAACTGAAGCGAGGGTTTCATCATGGGTGTGGAGGCTGTACCTGCACTGGATTCGTTCTCGGCAGCACCAATTCTATGGGAAATGCCCGCCGAGGATACCATCGGCCCTAGGTCCCCAAGGCGGGCCCCGCCGGCTCACAGCCGGAAGTGATCCCCCAGGTAGACCGCCCGGACCTCGGCGTTCTCCAACAGGGCCCGGGGGGTTCCCTCCGCGATCACCACCCCCTCGTTGATGATGTAGGCCCGATCGCAGATGTCGAGCGTCTCGCGCACGTTGTGGTCGGTGATGAGCACGCTGATCCCTTGGCCCTGGAGCTGGGCGACGATGGCCTTGATGTCGCCGACCGCGATGGGGTCCACTCCGGCGAAGGGCTCGTCGAGCAGCATCACTCGGGGATCCACCGCGAGGGCCCGGGCGATCTCCAGGCGCCGGCGCTCGCCACCGGAGAGGCTGAGGGCCAGGTTGTTGGCCACCTGCTCGATCCCCAGCTCCTCGAGCAGCACCGCGCAGCGGGCGCGCTGCTGCTGGGGACCCAGGTCCTTGCGCATCTGCAGCACCGCGAGCAGGTTGTCCCGGGCGCTGAGCTTGCGGAAGGCTGAGGGCTCCTGGGCCAGGTAGCCCAGCCCGCGACGGGCCCGGGCATGCATGGGCAGCAGGGTGAGGTCCTCGCCGTTGAGGCGGATGGCCCCCTCGTCGGAGGGGATCAGGCCGACGATCATGTAGAAGCAGGTGGTCTTCCCCGCCCCGTTGGGGCCCAGCAGTCCCACCACCTCGCCACTTTGGACCTGGAGGGACACGCCGTTGACCACACGGCGGTTGCGAAACCGCTTCACCAGGTGCTCGGCGATCAGGACGCTCATTGGCGGTTGGGCTTGACGGTGACCTGGACCCGCTCCTTGCCCTTGGCGCTGGCGCCACCCCGCACCAGGCCGCGCTTGCGGTCGTAGGTGATGCGGTCGCTGCGGAAGCTGTCTTCGCCCTGGTGGACCTCGGCGGCGTCGAAGAGCAGCAGCTCGTCCCCGTCGATGTCATATTCAGCCCGAAGGGCCTGGGCGTGCAGCTCCTTGGGCTGGTCCTTTTGCTGACCGTCCAGGAGCTGGTTAAACCGGACCGGTTTGCCAACGGCCTCGATGCGCTGGGCCTTGCTCTCCGGGTGACGGATGGTGACCTCGTCGGCATAGAGGTGCATGCTCCCCTGGCGCACCTCCACCTTGCCGCGGTAGACGCTGACGCCCTTGGTCTCGTCCATCTCCGCGCTGTCGGCGGTGATCTCCACGGGCTGCTCCCGGTCGCTCTCCAAGGCCCAGGCCGCGCTGGGCGTGGCGAGCAGCCCGAGGGCGCACAGGCCGGCTCGCAAAGGCTCAGTTCTGAACATAGTGTCCCCTCACTTGGGATAACAATTTGATTCGGGACGGCCCGCCGACCCAGGCCTCCATGCCCACCGCCTCCACCCAACTGGCGCCACTGTCTAACCGCACCGGCTGGTCAGTCTCCACATACTCGGCCTCGGGCTGTACTCGCAGGGCCTCGCTGCGCAGCTCCATCGGCTCGACCCCAGGGCTTGCCCCGCGCTGGACCCGCACCGCCCCTTCGAGCAGCACCCATTTCCCCTCCGGACCCACCCGGCCCCGTTCGGCCCGAATATTCCACTGGATCCCGTCCTTGGACTGGACCACCAAGCGCGGCTGATCGAGCTCACTGGTGTCGTCGGCGGGGTAGTGGCGCATCTCATCGGCCACCAAACGCCGGTCGGGTGCACCGCTCGGCGCCATGGCCACCACCCGCAGGCCCTCCGCCCAGTAGTCGGGACGATGGCCAGCGGCGCCTGCTGTAGGGCCCTGGGGCTCGCGCTGGTGCGCCGCCCACCAGCTCAGGCCGCTGACCAGGGCCAGGACGGCCAGCAGGGTACGCTCGCGGCCCGGGGGCATGTCCGCCGCGGCTCAGAGGTAGGACCCCAGCTTGGCCTCGAGCGTGCCCTGGGCCTCCATGATCAGCTCGCAGACGTTGCGGGCCGCTCCCCGGCCCCCTGGGGAGGGGGTGCACCAGTGGGCGTGCCGCTGCACCAGGGGATGGGCATCCCCCACCGCGATGGCGAACCCCACCCGCCGCATCACCGGCAGGTCCATCCAGTCGTCGCCCACGAAGGCGATCTGCTCATCGGATAGTCCCAACACCTCCTTGAGGTCCTCATAGGCCGGGAGCTTGTCGCGGCGGCCCTGGTAGAGGTGGCGGATGCCCAGGCCCTCCATACGCACCCGCACCACTTCCGAGGTCCGTCCGGTGATCACCGCCAGGGTCACGCCGGTCTCCTGGAGCAGGGTCATGCCATGGCCGTCCCGGGAGTAGAAGGCCTTGTACTCCTCCCCCTGGTCCCCGATGAAGAGGCTGCCGTCGGTGAGGACCCCGTCCACGTCGAAGATCACCAGACGGATCTGCTGTGCCCTCGCCAAGACGTCCTTCATGGTACGGCTCCCCCCTGTCTCAGACCACGCCCGCCCGCAGCAGGTCGTGCATGTTCAGCGCCCCGATCAGTCGCCCCCCCTCATCGACCACCAGCAGGGCGTTGATCTTGCGCGAATCCATCAACTGCAGCGCCTCCGCGGCGAGGATGTCGGCGGAGACGGTCACACAGTTGGGCGTCATGAGTCGACCCACCGATATCTTTCGGATGTCGAGGTCTCGATCGAGGGTCCGGCGCAGGTCCCCGTCGGTGAAGATGCCGCAGAGCCGATCGTCGTCGCCCACGACGGCGCTCATCCCCAGCCCCTTTTTCGACATCTCCACGAGGGTCTCGGTGAGCAGGGCCTCGGGGGGCACCCGCGGGATGGCCTCCCCCTGGTGCATGATGTCCCCAACGTGCAGGAGCAGGCGCCGACCCAGGCTTCCGGCCGGGTGGGAGCGGGCGAAGTCCTCGGCGGTGAAGCCGCGGGCCTGGAGCAAGGCCACCGCCAGGGCGTCCCCCATGGCCAGGGCCGCCGTGGTGCTGGCGGTGGGCGCGAGCCCCAGGGGACAGGCCTCCTGGGACACGCTGACGTCGAGGTTGACGTCAGCGGCTCGGGCGAGGGTGGATGCGGGGTTGCCGGTGAGACTGATAAGCGGGATGCCGAGGCGCTTGATCAGGGGCAGGATGGTGAGGAGCTCCTCGGTCTCCCCGGAGTTGGAGAGGGCCAGCACCAGGTCCTTGGCGGTGATCATGCCGAGGTCGCCGTGGCTGGCCTCGCCCGGGTGGACGAAGAAGGCGGGGCTGCCGGTGCTCGCCAGGGTGGCTGCGATCTTGCCGCCGATGTGGCCCGACTTGCCCATGCCGAGCACCACGATGCGGCCCTCGCAACCCAGCATGAAACGGCAGGCACGGACGAATCCCTGATCGATACGCGCTGCCAGGGCGGCGATGGCCGCCGCCTCGGTGTCGATGACCGCCCGGCCCAAGGCCGCGAGCTGATCGGCATGGGGTCGCCTTTCCCGTCCCGGGGGTGAGGGCTCGATCCGGCGGATGCGGGCGTTGTGACTGCTAGCCAAGTCTCCCAACCTCGGCAGGCCCCCAGGGGTCGCCGCGGTGGGGGCTCGGACCGCGTGGTGCCGAACGGCCGTTAGATTGTACCCCTTTGTGCCGCGGATGGTGCCGGGAAGGGTTGGGGGGCAGCAATTCCAAGTTTGAGCTATCCGGACCCAGCAGAGGCTTTCGGTCGGG
>CAZFHV010000012.1:0-31285 GCA_964519095.1 uncultured Chromatiaceae bacterium | reverse complement strand
TGAAATCGGATCGGACCCATTTCAGGATTCACGAAAAATGGCGACTCTCCGGATCAGTCCTCAGGCGGCGAGCTTCGCTTCCGCCAGGCGGGCGAGGACATCGTCGCCGTCCAGCGCAAGCCGGACGAACTTGACCTTGCCGTAGCCACGGGAGCCAGAGCCGCCTAAACCCGTCAGCTCCAGGAGCTTGAGGCCCCGCCAGAGGGTGGGAAGCAGGTCTTCGCCATCGTGCTGGCGGATCGTCAGGTTGAAGACGAAACGCGCCCCCGCCGGTACCCGCTCGGTGTTGCGCGGGTGCTGCGCGACGCCACGGATGCGGTCGATCATGTTCTCCATTTTGGTCTCGGTAAGCAGCAGGTTGCGGCGGTTCATCTCCTCGACCCAGCTACGCTCGAGCGAGCAATCCCAGAACGCCAGGCGGGTGGGGCCGATCTCCTCCACCAGCCGTGTGTCCTGATTGGCGCCTTCCGGTGCACCGCCAAACAGGCGCAGGATGTCCTTCGCTTTGCCCTTGTCCCCCTGGGGCAGGTCCTGGATGTGCTTGAAACCCAGCGGACTGCCGTTGGTCAGCCCGACGATGCCCAATTCCCATTCCAGCAGGCTCCTCATCTTGCCCTTGATGCTGGAGCCGGGGATGTAGGGCTCTTGGGTGAGCGGATGCTTGATGACCGGGTTGTCCGTACCCCCGATGTGCATCTCGCTGTTACCGCTGCCGATGTGCAGCCCCGTGACCAGCTCGAGAATGCCGCTGAGTTTTTGGATGGCGGTGAGTTTCATATCAAATCCTCCCTTGGGTTCAGGCCGCATCTCGTAGGGGAAGCTGGAAGCGCCCCTCCAGGATGCCGCGCACGGTGATGTCTTCATCGAGCTCCTCCCAGCGCAGCGCCACGCCGTTGAGCCTCAAGGTGACCTTTGCAAGCGATTCTTCGTCCGCGTCACGCAACAGACGAAAGCGGTCGGCGGGAAACCCGATCTGGCGACCATCGGCCAGCTCGACAAAGACCATGCGCCCTTGTGCCCAGGCACGGATGGCGAGGACTTCTCTTTCAAGCGGAGTGGTATTCATCGTATTTCTCTTTCAGGAAATCCTGATGTTCAAACACCAGCCGCTCAATGCGGCGAATCAGCTGGGGCGCAACGTTGCGGCTGGAGGCCAGAATAATGGGATCCAACCAGAATTTGCATTCGCCGTCCCCGGTATCCACATGGATATGCGGTGGTTCGCTACCCTCGTCAGAATAGAAGTGCAATCGCAACCCCTGCAGACGCAATACCGTCGGCATAGCCTCAGTCCTGCCGCTCCTGCTTATAGAAGCCCAGGAAGGCCTCCCAGAACACCCTGCACGTCGTGAGAGTCTCCGCGCTTTGAACCTCCTTCAGAGTGTGCGAAAAAAGATCTACGAAGGTGCGATCCACCAGCTTGCGACCCTCGGCATAGGCTGCCTTGGCATTGAGCATGCGGATAAAGGGTAGGTATTCCTGAAATCTCTCGGGCTGCTGGGTGGTGCGCGTCTCCCATAACATCAGCTCGTCGTAGAAACGGCGCAGTTGGGTGGACTTGTTCCGCTGGTTGTCGGCGCATGCAATGGCCCGCGCCGCATCCTGCGCCTTGGAGTTGAATAGCTCTGGATCTAACGGCTTGTGAAAAGAAATGCCGCCGAATTGGGGTCCGGGCGAAACAGTCACTTGCCCCTGCTGCGGCCGTTGCCCATAGGGCGATCGCTGCTGTCGATTATCGGTAATCATGGCGTCTCTCCTCAATCGCGTTGCTGATACAGATAGGTGAACAAGGCAATTTTGTAGGCATCTCCATAGCGCTCTATGCCTTCGCTGGCGATTTCCTTTGCCAAACTGGCCTGCAGACGGCGGCGGGCAGCTTCGCGCTGTTCGCGGCTCTCAATCTCCTTGTAGCGGGTCTCCGCAAGCCGCCGGGTGCTGTAGGCAAAGCGGGAATGCCAGATCGCATTCTCCGGACGCTCGGTAACCTTACCCGCTAGGTCCGTCAGATGCAGCAGGCTATAGAGGTAGCCCTTCGACAGTTCGTGATCTTCCGCCGCACGTTTGAGCCCAACCGCCCGCTCCAAGAGTCGGTCGAAGTCGGCCCAAGAAACCGTCTCACCGAAACAGGTGACAGCGTTCTTTGCGGGTGCTGTACCCTCACCCCCAGCCCCTCCCCTGGGGGGAGAGGATAGACGAGACTTCGCCGCATCAAGGGCTTCTTCCGCCAGCGCGGCCAACTGCCGGATAGGAAGCCCCGGTTTGGTCAAGGACAGGCCGGCCGAGAAGTGGATGTCCGGATTTTCCGCCACATAACGGCGAAACTCATCCTTCATGCGCTCGGCCAGTCCGATCGCGGAGTGCCAGGGAACTATGAGAAAGAAATCGTCGCCGCCAGCGAAGACGCTGTAGGTGTTAGGATATTCCCTCGCGCACAGCCAGGGCAGGTAGACGGCGAAAAAGGCGTTCATCTGACGCGAGAGGGCCGCCATTTTGGCGAAGGTAGGATTCGTAAGCCCCTGCTGGAAGATCAGGCCCAGGTTGTCCACGTCGCCCTTGAGGGTCATGAGAGCCTCCGCGCCGATCCATTTGTCCTCCGCAGCCGGGTGGCGATCGTCGCGCGCTAAGTGGTTGAGGGTCTTTGGCGCATCTAGGCGCTCGTGCTCACGGTCTTCTGCCGAGAGCCCGTCGTACTTCCCCAGTGCCGCCTCGGCAAGGTCCGTCTCACGGAAATGGGGCACGTAGCCGTTGATGTGGCGGCGGGCATAACCGTTCCAGAGGGCCTCCCTCCCCGACTCGGGCAGGGAAAAGTCCCAGGCACGTAACAGGTTGCGAGACTGCGCCTCACTGCCAAATTTGCCGCTCTTCTCTGCATCGCGAGTGAACAGCAGGTGGTAACCAAAGATGGCCAACCGAGGCTGGTTCAATTTCTGGTCTTCCATGAGAGGCATGATGCGTTCGCGCGTGATCAGCAACCGGTCCTCGCTGGCTAACCACTTACCGATACTGATCTGGTCGGAAGCAAGCGCGCTTACCCAGACATCCTTTTCCAGCTCCACACTACCGGGAGAGCGCCCGTCGATACGGCACTCGCCATGCTCAAAGCGGGCCAGAAAGCCTTGGAACAACGGGGACACCACGCCGCCGCACAGATCGAAACGGCTCAGTTTAGCTGCTTCCAATTGCTCGAACAGCCGTTTCATCAGGTTGCGGAAGGGCACTTCGCCCGCCTCCGACTGCCGGAAATCCCTAGCGGCGGCGGGCAGCCAGGCCAGACCAATGCCCGTCTGGCCGTAAGTGTGCTCAAGGAACCAGTCGTTGAGCTCTCCCTGCACGCATTGCAGGGCGGCGACGGCCTCGGGCGTGTTAGGCGCAACGATGAGGAACTTTCCGGCGGCATTGACCACCTGACTGGTGGCGGGGAGGTCCAGGGCCTCCAATACCTTGAGGGCGGCCAGCTCCGTGAGCAGGGAGATGTAGAAGGAGCGGCCGCGCAGCAACCTTGCGGCACGCTTCTGGGTTTGGCTGCCTTCGGCGAAGATGAAGTGCTGGATGCCAAAGAAATCGCCCTGCACCAGCAAGAGCTTTGGCTCCTTCCACGCATGCTCGGCTCTTTGGCTACCGCTACGCTCGCGGTCCCACTGAGCACACAGTTGCTCGCGCGCATCACGGATGTCGTGGCCCTGATCGCTGTGGTAGCGCCACAGCGCCACGGCTAGAGCGGCGGTGGTCTTCGAGTGATCGAAAAGGGAGACATCGGGCCTCACCTTCCCACCAATTCCGGCGGTTGCCGAAGGAATGGCGTGAGTGAAGGTGAGCCACAGACTTTCGAAGTGGTCGATCCACAGCGGAAGGCTGCGACGGTGAGGCACCGGAATATCTGCAAGGCCCTTGACGAAGCCGTTCCAGAGCGCCAGGTATTCCTTCTGCGCGATCGACTTCTCACCATGCTCACCCTGCTGCTTGTCCTTGGCCAGGACTGGGAAGACCGCGTCCGGGGAAAGAGCCGATAACGGATAGCGATAAGCGGGGGTTGCCACTTCGCTTCTAGCCCCTGTCCCAATGGGACTGGGGAGCGCAATGCCCTCCAATAGGGTCCATTGGCGGGTGGTGTAGTGGTTTAGTTTGCGCCCCTGCTCTTCATCGGGTGCCGCGTTGTATGACGCGAAGGTCTCCCGCTCGAAGCCCGAAGCTAAGCGGTCAGCGGTGGCGATCAGCCACTGCAGGAAGGTCTCGGGGCGGTGGTGCCGAGCCGCGGCGTTGATGATCGAGTCGTCTGCGTTCTTCTCTCGCCAGGGAGCGAAAGGTGCCATGTCTTCGCCAACCAGTTCCGGCAGGTGGGTCTCCAGCAGGTCCATGCCGATGGCCGTGTAGGCGGCATGGATGTGAGTGCGACGCCCTTCGCGGTTGGTCGGGCAGTACAGACCCTCGTTGATCGCCTGGCGCGAGTTACCATCCGCATCTTTGGTCTGGGCCTCTTGGATGCGCGCCCGTTCAGCGAACTTGCCCAGGTCGTGCAGAAGTGCCGCCAAAGCAACCCGGCAGGACTGGTTAAGACGTGGGTTGTTGCTCATGGTGATCCTCTCATGCTCCTCAATAGTGTCGATATTGTGCACCGCCTGTGCTCAGTCGAATGCTCTCGCAAGCTTGGGTGGGGACAGTGCCCGTGGGAGCCTCTCCCTTGCCGCGACAGGGCAGCGCCGATGATAGGGCCGCCAGCCGCAGCGAAGGTCGCGCCGGGGCGGCGCTCCTACCCCGAATCAACGCCCTACCGCGCCGGGGCCGCGGTCCTACCCATCCCGGCGGTCATCGAGGAGCCGGGGGGCGTCCAGCTCCAGGGCCGGGATGGCGGCGAGGCCCGCGCCCACGATGCCCTGCAGGGCCCCGTACATGGCGGAGGTGCTGCCGACCACCCGCTGGATCTGCTTCTCCCGCTCGGCCCACTGCTTCTCCATGGCGCGGCGCTCGCGGTTGAGCTGGATGTGCATGGCCTCGAAGGCCTCGACGATGGCCTCGACGCGCTGGCGGAACTCGGTGCCGGAGAGGTATTCATAGAGGAGCTCCATCTTCTCGTTCTTGCCGGCGGAGGCGGCGCGCACGTAGGCGACACTGATGAGCTGCTCGCGCAGGGCCATACCGAGCGCCGGCCAGGTCTTGAGATTGGCGACCCAGATGCCCTCGATGCGCCCGAAGCCCTCGATGCCTTCGGGCAGGGCGGCGGAGACCAGCACCGCGGCGGCGGCACCGGCGGCGCGCTGGTCCTGCTTGAGCTTGTCGATCCAGGCGGGGGCCCAGTGCTTGGCGTTCTTGGTCTCCCAGAGGATGAGGCCGCAGTCCTCCAGACGGTCGTTGCGCACCCGCTGTTGGATGTCGGCCCCGCGGGCGCCCTTGAGGACGGGGTCGATGCGGTCCTGGGGGAAGTGGCGCTCCAGGGCGGCCTGGATGTCGAGCTCCAGGACCTCGCCCTGCAGCTCCTGGGAGCCGAGCTCGCTGCGGCGCTTGGCCTCTTCGAGAGCCGTTCGGAGGTCGGCGATCTGCTTCTCCTTCTCCTTGAGCTTGAGGTCCTGCTCGTCGGCGGCGGCCTTGCGGATGGACGTCTCCAACTCCGCCTTGGCGGTGTCGAGCTTGCGGGCCACCTCCAGGTCCAGCTCCCGGGCGCGCTCCTCCAAGACCGTCTTTTCCTTGCGCAGGCGAAGCTCCGCCTCCTGGGCGAGGCGGGCCTTCTCGCGCTGGGCGGCGAGATCCGCATGGAGCTCCTGGAGCTGCAGGGCGGTCTGCTCGCGGGTGCGGATCTCGGCGGCCGCGGTGGCCTGAGCGATGCGCTGGGCCTCGTCCTTGCGCAGGGCGGTTTCCAGCTCCGCTCGGATCTTTTCCGCCTGGGCCTGTTGCGCCTCTTCGAGGGCGCGGTTCTTCTTGCGCAGCTCCAGCTCCCGGGCCGCGGACTCCTTGGCCTGGGCGGCCTTCTCAGCGTTCTGTGCCTTGAGGTCCGCCAGCTCCAGGTCGAGGCCGCTGCGGGCGCGCCGCTCGGCCTCGGCGACGGCACGCTCCAGCTGCGCCTGGTGGCTGGCGCTGAGGCTGGACTCCAGCTCGGCGCGAATCTGGGCGCTGAGGGCCTCGGAGACCGGGAAGCGGTGGCCGCAGTGGGGACAGGTGATAAGGGCGTCGGTGCTCATGAGTCGCCTCCGTGGGGGTCGAGTAGGCTGCGGTAATGGATGGCCTCGGGCTCGATGTGCAGCAGGCCGAAGCGACCATTGCGCCGCCCGCTGCCCTGGATGCGGTAGCTGCGGGCGAGCTGGGGACCGAGGGCCTCCTCGATGGCGGCGTTGGTCCTGGATTTACGCTGGTCGAAGTACTCCTCGGTCATGCCATTCCCCAGGCTCTCCTCGGCCCGCTCCAGCTCGCCGGATAGCTCCCCGAGGATGCGCCCCAGCTCGGCGAGGTAGGGGCCGGCGAGGTCGGCATCGCCGCGCCGCAGCGGGTGGTCACCCCCCTTGCGGCGTCGCGCGGCGAGGCTGTAGAAGGCGAGGTCGGCGGGGGTCATGGGGATCCGCTCGCCGCCGGCCTGGATGCGGCGCCCGCGCAGGTCGATCACCAGCTCGGCGGGCTCCAGCGCCCGGCGGGCGGCGGCCACGGTGGCGCTGTAGCTGGAGCTGCCCTTCAGCAGCCGGGTGGGCAGCCCCTCGCGCACCCGCACGAAGGGGATCTCCGCCAGGGTGACCTCGGCCTTGCGGCAATCCAGGGCGAGCTGGCCGCGGTCGAGGCTGTGGATGACCCGCTCGGTGGGGGTGGGGTAGTAGAACTGGGGATGGGACTCGAAGGGTGCGGAGACCAGCACGTGGGAGAGCCGGTCCTGGGGGCGACCGAACAGCGAGAGGGCGTAGCCGAGGTAGAAGCCGAGGGTCTTGCGCCCCCCGGCGATGGAGACGTGCAGGGCGGAGCGGGGATCGGCGGTCAGCTCCCGCACCCGCTCGGTGATGAAGTCCGCGGCCCGCTCGTTCTCGGCGGGGGTGCGGATGTCCTCCAGGGGCTCGCCCTGGGGACCGGGGAGCACCTCGATGGCGGAGGCATCGAAGCGGATCGCCGGGAGGGTGTAGTCCTGGCACAGGCGATGGAACCAGCCGGGGTCCGCCGAGAGCAGGTTGAGCCGGGCATGCTCGGCCCCCTGGGCGGTGGTGATGAGCTGGACCTCGGTGGGGACGAAGCGGGGGTCCGCCACCTGGGTCAGGGCATAGAGGGTCTCGGTGACAACCTGGGGGGACAGGCCGGTGACGGCGAGCAGCACGCGCCGCTCGAAGGCGTTGGGGTCGGTGGGCATGGATCTTGGCTCCGGGGTTCTCCCTTGCGTTGGCGGCGGTTGCAGCCGCCGGGCCTCCTCGGTGTCGGAGGGGCATCCCGCCGCTCCCTGGACCGCCCTCCCTGGCAGGCTCCCTGCCCTTCCCTCAGGGGTCCACTCCGACGCCGGCTAGTATCCGCGCCTCGTCAGCCGTCGGCAGGGCTCGCAAGCTTGCGGCGTCCTCGATGCGGTACTGCCCAAGCCCCATGGTGGTGGCCTTGCCGAGATGGGTCCACTGGCCGAGCCGGAGCAGCGGCCAGAGGGCGGCGAGCCCTTCCCCCGCCACCTCCAGCTCCCCCACCAGCCCGCCGAGCTGCATGAGGGCATCCTGGCGGGAGGAGTAGCGGGTCCAGTCGCGCCAATGCAGATCCGAACGGAGGACGGAGAGGTGCTCAAGGGCCGGGGCCAGATCGATCCAGTCGAGCAGCATCTCCGAGCGGCCCTGGTGGCGGGCGAGGTCGTTGAGGCGCCAGAGCAGTTGGCGGAGGAATTCGCTGAGCTGGAATTCCCGGGGACCGACCAGATCCCCGCGGCGCCGCATGCGCAGCGAGGTCTGGAGCCGAAGGAGCGCTTGTTGGGGCGCATCACCCAAGGCCCAGGAGGCGGCGGGCGCGAGGGGCTGGGCGTTGAGAGCACCGCCGGCGTTGTGGATGCACACCCAGTCCGCATTCGGCGCGATGAGCTGCCAGACCCGCTCCAGGCGAAAGCGGCCATGGCCGCGGCCGATGCCACGCTCCCCCGCCCCGCTCAGGGCATGGACAGTGAAAGGGAGATGAAAGGTGGCGGGGCCGAACAGGTGGAGGCCCACCCCGAAGCGCTCTTGGGGGGTCAGCTCGCGGGGCGCTTCCGCATCGATCCGCAGCACATAGGGATGGGGAACGGCGCTGTAGCGGGCCTGATCGGCGGGATCCCGCGGCGGGGACTCGAACAGGGTGGAGTAGACGCAGCTCCCCACCAGGAGACACCCCTCACAGGTAGGCTGACGGGTGACACAGACCGTGCGTCGCAACCCGCTACCCAAGAGCCCGCGCCAAGCGGAGCCCCCATAGGCGGGGAGGCTGATGGGCTCCCGGGCGGAGAGCTCGAAGCGGTAGACGCCGAAGGCGGGAAAGCGCCCGAGGAAGGCCCCGATCGGGCCCGTTGGATCGGTCCGCTCCCCGTGCCGCCCCTGATTTTGTGGTGCTCCCTCCGCCACGTCCGCCCTCCCTCCGGCCGGCTGAACTCCAGCGCGAGACCTTAACCCCCTCGCGGGAATCTTCGCAAGTGCAGCATGACCAGGGACGCCGGGTCACCGGGGAACACCTCTTCCGGGCAGGTTCCAGAAGCGGGCGAGCATGGTGCGGACCCACTGGCAAGGGCCCTGGTGGAGGAAGCATCCCGCCCTTATCTTAACGACCCATCACCCTCAGTCCGGGAGGAGCACTCGATGAATACGGAGCCCCTGATGGGTCTCGATTGGCGTGGCATCAGCCTGATCCTCACCCTGGCCCTGACCCTGGGCGGCGGCCTGGTCTGGCTGGTGCGGCAGAATCGCGAGGACCTGGTGACGCTGGAGGCCGATCTGGAGCGGGATAGGGCGGAGGAGCAGAAGGCCGAAGAGGCGGCTCGCTAGCGGGCGTCGCGCCCCCGGGTCATGGAACCTCAGGGGACCGCCCGCGCCCGGCGCACCCGCACCGCCTCCTCCCGCTCCTGCTCCTCGAGCACCGCATCGATGGCGGCGAGGGTCTCCGCCACCTCCGGCAGCAGCACGTCCTCCAGGGCGCGGGCCCGGCGGCTGGTGCGCAGGTAGTCCTGGCGCAGCCGCTCCAGGTTGCCCGCCTGGGCGGCCAGTGTTGCCACCTGGGGGATGAGGGCGAGGAAGGCGCTCCGGCAGGCTTCGGCCTCGGGACTCGGCTCCACCGCCGGCGGCGCAGTGCTGGGGTCCCACCGACACTCGATCCTCTGTACCTCCACGCCGAGCACCGAGCGGGTGACCCGCTCAAATCCCCCGCTGGGCACCGCCGCGGGGTAGACCTGGATCCCCTCCAGCCCGTGCCGGGCGACGGCTGCCCTGAGCTCGCGTGCGGCCTGGGCATAGGCGTCGCGAAAGGCACCGAGCGTTGCCTCGTAGCGGGCGAGCTCCGCGAGGATCTCCGACGCAAGGATGAGACGCTTCTCGTCGAGGAAGCGGTAGCCCTCCCCCATGGCCTCCTGCTCCTCCTTGAGCTGGAGGTAGGCGACCCGGGTGGGGGGCAGGTCCAGGGCCATCCTAGCCGCCCAGATGCTCGCGGATCTGCCGTTCGCTCAGCCGGTGCAGCTCGCTGCGGGGCAGGAGCCTCAGGGTCGCCCAGCCCACCTCTAGGCTCTCGGCCAGGGTGCGGCGGTCCCGGTGGTGGATGAGGTTCTCCTCCAGGTTGTCGCCGAACGCGAGGTAGCTGCGATCCAGGGCCGAGAGGCCCTCCTCCCCCACCACGCTGGCCAGCACCCGGGTCTGCTGGGCCTGGGCATAGGCCGCATAGAGCTGGGCGGCGAGGGCCGGATGGTCGGGGTGGGTCATGCCCTCTCCGGTGCCGTCCTTCATCAGCCTCGAGAGGCTGGGCAGAAGCTTGATGGGCGGGTAGAGGTCCCGTCGGGCCAGCTCGCGGCTGAGCACGATCTGCCCCTCGGTGATGTAGCCCGTGAGGTCCGGGATGGGGTGGGTGATGTCGTCCGAGGGCATGGTGAGGATGGGTACCTGGGTGAGGGAGCCCGGCAGCCCGCGGATGCGCCCGGCCCGCTCGAAGATCGATGCCAGGTCCGAATAGAGATAGCCCGGATAGCCCTTGCGGCTGGGGATCTCGCCGCGGCTGGCGGAGACCTCACGCAGGGCCTCGCAGTAGTTGGTCATGTCGGTGAGGATGACCAGCACCTGCTTGCCCTCGACGAAGGCCAGGTACTCGGCGGCGGTCAGCGCGAAGCGGGGGGTGAGGAGCCGCTGGGCGCTGGGGTCGCTGGCCAGGTTGAGAAAGAGGGCGGTACGCCCCAGGGCCCCGCTGCGCTCCATCTCCCGGCGAAACTGCTCGGCCCTGTCGTGGGGGATGCCGATGCCGGCAAAGACGATGGCAAACTCCCCCTCCCCGCCCCCCGGCAGGCGGGCGCGGCGGCAAAGATCCACAGCGATGCGGTCGTGGGGCAGGCCACCGCCGGAGAACAGGGGCAGCTTCTGGCCGCGCACCAGGCTGTTCATGAGGTCAATGGCGGTGAAGCCGGTCTCCAGGAAGTCGTGGGGGGCCTCCCGGGCGGCGGGGTTGATGGGCAGGCCATCCACCCGTAGCGAGCGCTCCGCACCCAGCGGCGGGCCCCCATCGAGGGGCTGACCCACGCCGTTGAAGACCCGCCCCAGGATCCCCGGCCCCACCGAGAACCGCAACGGCTCCCCGAGGAAGCGCACCCGGGTGTCCTGGAGCCCCAAACCGGTGGTGCTGTCGAGGACCTCCAGCACGATGGATTCCTCGTCGAGCAGGGCCACCCGGCCGAGCCGGCGCACCCCGTCGGAGCCCTCCACCTCTACCGCCTCGTTGAGCCCCACGTCCAGGGCGCGGCGCACGAAGAGCAGCGGGCCCTCCACCGCGAGCGCGATGTCTTCACCGATCAGCCGGGCATACATCGGCGTGGCGCTCCCGGTCACTCGGGCCTGGGGGCCTGGGCGGCGCGCAGGCCATCCAGGGTGGCGGAGACCTCACGGTCCAAGGCGGAAAAGGCCTCCCAGTCCCCTTCCGGGAGGTCCTCCCCCATGCGCAGCAGGCGGCGGTAGAGGGGCGTCTCGGTGAGGGCCTCCGGCATCACCCCCGCGGCCAGGGCCTCCCGGGCCCCGTCCAGGAAGCGCCCGATCAGCCGCATCATGGCCGCCTGCCGGGTGGGGGTGGCGTAGCGGTCGTTCGCCGAGAAGGCGGACTGGCGCAGGAAGCCCTCGTTCACCAGTTGGGCGGAGAGGAGCACCAGGCGTTGTCCCGGCGGGAGGGCCTCCTTGCCGATGATGCGCGCCATGCGCTCCAGCCGGGCCGCCTCCTCCAGCAGGGCCAGGAACTGCCGACGGAGCTCCTCCCAGCGGGTGGCGCCGATCCCGTGCCACCAGCGCGCCAGGCTGGTGGCGGCCAGGCTGTAGGACTGCAGGGGATGGATGGCCGGATAGAAACGGGCGTGGGCGCGGTTGGCGTCCAGGGTCCAGAGGGAATCCACGTAGCGGCGGGTGTGGTTGGTGACGGGCTCGGAGAAATCCCCCGAGGGGGGGCTCACCGCCCCTAGGATGGTGACCGACCCCTTGGTTCCCGCCAGGGTCTGCACCCGCGCCGCCCGCTCGTAGAAGTCCGCCAGCCGGCTGCTCAGGTAGGCGGGGTGGCCGCTCTCGCTGGGCAGCTCCCCCAGCCGGCCGGAGACCTCCCGCAGGGCCTCGGCCCAGCGGCTGGTGGAGTCGGCCATCAGGGCCACGTTCAGCCCCTGGTCGCGAAAGTACTCCGCCACCGTGACCCCGGAGTAGATGCTGGCTTCCCGCGCCGAGACGGGCATGTTGGAGGTGTTGGCGATGATGACGCTGCGCTCCAGCAGGGGCCGCCCGCTGCGGGGGTCCTCGAGATCCCGGAACTCCGCGAGCAGCCCCGCCATCTCGTTGCCCCGCTCCCCGCAGCCCACGTAGACGATGATGTCCGCGCTGCACCACTTGGCGATGGTCTCCAGCAGGATGGTCTTGCCGGTGCCAAAGCCCCCGGGGATGGCGGCGGTGCCGCCGCGGGCCACGGGAAAGAGGCTGTCGAGGATGCGCTGACCCGTGACCAGGGGCTCGTCGGCGGGCAGGCGGCGCCCCACGGGACGGGGCACCCGCACCGGCCAGCGCTGGGTCATGCCGAAGCTGTGCTCGCGCCCGTCCGCCCCCCGGAGCCGGCACAGGGCCTCCTCCTCGCCGTAGCGGCCCTCGGCGGCGATCCAGGTCACCTCCCCGCCAGGCAGGTCCGGCGGCACGAGGCAGTGCTGCAGGAGCGGCGTGCCGTTCTCCGCGGCCCCCGCTACCGCCCCCGGCGTGAGGAGGGTCCCCACCGCCACGCGGGGGCGGAACTGGAAGCTCCCGGGCGCCGGCTCCCGCAGACCCGGCTGCACATAGGGCCCCAGGGCGGGATCGTCGATGCGCCGCAGCAGCCCATCGAAGATGCCCCCCAACAGACCGGGTCCCAGCCGCACCCCGAGGGGCCGACCTGTGCCCTCCACCCGCATACCGGGGCGCAGCCCGCTGGGGTCCTCATAGATCTGCACCAGGATCTCTTCCCGGGCGACGCGGATCACCTCCCCCAGGAGGCCCTGCTCCCCCACCCGCACCGCCTCGCGCAGCACGAAGGGGCCGCTCGGCAAGGCCCGCAGCACCGGCCCGCTGGTCCAGCGGATACGGGCCTCGCTCATGCCCCGCCCTGGGCGAAGAGGCCCAGCAACCGGGCCTCCAGACGGGGGCGATCCACCAAGAGGCCGGCGAGGGTGCCGTCCAGCACCGCCTCGCCGCACCGGATGCGCACACCCGCCAACAGGCCCCCGTCAGACGCGAAGCCGGGTGGCTCGGCGAGCCGCGGGGTCAGCGCGGCTCTGAGACGCCCCTGCTCCTGCGCGCCCAGCTCCGGGGCATGCTCGATGAGCCATTGGTGCAGGGGCAGGCTCTCAAGGGCGTCCCGAACCGTCCACTCCACCCAGACCCGGCGGCCCTCGGGGGACTGCCAACGCCCGAGGAGCACCTCCCGCAGCCGGGGCCAGGCCACCTCCAGCAGTTGCCAGTGGAGGCGCTCGGTGGCGCGGCGCTCGCGGGTGGCGAGCTCTGCCTGGGCCGCCTCGATGCGCCGGCGGGCCCGGGTCCGCTCCGCCGCCGTCCGTTGGTGGAGCCGCTGGCGGGCGCCCCGGTAGGCGCCCTGGACCAGCACCCGCGCCGCCCCCTGGGCCGCCTCCAGCAGGCGACGGCATTCCTCCGCCTGGTAGGTCTCCACCAGGGCGAGGAGCTGCCGCTCCCGGTCCGCGAGGCTCATTCCAGCATCCCGAGCTGGCGCCGCAGACGGGCCCCGAGGTCGGGTGGCTCGAGGCGCACGCGCACGTCCGGGATCACCACCACCAGGGGTCGAGGCCGGGCCAGGGCCTCGCTCAGCTCCACGGTCGGGAGGTGCTGGGCCCGCTCGGCGGTGACCAGCAGGAGATCGCTTCGCCCCAGCAGGGCCCGGAAGCAGGCGGGCACGGCCCCATCCTCCGGCACCGCCACCTCCAGGCCGGCGAGGCGGAAGCCGGCGGCGGTCACCTCATCGGCGATGAGGGCACAGAGGCTCATTAGGCCAGGCGGTTGAGGATCAGCACCGAGACGATGACCCCGTAGATGGCGATGCCCTCGGCGAGACCCACCAGGATCAGCAACCGGCCGAACAGCTCCGGCTTCTCTGCCAGGGCGCCGACCGCCGCCGTGCCCAGGGTGGCCACCGCGTAGCCGGCACCCAGTGAGGAGAGCCCCGTGGCAATGGCCGCCGCCAGGTAGCCCCACTGCACCCCCTCCCGCGGCGCCGCGGCGGCCACCTCCCCCGCCGCCCCGGCCAGGGGCTGCCAGAGCAGCAGGCTGCTCAAGGTCGCCAGCAGGGCCGCCCCCGCCACCGTGAGGGAAACGAACCAGAGCCTCTTAGTCATACCGCGCCCCCTTGTCCATCGTTTGCAATAACCGGCGAGCAATAGCGGCGCACTGCGCCGCCTTTGCGAAACCGCGTTGATGGTGTTGTTAGCCGTCTTACCCTTCAATGAAATAATCACTGTCGACTTTTTTCGTTTCGTACGACGTGACAAGTGTTACCCCGACATTGTGATCAATCATGAGCTGCGACAATTGCTCACCACCTATAAGTACGATCTTTGAATTGATTTTTGCTACATAGTCTTCAGCATCGCGCGTGAAGCTGGAAGTGGTGATAAAGATTCCTATGTTCGCGCGGTGCCCTTGAAGGGCACCCGCGAATTTTTGAATTTCGGGGCGACCGATCGGAGCTTGCCAGCGCTTGGCTTGGATATAGATGACATCGAGGCCAAGACGGTCTTCGTTAATAATTCCGTCAATGCCTTCGTCGCTGCTGCGGCCGATTGCTTTCCCGGCTTCTTTGCGCGACCCGCCATAACCCATTTTCACCAAGACATCGATAACGAGGCGTTCAAAGAACGAAGGCGAACATTCCTTTACGGTTTTCAGTAACTCTGCAGCAAGGTCTTCTCGTAGTTTTTGATATGCGCTTTCAAGAAGCTCGCCGGGTGTATGGAGAGTCTCGGTTTCCGACGTCTGGGTTTCCTCTCTTGGTTCATTTCGCTTGGTGCGGAATTCGATGAACTCAGGGAACCGCTCTAAGAACTTCACGTTAATTTCAGTTGGTTTCTTTGAAAGGACATCGCGGCCACGTTGGGTTATGCGAAAGTATCCGCGGCGCGGAGACTCAAGCAATGCAGCCTTTGTCATGTATGTGCGAGCCCAGGCAACGCGGTTATCAAAAGTTGGTTGCTGACCGCTAGGCAGCAATTCCTTTTTCTCGTCGTCAGTGAGCTCGAGCTCGCCGGACAAGCCCTCGATTGCTTCCCGAAGGGAATGCTCCTTATTGTCAGAAGCGAACCGGAGCAAGGGGAGCATTATTGATTGGTAGTCTGGTATAGCCATGTCGGTTCGACATTGTTAACGGCTAATAGTCAGCCAACGCACCGCCTCCCCCGGAACCGGCACCACCTCCGGTGGCGCCGCCAAGGGGCGGAGCACCCGCCCCCTGCCCTGCAGGAAGCGCACGAAGAACTCGAACAGCACCAGGCGGGTGGTCTGGATCGACACCACCAGCCCCTCCAGCCCAATCACCAGCAGGTTTCCGAGCACCAGCACCAGACCCGCCACCGGACCGGAGTCCGCGACCCCGGCCAGGGCCACGAAGGCGGCGGAGAGGGCGGCGTGGGCCAGGGCGAAGGCACCCACCCGCGCGAAGGATAGGGTGTTGACCAGGATCTGCAAGCCGCCCTCCAACAGGTGTCCAGCGGCCGCGAGGACCCCCGTCAGACGCCGGTGGAGCCAGTAGGGGCCCGCCAGGGACCAGAGGGCGCCCAGGGCGGCGAGCCAGAGTCCGGCAGGCTCCCACCAGGCCCCGATCAGCCCCAGGTAGAGCGCCAGGAAACCGGCCTCGGTGGCCAGCCAGTCGCGCCCCTGCCCACCCCACCAGGCCCCCAGCCCCCGCAGGAGCTGTCCGAGGGTGAGGAGTGCCACACCAAAGCCCAGGGGGACGACCAGCACCGCCAGGGGCTCCTCCAGGGGGTGCACCCAGAGGGCCGGGATCAGCCCCTCCAGGCCGAACAGGCTCCCGAAGAGAAGACCAAAGACGCTCGCCGAGACGCCGCCCGAGATGAGGAGTGGCGCGAAGGCGAAGCGCCCGCGCACCCACAGCCCCACCGCCAGCAGCACCAGCCCTTGTCCCAGATCGCCGAACATGTAGCCGAACAGCAGGGGCACCACCAGGGTGAGGAGCGGGGTGGGGTCCGCCTCGTCCGCGGCGGGCACCCCCAACAACCGGGTGAACAGCTCGAAGGCCCGCACCCAGGGGGGATTGACCAGCACCTGGGGGGGCACCAGTCCCGGCGGTGCCGCGGTGAGGCGCAGCAGCGCCGCGGGGCCCGCTGCCTCCAGGGCCGTCACCAGGGCCCGCTCCTGGGCATCGGTCCAGCCGGTGATCCAGACCAGATGCTCGCTGGCCCGCTCCAGTGCCCCCACGTTGGCCCGGAACCACTGAAGCGAGGTCACCTCCCCCAGAACCTCACCCAGTCGGTGACGCTCGAAGAGCCCGTCGAGGAGTCCATAGCGCGCCGCGAGGGTCTCCTCCAGCTCCGCCAGATGGGCCCCCACCGACGCGAGGGCCTGGGCGGCGGTGCCCCCGAGCCAGGGGGTAGGCTCGATCAGGCGTCCCTGCGCCGCCTTGATGCGCCCCCGGGCCTCCACCAGCTCCGGGGCTGGCCCCACCAGCAGCAGGCATCGGGCCCCCTCCCAGGACAGGACGCGGACCAGGCAGGTGTCGGGAAGGACCAGATTGGCGTCGGCTGGCACCAGCCCCCAGCAGCTGGCCAGGGCCGGCCCCGCCCCCCGCAGGAGATCCAGGTCGAGGGGGTTCGAGTCGAGCTCCTGCAGGATTCGACGCAGGTGCCCCAGGGCCCCCTGGGCGTCCTCGTCCCTCTGGATCGCCGTGATCAGGTCATCGGCCTCGGAGCGCCAGGCCGCGATGCGCTCTAGGGTCCTGTGCAGCACCAGCGCGGGGGCCGCGACCTCCGCCGAGCGCTGCAGCCGACCCCGCGCCCAGTAGCGCCCGTAGCGACGCTCCAGCTCCCCGAGCTGGTCGAGACCCGCCGTCAGCTCCGCCACCGGCAGGTCCTCCGGGACCCCGGGGCGCACCTCCACCTCCACCGCGCCGCTGCGGGCCAGCTCGGCGAGCACCCGGACACTGGCGCCACGCGCGCAGAGCACCTCGAGCCAGCGGGCAGGGCGCGGGCGAAACATCAGGCCACCCCTTCCGCTCCCTGGAACAGGGCACGGCCCAGTAGCTCCCCCCGCAGCCGCCGTAGATCCAGGGCCACCAGGGCCAGGTAGGCGAAGGGCATGGCGGGCTGCAGGATCAGGCGGTGAAAGCGCTGCTCGAGCCGCACCCCGAGGAGCCTCAGGGCAACCCTGGGGTCCTCCGCGCCGGGAGGAAGCTCCGACCAGCGGGTGGCCAGCAGATCCCAGAGCCGCTCCAGGCCCAGCCGTCCTTCCCGGCTCACCGCGGGCCAGCGACGCTCCCAGCACGCGCGCCAGCGCCCGCCCAGCCCCGTGCTGGAACCCTCGGGGAACAGATCGGCGCCACCAGCGGCCACCAGGGCGGCCGGCCGCAGCCGGCCTTCCCCATCGAGCCAGGGGCGTAGCTCGGGATCGCGCAGGGCCCAGGGCGACGCCGTCTCACCCAGGACCAGGGGCCGGAGCAATGGCAGGAGGGGCAGCCAGCCCACCCAGGCGATAGCGGGCCGCCAGGGCTCGGGGGTCCAGCCCACCACCTCGTCCAGGGTAAGGCGGAACCCCCGGCGCAGGGCCTGCTCGATCTCGTGGGGATCGCCGCCCTCGGCGATGCCCGCCACCCAGTCCCCCAGCCCGGTGGCCCGAAGCTCCCGCAGATAGGGACCGAAGCGCTGCACCGCCCCTAGCCGTTGCCACTCGGGCTCCCCCAGGCGCTTGGCGAAGCGGGCCTGAACCCGGGCCTGGGCGTAGGCAAGGTGGTGGGGGTGGATCACTCGGCGCCCCCGACCATCTCGTCACAGAGCATCTGAATGGCCCGCTCGATGCGTGTCCGCTGCTCGGCAGTGAGGGCATCGGCCGGCGCTGGGGCCTGCCGAAGGAGGGCGCTGACCTGGTCCTCCACCCGGCGGTCGCTGCGGGCGTGCAGCAGGGTCTCCCGCGCCTCCCCGCGCCGCTCCACCGCCCGGGCCTGGGCACGCGCCGCGGCGAGGATCGCCTCCGCCCGGCGCTGGCATTCGGCGATGGCCTCCCGCGCCGCCCGCTCCCGCAGGAGCACCCGGTTGATGGCGGCGTCCACCGCTTGGTTGTCGGCTTCGGTGGCCGGGGTGGCCGGAGTTGGAGGCTTGTCGAGCATCGGTCCCCTCTCTGACCTCCTCCTTCTTGCCTAGACCGCGTCGGGATCTCATTCGCTTCGAGTGCCGGGGCACCGACCACCTCAGCGACGAATCCTGATGCGGTCATCCTCCAGAATCCAGAGCGATCGAGCGATGCTGGCCATCTTCAGGACCGGCATCACCCTGCGGACCATCTCGAGTACCCAGGGTTTGTCTTGCCGACTCAAACGTAGCACCAGGATCCCCGGAGCCGTTGCCGGCGGATAGGCCTGGATATTGGTGAAGTCGAGATCCAGGGTGACCAGCACCCGCCCTTCCGAGCGACACCGCTCAAACAGGGCCCCATCCTTGGCACCGCCCATGCCCTGTTCGGAAACGGTCACCGCATCATGACCGCCTTCCCGGAAGAGCCCTGCGACCTCCTGGGGAAGATTCTCGTCAATCTTGAGCCTCACGCAGCGCTGCGCTCCGGGAGATCGATCACGAGCTCCCGCGCCAGCTCCGCGGCATAAGACATCGCCGCCCTGATGGCGTCCTCTGTGAGGGCCGGATAGCTCCGGAGGATGTCCTCGGGGGCCAGGCCCGCTGCCAAGTTATCGAGCACCACCGAGACAGGGATCCTGGTGCCCCTGATGCAGGCCTGACCGTGGCAGATGTTAGGGTCGGTCGCGATGTAGTCCCGCCAGGGCATCAGGGCAGCCTCTTCTCGGTCGTGGTCGAGTGCCCGCTCGAGCTGATACGGCCGACTTTAGGCCTGCTCTAGGGCCGATGCAAGGGCACCCAATAGAGGTCCCTCACTCGAACCGCCCCGCATCCAGCCCCTCCAGGAGCGCCGGGGTGACCTCCTCGAAACCCAGCACCCGGCGACCGCCGTGATCCTTGATGAAGTCCCCGGCGGCGGCCTCGTCTGTCAGGGGTATGAGCTCGTGGCCCATGGGCCCCAGGACGTCGGAGCCGATCACGAAGCGGGCCTCCCGGGCGTCGATGCAGCTCAGGCCGTAGTAGTCGGTGACGCCGATGGAGCCGATCTCGTCGGAACGGTGGCCCGGCGCCCAGCGCGGGAGGTCGAGGAGGTACTTGAAGAGGTCCTTGGCCCCGTCGAAAAAGTGGGCGTGTCCGTCGCGATAGGCGACGCTGGCGACCCAGTCGCGGTATTTGGCGACGAACATCCCGCACACCGGGCAGGTGTCTTGGGCACCCGGTTTGGGGCACTGCAAGGGCGCCGCCGGGGCGAGCCCCCCCGCGAGGAGAAGGACCAGAAACAGGGCCTGTCTAAGCATGGGCGCTCCGATAAGGGCTCAACCCCGGCGCCCGCGGGAGCCCCGGCGCCGGGGAGGCCTTCCCTTGAGGCGGGGCTAACCGGCCTTCTTGCGCATCTCCGCCCGCTTCTTGCGGATCGCTAGGGTGTCCTCGGCCAGGTTCTTGTAGGTCTCGGTCAGGGCGGCGTCGAAGTTGCCCAGCTCGCCACCCTGCTCCGCCTGGGCCGCCTTGGCGGCGTCCGCGGAGCCGAACGCCACCTTGCTCTTCTTCGACATGGTAGCAGGCAGCTTGGAGCCGATGAGATAGGTCGCCTTATCCACGTTGACCAGGGGCTTGATGTCCCCCGCGGCGCCGAAGTCCGCCGCGTAGATGGCCTTGGGACCCCGGTCCAGGTTGATGGCCAGACTCACCGCGGCGCAGTGCAGGGAGCAGGTAGCATCCGCCAGGTCGTCCTCGTAGTGGACCAGGTGGCGACTCTGCTGGAACTTGGTGCGGTCCATGGCGCAATAGGGGCACTTGGGGTACTTCTTGAGCTCATCGGTGCGGGGATCGGGGTCCGGCTTGCCCTTGGGGATGAACTGGTTGGGGGTGCCGTCCGCGGGGCAGGCCTCCGCCGCAACGGCGGCTGGGGCCAAGAGGCCGAGGGCGCTGCCAGCGGCGATCAGGCCGAGGGCGCGGCGGCGGCTTTCGTCATGGGTGTGGTTCATGGTCGCTCTCCGTGAAGTGAGGGGGATCGGCACGGCTGCCCGTCCGGGCGGTGGCCGACCGACCCATTCTAGTGCCTGGCATCCCCGGTGAAAAACTGCGTGATTTCACGCAGTTGCATCGCCAACTGCCCCAGGGTACCGAGCCCCGCGCCGCCCCGGCTCAGTCTGCCAGACCCCGCATCACATCGAAGAACTGCCAGCCCTGCCAGAGGGTCCAGAGTCCCAGCAGCAGCACCGCACCACCCGCCAGGTGGCTCCAGGGGCCGCGGCTCCGGCGCACCCCCTGCAGCGCCAAGAGACTCACGGCGGCCATCGTCGGCAGGGTTCCCAGACCAAAGAGCAGCATCAGTGCGGCGGCGCGCCAGGGGTCCTGCGTGGCGGCGGCCGGCAGGGCGACCGAGAACACCAGGGAGCAGGGAACCAGCCCGTTGAGCAGCCCGAGGAACGGGGGAAGGACGCGCCCCAGCGATCCGGCTGGCCCGCGGTAGGCGAGCGCCAGCCGCAGCCCGATCAGGCACACCAGGACCCCCGCGCCCAGCATCAGCACACCCTGGAGCTTGCCCACCCAGCCGGTCTGCACCAGCACCCGGCCGGCCAGGGCACCGCCCACCCCGAGGGCGCCGTAGGTGAGGATGCGCACCCCGTGATAGCGAAGGACCGGACCGAGCCCCGGCGGCTCCCCCACCCCGCAGCTCGCCGCCAGCCCGCTGCACATACCCAGGCAGTGGAGCGCCCCGAGCAATCCGGTGGTGAAGGCCAGGAGGTAGCCGAGCCCCTCGCTCACAGCAGGGGCTCGACCATCGCCTCGAAGGCCGCGGCGCTGGACTCCCCCGCGATGCGCCCCATCAGACGCCCGTCGCGGCCGATCAGGAAGGTGGTAGGTAGCCCGCGCACCCCGTAACGGCGGGCGACGGCCCCGTCCTCGTCGAGCAGGGTCTCGTAGGAGACGCCCAGCTTGGCCATGAAGGCCCGGGCGGTGGCGGGATCCTGGCGCACGTTCACCGCCAGGATGGTCAGGCCGCGGGGACGGAGCCGGTCGTAGACCGGTCCCAGGGCGAGCATCTCGCTGGCACAGAAGGGGCACCAGTCGGCCCAGAAGCGCACCGCTACCACCTCGCCCGGCCGGGGCAACCCGCCCTGACCCCCGCTGAGACGGGTCAGTTGGAAGGGTGGTGCCGGCTCCCCGGTGAGGGGCACGGGGGGCCCGTCCCCACCACAGGCAGCCAGGAGCAGCAGACCGAGGCCAACCCAGGCCAGGCGGCTCACCACCAGACCCCCTCCATGCGCAGGCCTGAGCCCAGCATGGCCCCGGCGGCGACCGCGTGGAACAGCAGCAGTCCCAAGAGGCTGAGCCCCGCCAGCCGGCGGACCTCGCCCGATACCACCGCTCGCAGGCTGGCGAGATCCCGCCAGGGGGCGATCACCCCAGCCGCCAGGGCCCAGGCGGTGGCGGCGAACAGGGGCACATAGAGCGCGTAGCCGATGAAGGAATGGCCGGCCTTGAGGATGCAGAAGGGACAGTGGTGGTGGGGATGCTCGTAGATGTACAGGGCGATCACCGAGACCACCGCCACCAGCGCCAGCCCGTAATGGACCAGGGCGAGACCCGCCAGGGGGAGTCCCGCCCCCGGCTGTCGGCGCGCCCACCAGGCCACCACCAGGGTGGGGACCGCAGCGCCGTAGAGCAGGATCAGGCCCCAGGCAGGGGGGAGGCCGCTCACCTCCGCCGCCACCCCCTGCCCCGCCGGGCTGAACAGGGCCCCGCAGCAGGAGACGATCACCGCCGGGTCCAGGTTGAGAAAGAAGGCAAGCTGCACCCCCATCTCCGCCCACACCAGGGGCACCAGGCCCAGCAGCAGGGCGTATTTGACGCGCACCAGGGGGTAGTGGCGGCTGCGGATATCCACCCGGTTGAGGCCCAGCCAGGCGGCCCCGCCGAAGAAGAGTGCGATCTTGAGAAAGAGGGTTGGCCAGCCCCAGACATTGACGTTCAGCACCCCGGTGGCGCACATGGCCCCCACGAACTGGTCGGAGAGGGACTCGGTCGTATAGACGAACAGCAGCAGCGACACCAGCTCCGCCCCGAAGGCGAAGGCCACCAGGGTGGCGATGAGGTAGGTGCGCCGCTCCAGTCGGAGCTGCCGCTCCGATCCCGAGCCGAGGTCCCAGTGGCGCAGCACCCCGATGGCGAACCCCGCGGCCAGGGCCATCAGGGCGCTGACCGTGAGGGACACCCCGATGAGGGCCAGGATGGCGGGATGGACCGGCATCAGGCCGCCTCGAGCCGCCCGTCCCTCAGCCCCACCACCCGCTGCACCGCGGCGGATTCGTAGACCCGCGGGTCGTGGCTGCTGAGGATCAGGGTCTTGCCCGCCGCCACCAGCTCCGCGGAGATGGCCATGAATTCCGTGGAAAGCTGCGAGTCCAGATTGGCGGTAGGCTCGTCGGCGATGAGTACCCTTGGGTCGTTGATCAGGGCCCGGCAGATGGCGGTGCGCTGGGCCTCGCCGCCCGAGAGCCACTCCACCCGCTGCCCCGCCAGGCCGCTCAGGCCGAAGCGTTCCAGGAGCCCCAGCGCCCGCTCCTGCAGAGCCCGGTGGGGCGGGGCCTCCGGGTAGGCGGGCAGCATCACGTTATCCAGAAGGGTCAGACCCCTGATCAGGTTGAAGCGCTGGAACACGAAGCCGAAGGTGCGCCGCCGCACCTCCGCCATGAAGCGCTCCGGGAGACCCGACAGGGGCTCCCCGTCCAGGCTGATGCGCCCCACCGTGGGGCGTGCCAGGCAGCCGATCAGGGCCAGCAGGGTGGTCTTGCCCGAGCCCGAGGGACCGCGCAGACAGGTGAGCCGTCCGGTCTCGATGCGGAGGCTCAGGTCCCTGACCGCCCACTGCTGGTTGTGGCGGCCCTGGTTGAAGAGCTTGCCGACCCCCTGGAGCTCGATCACCGCATCACCGCGTCCGGGTCGCTGGTAGCCACCCGCCAGATGGGGATGAGGGTGGCCACCGTGTAGGGGAACACCGTGAAGAAGAACAGGGTGGCGAGCTGGAGCCCGTCCACCGTGGGCAGGGGGTTGAAGGCCGGATAGAGCACCGCCCAGCCCTTGAGCACCGGGGCGAACAGGGCCACCCCGGCGTGGAACACGTGCAGGTAGGCGAGCAAGTAACCGAGCAGGAAGGCGCTCAGGGAGATCAGCGCCCCCTCCCAGAGCTTCATGCGGATGATGTCCGCGGTCTCCCAGCCCACCGCCTTGAGCACCCCGATCTCCCGGCGCTCCTCGGCGGAGAGCCCGGAGGCCTTGTCCCAGGCCAGGATGCCGAAGGCCAGCACCGCCCCCAACAGGATCACGAACACCAGCCCCTGGCGCCAGCCGAACACCGCCTCGTAGGTACGCAGCACCTCCTCGCGCAGGATCGGCCGGGTATCGGGCAGGGCTGCCACCAGCTTTTCTTTGACGGTGCGCACCTCCCGGGGGTTGCGCACCTGGAGCACCAGATCGGTGTACTGGCCCTCGGGGATGGCGAAGAAGGCGCGGAAATCCGCCTCCGCCATCAGGATCAGGTCGGTGCTCAGGAGCTCCGAGTCCGGGTCCAACTGCGCCACCACCTTGAGGGGATAGGGCGTGCCGCCCGCCGAGCGCAGGCTCAGCACATCCCCCACCTCAAGCCCGCGGCTGCGGGCCAGGCCCGCCCCCACCGCCACCGTCCCCACCGCCGGTGCGTCCGCGGGCGGCACCATCAGGGTGTAGTTGGCGCCGATGAAGGGGTCGAAGTGGTAGCCCCAGAGCCGCCCACGCACCCCGCTCACCCCCCGCAGGCCCTGGATGCGCTCCGCGTAGCTCGCGGGCAGCAGGCCATGCCGGCCCGCCTCCAGCCGCTGCAGCACCACCTCCGGCGCCCCCGCCAGCAGCCGCCGTGCCTCGGCGCGCAGGCTCTCGGTGAACAGCATCACCGAGGCCAGCACCGCCACGATCAGGGTGTAGACCAGCAGCAGCCCCAGGTGCTTGCCCGGCCGGCGCGCGAGGGCACTGAGGCTGTAGTCGATGAGATAACGCTGGCGCTGCAGGGCGAGGGACATGGCGGCTCAGTGACTCGGCGGCCCGACCAGGGCCCCGCTGGGGAAATGCTCCAGGGCCCCCGGGTGGTCCTGGAAGGGGGCGAAGCGGTCCGCCTGACTCAGGTGGCGCGTATAACGCGCCTCGGTGAAGATCGCGAGGTCGGTGAGCCCCAGCCGCTCCACCAGCGCCCATCCCCGAGCAAGCCGACTGGCAGCCGCCTGCTGGGCCCGGCCCCCCTCCACCAGGGTCAGACCCACCAGCGACGCGCCGAGCAGCAGGCCGATCAGCCAGAGGTCAGAGGGTCGCATGGTATGGAGGCGAGGCCGGATTACCTGAACAGCCGAACAGCGGGCGATGGAAAGACTCGAGGATCCCCGCCCGGCTCCCAAGCACCTGACGTGCTGGGATCGAGCGGCCGGAGCATGCCCGAAAGGGTCCCTGGTTGTCGATGACGGCCGTGGTGTCCCCTGCTCAAGCCCGAAGGCATCCACAATTCCTCTAGCAAGGCTGTGGGTGGGACGGAGCTTCTTCAGGCAATCTCGGAAAAGACCCCTTGGAGGTTAAGATATTGTTATCCCGTCGTATCCGCTTGAGAGACTCAGGTCTCGATGAAGATCCTCATCCGCAACCTGCCCGCCCGCACCCAACGCCGGGAGTTGCGCCGCCTGGTTTACGAGGCTTGTGCGCCCTCGCTCCTCGGGCGTCTGGTCGGTCGCGCGGAGCCGGAGATCCTCTCCTGCGAGCGCTTCCGCGCCATCGACGCACGGGACGGGACCACAGAGTACTGGTGCATCCTGGTGGTGCGGCCCGAAGCGGCTGCGAAACGCGCCATCGAGGGCCTGCACGGGCAGCTGGTCGCCGGCCGACGAGTGGTGGTGAAGCAATACATCGACCGCTGTCCCCCGGACAGCGCCGGGGCCATGGGCCCGCCTGGGGGCGTAGAGCGCCGCCGCCCCCTGGTCATCGAGCCCGTGGAGGACATCACCTCCGATGCCTACCAGGACGTGACCCGCATGGACCGTTAGCGCTCGACTCTCGCAGTGGCGGGACCGTGGCTCAGCGGCTGGGACCCGTCTAGAGCCCCAGCACGTCTTGCATGTCGTAGAGGCCCGCCGGCCGACCCTCCAGCCAGCGGGCAGCGCGCACCGCGCCACGGGCGAAGGTCATGCGGCTGCTGGCACGGTGGACGATCTCAACCCGCTCGCCCTCGGTGGCGAACCACACCCAGTGCTCACCCACCACATCGCCGGCGCGGATGGTCTCGAAACCGATGGTCTGGCGGTCCCGGGGACCCGTGTGGCCCTGGCGGCCGTAGACCGCCACCTCCTCGAGCCGCCGGCCTAGGGTGTTGGCAACCACTTCACCGAGGCGCAGCGCGGTGCCGGAGGGGGCATCGACCTTGTGGCGGTGATGGGCCTCGATGATCTCGATGTCCGCATCGTCCCCCATCACCTGGGCGGCGATCTCGAGAAGCTTCAAGCAGAGATTGACCCCCACGCTCATGTTGGGGGCGAAGACGATGGGGATCTCCGCGGCGGCGGCCTGGATCTCCTCGCGCTGGGCGGGAGCGAGGCCGGTGGTGCCGATCACCAGGGCCTTGCGGTGCTGGCGGCAAAATGCCAGGTTGGCCAGGGTGGATGCGGGGGCGGTGAAGTCGATCAGGAGGTCGAAGGCGCCCGCCACCTCTGCCAGATCGCCCACCACCGGCACTCCCAGGCGGCCCACCCCGGCCAACTCACCGGCATCGGCACCCAGGAGGCTGCTGTCGGGCCGCTCCGTCGCCGCGGTGAGGGCCACCCCGTCGGTCTGGCCGATGGCCGCCACCAGGGTCTTGCCCATGCGGCCCCCTACCCCTACCACCGCGATACGCATCATCTCGATCCTCCGTCAAACCTTGGGGAAACGGGGGGCTGCTCGCCCCGCCCTCACAGCCCCATGCTGCTCAGGAACTTCTTCACCCCATCGAGCCAGGAGCTCGACTGGGGGCTGTGCCGGTCGCCGCCGCCCCGCAGGGTCTCGTCGAAGCGGCGCAGCAGGTCCTTCTGCTCCTCGGTGAGGTCCACCGGCGTCTCCACCACCACCCGGCACAGGAGATCCCCCACCGCCCCGCCCCGCACCGAGCGCACCCCCTTGCCGCGCATGCGGAAGAGCTTGCCGGTTTGGGTGCCGGCGGGGATCCTGAGCATCACCTTACCGGCCAGGGTGGGCACCTCCAGCTCGCCGCCCAGGGCCGCGTCGGTGAAGCAGATAGGCACCTCGCAGTAGAGGTCGTTCTCCTGGCGGCTGAAGATGGGGTGGGGCTTGACGCGGACCTGCACGTAGAGGTCCCCGGGCGGGGCCCCCAGGTCGCCGAGCTCCCCCTCGCCCGTGAGCCGGATGCGATCCCCCGTGTCCACCCCCGCGGGCACCTTGACCGAGAGGGTCTTCTCCTCCTGGACCCGGCCCTGGCCGCGGCAACCGGCGCAAGGGTTCTCGATGACGGTGCCCGTGCCCCGGCAGCGGGGGCAGGTCTGCTGGATCGAGAAAAAACCCTGCTGCATGCGCACCTGGCCGCTGCCGTGGCAGGTGCCGCAGGTGGTGGAGGAGGTACCGGGCCGGGCACCGCTGCCGTGACAGGTGCCGCACTCCACCAGGCTGGGCACGCGGATCTTGACGGTCTTGCCGGACACCGCCTCCTCGAGGCTGAGGTCGAGGTCGTAGCGCAGATCCGCGCCGCGCCGTGCCCGGGGCCGGCCCCCACGGGTGCCACCGAAGATGTCGCCGAACACATCCCCGAAGATGTCGCTGAAACCCCCGCCGCCGAAGCCGCCCGGGCCGCCACCCATCGTGGGATCCACCCCCGCGTGGCCAAACTGGTCGTAGGCCGCGCGCTTCTGGGGATCGGTGAGGATGTCGTAGGCCTCCTTGGCCTCCTTGAAGTGCTCCTCCGCCACCGCATCACCGGGGTTGCGGTCGGGGTGGTGCTTCATGGCCAGGCGTCGATAAGCCTTCTTGAGCTCGGCCTCGCTCACGTTTCGGCTGACGCCGAGGACCTCGTAGTAATCGCGTTTCGCCATCTCGTCGCCGTCAGCCAGCAGCCCCTCGGCAGCAACCCACCCGCGGTCTCCCAAACGCGCGAAGACGTGCGGGCGAGGGCCCGCACGTCTTCATCACCCGCTCGCCGGGGTCGGTCTTACTTCTTGTTGTCCTTGACCTCTTCGAACTCCGCATCCACCACGTCGTCGCCGCGGTGCTCCGAGCCGCCGCCATGGCCGTGTGCCTGCTCCTTGGCCCCCGCATTGGCGGACTCCTGGGCGTAGAGCCGCTCGGCCATCTTGCCGGAGGCGTCCGCCAGGGCCTGGGTCTTGCGCTCGATCAGCTCCTTGTCGTCGCCCTTGATGACCTGCTCGAGGTCCTTGATAGCGCTCTCGATGCGTTCGCGCTCCCCCGCCTCCAGCTTGTCCCCGAGCTGGGTCATGGACTTGCGGGTGGCGTGGATCAGGTTATCCGCGTGGTTACGGGCGGTCACCAGCTCGTGGAAGCGGCGGTCTTCCTCGGCGTGAGCCTCGGCGTCCTTGACCATACGCTTGATCTCCGCCTCGGACAATCCCGAGGAGGCCTTGATGATGATGGACTGCTCCTTGCCCGTGGCCTTGTCCTTGGCGGAGACGTGCAGGATGCCGTTGGCGTCGATGTCGAAGGAGACCTCGATCTGGGGGATGCCGCGGGGCGCCGGGGGGATGTCCGAGAGATCGAACCGGCCCAGGGACTTGTTGTCCGAGGCCCGCTCGCGCTCGCCCTGGAGCACGTGCACCGTTACCGCGGTCTGGCCGTCCTCGGCGGTGGAGAACACCTGGGCCGCCCGGGTGGGGATGGTGGTGTTCTTCTCGATGAGCTTGGTCATCACCCCGCCCAAGGTCTCGATGCCGAGCGACAGGGGGGTGACGTCCAGCAGCAGCACATCCTTCACCTGGCCCCCCAATACCCCGCCCTGGATGGCGGCACCGATGGCCACCGCCTCGTCCGGGTTCACGTCCTTGCGGGGCTCCTTGCCGAAGATGGCCTTCACAGTTTCCTGCACCTTGGGCATACGGGTCTGGCCGCCCACCAGGATCACCTCGTCGATCTGGGAGGCGGACAGGCCCGCGTCCTTGAGGGCGATCCGACAGGGCTCGAGGGTCTTTTGGATCAGATCCTCCACCAGGGCTTCGAGCTTGGCTCGGGTGAGCTTGATGTTGAGGTGCTTGGGCCCGGACTGGTCCGCGGTGATATAGGGCAGATTGATGTCGGTCTGCTGGCTGGAGGAGAGCTCGATCTTGGCCTTCTCCGCCCCCTCCTTGAGGCGCTGCAGGGCCAGGGGGTCGTTGCGCAGATCCACTCCCTGGTCCTTTTTGAACTCGGTGACCAGGAAGTCGATGATGCGCTTGTCGAAGTCCTCGCCACCGAGGAAGGTATCGCCGTTGGTGGAGAGCACCTCGAACTGGTGCTCGCCGTCCACCGCGGCGATCTCGATGATGGAGATGTCGAAGGTGCCGCCACCCAGGTCATACACCGCGATCTTCTGGTCCCCGCGCTGCTTGTCCATGCCGTAGGCCAGGGCCGCCGCGGTGGGCTCGTTGATGATGCGCTTGACCTCCAGGCCCGCGATGCGGCCGGCGTCCTTGGTGGCCTGACGCTGGGAGTCGTTGAAGTAGGCGGGGACGGTGATGACCGCCTCGGTGATCTTCTCCCCCAGGTAGTCCTCGGCGGTCTTGCGCATCTTCTGCAGCACCTTGGCCGAGATCTCCGGGGGGGCCATCTTCTTGCCGTTGGCCTCCACCCAGGCATCGCCGTTGTCGGCACGCGCGATGCGGTAGGGCACCATGTCGATGTCCTTCTTGACCATGGCGTCGTCGAAGCGCCGCCCGATCAGCCGCTTGATGGCGAAGAGGGTGTTGCGGGGGTTGGTGACGGCCTGCCGCTTGGCGGACTGGCCGACGATGATCTCGTTGTCGCTGGTGAAGGCGACGATGGAGGGCGTGGTGCGGTCGCCCTCGCTGTTCTCGATGACCCGCACCTTGTCGCCCTCCATGATGGCGACGCAGGAGTTGGTGGTGCCGAGGTCGATGCCGATGATCTTGGCCATGGTGGAATCTCTCCGCTCTGGAATACTGGTCGTGTGACCTAACGAATACCCTGGTTAATTGGGGAAAAACCCTGACGCTTCAAGATGCTCAGCCGCCCGCGGCGGAAACGATCACCAGCGCCGGGCGCACCAGCCGCCCCTGTAGCCGGTAGCCCTTCTGGACGAGGGTCACCACGGTATTGGGGGGGACATCACTACGGGGCTGCACGGAGAGGGCCTGATGGAGCTCGGGGTTGAAGGGCTGTCCCTCGGGCTCGACGGGCTCGATTCCGAACTTGGCCATGACATCGGCGAGCATGCGCAGCGTGAGCCCTTGACCTTCCCGCAGCCGCTCCAGGCTCACCCCCTCCTCCTGGGCGGCGCTGTGGCCCATCTCCAGGCTGTCTCGCACGGGCAGGAGGTCCCGCACGAAGCCATCGAGGGCGTAGCGGTGGGCCTGCTCCAGCTCCCGCTCGTGGCGCTTGCGCAGGTTGTCGAGCTCGGCGCGGGCGCGCAGGTACTGGTTCCAGTTCTCTTCCGCCTTGGCGCGGGCCTCGTTGAGCTGCCCCACGAGCTGCTCGCGGCCCGGGGCCTCCTCCGCCGGCTTGGCCTCGGAGGCGCCGCCACCCGACTGCTGGCTCGGGGCTGGGGCCGCGGGCGCCTCCGGGATCGTTTCGGGATCCCTGGGCGCTCGGGCCTGGTCCGACGCACCCGCCCCCTGGTCTTTCACCATCGAATCTGCTCCTCTTCTAATAGGGTCTTGGGAACCCATGGCGGATCGCCCCCCACACTGGATTTTCCGCCACGTGAGGGTGGTTATAGGCGTTTCAAGGCCGCGGACAAGAGTTTTGCCGTCACGTCCACGAGGGGGACCACCCGCTGGTAGTCCATGCGCGTGGGGCCGATCACCCCCAGCACCCCCACCACGCGCTCGTCCTCGGTGTAGGGGGCGGTGACCAGACTGCAGTCCCCCAGCAAGGTGTAGCCAGACTCGTCGCCGATGAAGATCTGCACCCCCTCGGCGCGGATACACTGATCCAAGAGGTGCAGGATCTCGGTCTTGTTGGTGAAGGCGTCGAAGAGCTGCTTGAGGCGCTCCAGATTGGCCAGATCGCCGAAATCCATCAGGTTGGTCTGCCCGGACACCAGGAGCTCGTCGCGCCCCTCCTCCCCTTGTACCAGGTTACCCGCCACCTCGATGGCCTGACGCATGAGCTGGTCCATGCCGTCGCGCGCCGCCTTGATCTCCTCCACCAGCAGGCGGCGTACTTCCCGCATGTCCTGGCCGGCGAAGCGCTGGTTGAGGTAGTTGGCGGCCTGCTCGAGCTGCGAGGGGCTGTAGGGGCGCTGGAGTTGGATGACCCGGTTGTGCACCTCGCCCTCGCTGGTGATCAGGATGGCGAGCAACCGACCGTGGGAGAGACCGAGGAGCTCGATCTGCCGGTAGGCCACGCGCTCGTGACGGGGCAGTAGGACCACCCCCGCCATCCGCGTGATCCCCGAGAGCAGCCGGGAGACCGCACCCACCAAATGGGCGGCGTCCGTGGGTCCGGTGAGCCCCTCGCGCATGCTGTGCTGCTCCCAGTCGCTGGGCGGCTTGAGGGTCATGAGGGAATCCACGAACAGCCGGTAGCCCGACACCGTTGGCACCCGACCCGCGGAGGTGTGGGGGGCTGCGATGAGGCCCATCTCCTCCAGATCCGCCATCACGTTGCGGATGGTTGCGGGGCTGAGCTCCATCCCCGCATCCTTGGCGAGGGTACGAGAGCCCACCGGCTGGCCCTCCCGGATATAGCGCTCGATCAGCACCTTGAGGAAGTGCTGGGCCCGCTCGCTCAAGCGGCGATCGCTGCTGGGACCGGGTGTGTTCAATGCGGGCGGGGGTGGTGCGGGGCAGGGGTTTGGCGAGCCTAGGGGGATTAGCACTCTTCTTTATGGAGTGCTAACAAAGGTAGGCTTTGGGGTCCGGGTCTGTCAAGCAGCGGGCCTTGGTTCAGCCGGGGGGCCCCGGGGCCGACCTTGGCGGGGGTCCGTTAGCCGTGCTAGTTTGGGCGTCTCTCCTGCAACCTGACCGCGGCACCCATGCCCAGCAACTTCTGCAGCCTCGGCATCATCGGCAAGCAAGGCGACGACCGGGTAGCCGCCACGTTGCGCCAGTTGGTGGGGTTCCTGTCGAGACTGGGGCGCGATCTCTGGACCGATGCCGCCACGGCGGCCCTGGT
>CAZFHV010000011.1:0-32026 GCA_964519095.1 uncultured Chromatiaceae bacterium | reverse complement strand
TCTATTGCCAGGTATGTCCTTCTACGCGTTGTACTCCTTGGCCAGCTGATGGGCGATGCCCTTGTGGCAGTCGATGCAGGTCAGCCCCTGATCCGCGGCCTCCTCGTGGCGCCGCTGGCTTCGGCTCTCCTGCTTGGCGAAGTTCATGGAGTCGTAGTCGTGACAGTTGCGGCACTCACGGGAGTCCGTCTTCTTCATCGCGGTCCAGACGTTTTGAGCCAGCTCGAAGCGCTTGGCGTTGAACTTCTCCTGGGTATCTACCGTGCCCATGAAGTGGTGATAGAGCTCGTTGCTCGCCTGCACCTTGCGTACGAACTTGTGAATCCACTCCTTGGGCACGTGGCAGTCGGGACAGGTGGCCCGAACGCCGGTGCGGTTGCTGTAATGGATGGTGTCGGTGTACTCGTCATACACGTTCACCTTCATCTCATGACAGGAGATACAGAAGGCCTCCTTGTTGGTCCACTCCATGGCGGTGTTGAAACCGCCCCAGAGGACGACACCCAGAACGATACCCACGACCAGGATGCCGACGATGCCCCGTTTGCGACCCGATTGCCCAGTGTTCATGTGTGATACTTCCTAACAGACCAAGATGGAAGAAAAAGGCCGCCCGCGCCCTTGCCCAGCGCGAGCGATTGGGTTCACTTCCTGCCCTGGAACTCGTTCTTGACCAGTGGCGCCCCGCTGAGCAGCGGCACGTGGCACTGGTTGCAGAACCAGCGACGCGACGAGATGTGATCCAGCTTCTTGCCATCGCGGTCCAGGTAATGGCTATCGCCGATCTTCGGCGCCTTCTCCGTCTGGTAGGTCTTTTCGCTGTGACACTTGAGACAACCATTGTGCTGGAGCGAGATCTCGTACTTCTCGACCTCGTGGGGAATCATCGGCGGCTGCTCTTTGTAGCTGCGCTCGATGCCGCCCTGCACCACCTCTACCTTCCGCTTTTCCGGATCCGTCGACTTCTCGGCGGCCGCCTGCCCGCCCAAAGTCTCCACCGCCAGGACGCTGGTGGTCGTGCACACCGCCCAGGCGGCCGCTGCCAGGATACCTATGAGTTTGCTTTTCATCGCGCTCTCCACCATCGCTCTCATTTGGAAACCAAACCACCAGAAGATCCCAGCCCCCGGGACCTCAGTCCCCGGTGGTGACTGGCATCGCCCCCTACCTCGATCCCATCCCTCGTCCTGACCACCGCATGGCGGCCACCGAACTGGAAGACCTTGCGGTCGCAGACATCGATACAGCGTCCGCAGTTGGTGCAATTGATGTCTTGGATCACCGGCCCGATGCCTCGAGGGGCACCTTTGAGGGCCGGACGGATGACCTGGGGCTCGGGACAGACCATGAAACAGTCCATGCAGTCATCACAGTCCTCCCGCCGCACCGCCGCCACCCGCACCAGGCTCTTGTAGCCGAGCAGGCTGTAGAAGGCCCCCACGGGACAGAGCCGACCGCACCAGCCGTGCTTGGCCACCAGCAGATCGAACAGAAACACCCCTAGCAGCACCAGCCAGCCGAGCCCCATGCCGAAGATCAGCCCCCGGTGGGCCATGGAGACCGGATTCACCATCTCCCATACCAGGGTGCCGGTGCCTGCCGCCAGCACCAGGGTGAGCCCCAGCACCCAGTAGCGGCTGGAGCGCGAGACCTGCACGCTGGCCTTGAGATCGAGCTTGCGCCGCAACCAGGCGGCGAGGTCGGTGATCAGATTGACCGGACAGGCCCAGGAGCAGAACACCCGCCCCCCGATCAGGGCATAGGCGAGGATGACGATCAGCGCCCCGATGAAGGCGGTCCGCTCGGGCATCTGCCCGGTCAGGAGCACCTGGAGCAAGAGATGGGGATCGGTCAGGGGCAGCCAGTCGAGGAGCAGGCTGGAGGAGAGATTCCCCTTGAGGATCCAGATCCCGGCCAGGGGACCGAGCAGGAACAGCCCCAGGATACCGAGCTGGCTAAGCCGCCGCCACACCAACCAGCGATGGCGCTCCAGCCAGCCCCTCGGCTCGGCTTGAGTGGAGAGGGGTCGTGCCATGCTCAGCGCCCCTGCAGCCCCTCGGACGGCACGAGGGACTCGGGCAAGGGTGCGGGCACCGGGGCTTCATCCCAGATCAGGCCCCGACCCTGCAGCTCGTAGCGCACCCCCTCGGGGAGGTTGTAGTGGTGCTCGATGTCCGGCGCCACCAGGGAGCCCCCGGCCCGGGCCTTCTCTTCCCAGCCGAGACGGTAGTGTCGACCCAGCTCGCCCTTGGCCAGGTGCATGGGCAGCACCTTGATGGCCGCCTTCTCCAGGATGCAGGCCTCTTCGCACTTGCCGCAGCCGGTGCAGCGGTTGGAGTGCACCACGGGGATGAACAGGGCGTGCTTGCCGGAGCGCTCGTTGTGCTGCCGCTCCAGGGTAATGGCTTGGTCCTTGATGGGGCAGATCTGGTAGCAGACCTCGCAGCGCAGGCCCTGAAAGGCGATGCAGCTCTCCTGGTCGACCAGGACCGCAAGCCCCATGCGCGCCTGGTCGATGTCCTTGAGGCCGTGATCGAGGGCGCTGGTGGGACAGGCCACCACGCAGGGGATGTCCTCGCACATCTCACAGGCCTTGTCCCGTGCGACAAAGTAGGGCGTCCCCGTGGGAATGTCCTGGCCCACCCTTGCCAGGTGGAGCATGTCGAAGGGGCAGTCCCGCACGCACAGCCCACAGCGGATACAGGCGCCGAGGAAATCCCCCTCGCCGATGGCCCCTGGCGGGCGGATCGCCCACGCGGGCATGGCGGACGCACGTTCGCCATAGAGACCAATCCCCAGCCCGAACAGGCCCACGCCGCAGGCGGTCTTGAGCAGATCGCTCAAGAACTGGCGGCGATTCACCGATCGACCGGGCTTGGTGTCCTGGTGGACCACGGCTCGCTATCGCTCAAGTCATTCCCCCACCCGGCGCCGGGGGGCCGGCGCCGGGCACCCTGGCCTAGGCCTTCTCGACCTTGACGCCACACTTCTTGTAGTCCGTCTCTTTCGACAAGGGACAGGTGGCATCCAGGGTCAGCTTGTTGACCAGCCGGGTGGCATCGAAGAAGGGGATGAACACCAGCCCTTCGGGCGGGCGGTTGCGGCCACGGGTCTCCACCCGCGCCGTGATCTCCCCGCGGCGGCTGGAGATCTTGGCCATCTGCCCATCGCGCAGCTTGAGCCGCTTGGCGTCCTCCTTGTTCATGAACACCACCGCGTCCGGAACCGCCTTGTAGAGCTCCGGGACGCGCCGGGTCATGCTGCCGGAGTGCCAGTGCTCCAGCACCCGCCCCGTGCAGAGCCACAACGGATAGTCCTTGTCCGGGGCCTCCGCCGGCGGTTCGTAGGGGGCGAAGATGATGTTGGCACGGCCGTCCTTGTTGCCGTAGAACTGCACGGTCTTGGCATCCCCTTGGACATGGGGGTCGTAGCCACCGCGGAAACGCCACAGGGTCTCCTTGCCGCCGATCACCGGCCAGCGCAGGCCGCGCACCTTGTGATAGGTGTCGAACTCGGCCATCTCGTGCCCTTTCTTGATGATGCCCGGGGCGGAGTTGAACAGCCGGTACTCCTCGAAGAGGCCCTTCTGCACGTAGTACCCGAAATGGGCGCTCTCGTCGTTGTCGTAGAGGTTCCCGGCGGTGTCTTTGACGGGCTCCACGGGAAACTTGTTCACCACCCCGTTCTCGAAGAGGATCTCATAGAGGGTCTTGCCGCGGTACTCGGGCTTCTTGGCCAGCAGCTCCTCGGGCCAGACCTCCTCCACCTTGAATCGCTTGGAGAACTCCATCACCTGCCAGACGTCGGACTTGGATTCACCCGGCGGCTTGACCTGCTGGCGCCAGAACTGGGTGCGCCGCTCCGCGTTACCATAGGCCCCCTCCTTTTCCGTCCACATGGCGGTGGGGAGGATCAGATCGGCGGCCTGGGCCGAGACGGTGGGATAGGGATCGGACACCGTGATGAAGTTGTCCGGGTTACGCCAGCCGGGGAACATCTCGTCGTTGATGTTGGGGCCGGCCTGCATGTTGTTGTTGCACTGCTGCCAGTAGCAATTCATCTTGCCGTCCTTGAGCATGCGCTGCATCAGCACCGCGTGGTAGCCCACCTTGTCGTTGATCGTGCCCTCGGGTAATTGCCACATCTTCTCGGCGAAGGCGCGGTGCTCGGGATTCATGACCACCAGGTCCGCGGGCAGCCGATGAGCGAAGGTGCCCACCTCGCGGGCGGTGCCGCAGGCGGAAGGCTGACCGGTGAGTGAGAAGGGGCCATTGCCCGGCTCCGAGATCTTTCCCACCAGCAGGTGCACGTTGTACATGTCGCCGTTGACCCAGCTCCCGCGGATGTGCTGGTTGAAGCCCATGGTCCAGAAAGAGGTCACCTTCTTCTTCGGGTCCGCGTAGACCTTGGCGAGGCGCTCCAGCTTGTCCTTTGGCACGCCAGACAACTGGGAGACATACTCGAGGTTGTAGGGCTCCACGAGCTTGGCAAACTCCTCGAAGGAGCTGTTGCCCATGGCGTTGGGGTCACCCTTCTTCTTGCTCGGGTCGTTGGGATCGGGATAGCCGTTGTTGGTCGCCGCCTTTTCGAGCGGGTGATTGGGCCTCAAGCCATAGCCGATGTTGGTGGCCGCCGTCTTGAAATTGACGTGGGCGTCGACGAATTCCTTGTTGTAGGCCTTGTTCTGGATGATGTAGTTGGCGATGTAGTTGAGGATCGCCAGATCGGTCCCCGGAACGAAGACCATGGGGTTGTCGGCCAGCTCGAAGCAGCGGTGCTCGAAGGTAGAGAGGACATGGACCTCGCAGCCCTCGTGGGTGAGGCGCCGGTCGGTGAGGCGGGACCAGAGGATCGGGTGCATCTCCGCCATGTTCGAGCCCCAGAGGACGAAGACGTCTGCATGCTCCAGGTCGTCGTAACAGCCCATGGGCTCGTCGATGCCGAAGGCGCGCATGAAACCCACCACCGCGGAGGCCATGCAGTGGCGCGCGTTCGGGTCCAGGTTGTTGCTGCGCAGCCCCGCCTTGATGAACTTGGAGGCGGCATAGCCATCCCACACCGCCCATTGGCCGGAGCCGAACATCCCCACTCGGGTCACCCCGCCCTCCTTCTTCATGGCCTCCTTCCACTTCTGGGCCATGATGTCGAAGGCCTCGTCCCAGGAGATGGGCTCGAACTCGCCGTTCTTGTCGAACTTGCCGTTCTTCTTGCGAAGCATGGGCCGGGTGAGGCGGTCCTGGCCGTACATGATCTTGGGCAGGAAGTAACCCTTGATGCAGTTGAGGCCGCGGTTGACCGGGGCATCGGGGTCGCCCTGGCCGGCCACCACCTTGCCATCCTTCACGCCCACCAACACGCTGCACCCGGTACCGCAGAAGCGGCAAGGTGCCTTATCCCAGCGGATACCTTCATCACCCGCGGCGGCGAGTACGGACTCGCTGGCCGGAAGAGTGATACCCGCGGCCGCGGCCGCCGCGACAGCCGCCTGAGTCTTGATGAATTCACGCCGAGTGACTTTCACTGTAGACCTCCTCTCCCAAGGTTTCGTCATCACCGTAGTGGTAAACAAGAACCGTGCTCAACACGCCCGAGACGTTGCCGATGGCCGTCAGGGTATCCAGAACCAGGGCCCCACCGGGAACGTCCTCCACCGTGACCACCAGCTTCCCCTCCGGGGAGGCGCTGTGGATCTCCACACCAGGCATCGCCCGGAGATCGGTCGCCACGCCGTCGAGGGACTGGGGTTTCGCGTGGACGACCAGGCTGCAGATCTGCATCAACCTTCGCCCTCAGGGAATCGCGCTGGGCGGCGGAGCGGCGCCCACGGCGATCGCCCCCACGGGGCAGACCCGCACGCAGCCCCCGCACCCCGTGCAGCCCTTGAGCTCGACCTCCGGGTAGGCCACGCCTCCGCGCCCAAATCGAAACCGGATGGCCTCCTCGTCACAGGCCTCCCCGCAGGAACGGCAGACCACACCGCGCAGCGCCAGGCAACCCGCGCCGACCTGGGCACGATAGGACCAGGGGACCGAGTCCTCCGCGGGGCGCCGCAGGGCCCCCGGCCGGCAGGCCTCGACACAGGCCGCGCAAAAGGTGCAGCGCCCTCGGGCAAAATCCACCTGGGGGGGCCTTCCCGCAAGGGCCGAAAGGATGCCCTCGGGACAGACCCGCACACAGTCGCCGCAACCATCGCAGCACTCCCGAAACGAGGTCTCTGGGGCGGCCCAGGGTGGTCGCAAGATCGTACGGTCGCCACGAAAATCCCCCCGCAGGAACCGGGCGCGGGAAATACACTGACTCATAGAAGGCCAACCTTAAACTGATTAATTTATGACATACTTATTCTTCCCCGGTCTTGACCGAGGTCAATCAAAGTGCCCAAGCGGGCGTTTCCTTTGATCCAGATCAATCGCTCTATAAGCTGCGACCCCCGGCTCGAGTCGCGACGGATGAGGAGAGTCCCCAAGAATCGCCCCTGGCAGCAGCTTGGGTTGCTGCTCTGCTGCTGGCTGCTGGCCCCTGCCGCCCAAGCCGAGGCGCTGCTGTCCCTGGTGGTCGGCGGCCAGCCGTTCCAGGTGGAGCTCGCCCTCACCCCCCAGGCTCGCGCCACCGGCCTCATGTTCCGCGATCTCGTGCCGGCGAATGGCGGGATGTTGTTCGTGGACTCCACGCCCCGGTTACAGAGCTTCTACATGAAGAACTGCCTGACCGACATCGACGTCGCCTTCCTCGACGCCGAGGGTCGGGTGGTCTCCACCCACAGCATGAGGACCGAGCGGCCCCGGGAACCGGGCGAATCGGAGGCGGCCTACGACGAGCGCATCCCTCGCTACCTCAGCCGCGTGCCGGCCCAGTTCGCCCTGGAGCTGCGCGGGGGGCGGCTGCGGGAGCTGGGGATCGGGATAGGCGACCGACTGGACCTACCCATCGCTGAGTTGGTAAGGCTGGCGCGCTGAGGAGAGTGGGAGACATCCCAGGGTCATAGGGGAGTTATCGGGGCACGCGGTCGGACCGCTGGAACCAGGGACCCTCGCTAAACCCGGTAGACCGCCCGCGCAGTCGAACTGGTGCGAGCGTACTCCCCTGCCGCCAGGCGAGCCGCGACGGTCCCGGCGCGCCGGGACCAAGCGCCAACCGGGACTCAGTGCCGAATGACGATCGGGGTCCCGTCCTCTACTGCGTGCCAGATCTCGTCCATGGCGTCGTTCCCCACCGCGATACAGCCGTCGGTCCAGTCCCGCCCGCGGATCCGGAAGTTGGTGGAGGCCTGGACCTGGGGGTCCGGAAAGCCGTGCAGCATGATGCTACCGCCGGGGCGGTGGCCATTCTCCACTGCCTGGCTGCGATCCTCTTCGTTGGGATAAGAGATGTGGATGGCGCGGTAGAAGCGGCTGCTCGGCTTACGCCAGTCGAGCTCCTAGAACCCCTCGGGGGTCTTGCCGTCGCCCTCCTTGAGCTTCTTGCCGACGGGGTGGAAGCCGAGCGCGATCTCGTACTCCCGGTACGGCTCGCCATTGCGCATGAGGTAGAGCTTGCGATCGGACTTGTCCACCAAGACCGATTCGGCTGGCGGCAAGTCGTACACAGCGGCCTGGAGGGCAGAAGACATCAAGAAGGCGATCGCCGGCAGGATCCGCTTCATCGCTAGGTCACCCCCCTCTTAAGGTTTCACGACAAGTCTGCGCCCTAAAGGATACGTAATCCAAGGCGTTTTTTCCAGAGAGGAGTGGCAGGACTGGACGATCGGCGTCCCGTACCCGCAGGAAGCAGGGGTGGGGCAGCCTGGAACGCTCAGGGGGCGAGCCCAGGCGATCGGCCCCCCGGTCCGCTAGTCCGCGACGATCATCTTGTCGTAGAAGCCCACGAAATCGTCCGGGGTCTGACCCGCCCGCCATTCGATGGCATCCCTCGGGTGGGCATTCATCTGGCCGGTGATGTTGTAGGGGATCAGGGGGCCCCACTCGATGCGGCGACGCAGATCGAGGAAATGGTCCTGGATCGCCTCGAGGATGGGGCGCAGGTTGAACTTGGGGTTGCGCAGGAAGCCAAGCAGGAGCTCGGTGTGGCAATTGCCGGCCCCGCGCCCTAGGCCGAAGATGGTGGAGTCCACCCGATTGCACCCCAGGATGATGGCCTCGATGGTGTTGGCAAAGGCGAGCTGGATGTTGTTGTGGGCGTGGATACCGATCTCCTTGCCGGTCCCTTGCAGGGCATCGGCGTAGCGCGTGTAGAGCCGGTCGATCTGCTCGCGGTAGAGGTGCCCAAAGCTGTCGACGATCACCATGGTACCCACCGGTGTACCCGCGATGGCCTCCAGCACGGTGTCGATCTCTGCCTCGCTGAGGTTGGAGACCGCCATCAGGTTGGCGGTGGTCTCGTAGCCCAGGGCATGGGCGTGGCCGATCATCTCCACCGCCTCCGAGACCTGATGGGCATAGAAGGCCACGCGGATCATGCTCAAGGGGCTCTCCTCGGCGGGGACGATGTCCGTCTCCCAGTCGCTCTTGCCCGCATCCGCCATGGCGGCCAGCTTCATGGGCACGGCGTTGCCCTTGTGGTCCCCCACCACCCGCAGGACGTCTTCCTCGTCACAGTGGCGCCAGGGTCCGTACTTCTCCCTCGGGAAGGCGCTCTTCGAGTTCTTATAGCCGATCTCCATGTAGTCGATCCCCGCCGCCACACAGGCGCGATAGACCGCGCGGACGAAGAAGTCCTCGAAGCGGTGGCCATTGATCAGCCCGCCGTCGCGGATGGTACAGTCGAGGACCTTGAGCTGCGGACGATAGGTGATCCAGGGCGCTTTTTCGGGCATGGGACGAGCTCCAGGGGGCAGTACGGGAGGTGCGCATGGTGCCGACTTGGGGTCTCCAGCGCAAGCGAAGTGAGCCCGGGGCACACGGGCCGGCTCCCGGGAGCGAGCCCCCCTGATTCGGAGCGCAGGATGGAACGCCGGTTATCCGTCGAAGCGCCCCTCAGGGATGGGCCTCGGGCTCACGTCGGCGGCGGGCGCGACGCTGCTGGACGCGGACCAGGGTCAGGACGGGTCCCGACAGGGCGTAGCCAAGGGACAACAGAAAGAGCACCAGCGGCGGATGGATGAACAGGATCGCAAAGCCCAGCATCATCACCACCGCCACCACGAAAGGCACCCTGCCCCGCAGATCCGCCTCCTTGAAGCTGCTGTAGCGGAAGTTGCTGACCATGAGCAGTCCAACCAGGGGGGTCAGGATCACCGCCGCCCATCCGATGCCGCTGGGGTCCACCTCGTGGCTGATGCCCACCCAGACGCTGGCCATGAGGACCGCCGCGGCCGAGGGGCTCGGTAGACCCTGGAAATAGCGCTTGTCCGCGATCCCGATCTGGGTGTTGAAGCGAGCGAGGCGCAAGCCGGTGCCCGCCGCGTAGATGAAGGCGGCCAGCCATCCGATCTTACCCAGCCCCTGCAGGGCCCAGAGGAACATCACCAGGGCCGGTGCCAGACCGAAGGCCACCATGTCGGAGAGGCTGTCGTACTCCGCGCCGAAGGCGGTCTGGGTATTGGTGAGGCGCGCCACCCGTCCGTCGAGCCCATCCATGATCATGGCGACGAACACGCCGATCACCGCCGCCTCGAAGCGCCCCTGGATGGCGGCCACGATGGCGTAGAAACCGAAGAAGAGCACCGCGGTGGTGAAGAGGTTGGGCAGGAGATAGATGCCGCGCCCCCTCGGGGGACTGGGGTTGGTTTCCATTGAGCTGGGGGAGGGAAGGTCGAGACCGGCGAGAGTATAGCCCCATTGGCACGCCCCAATCGACGCCGGGCACTGGACAGAGACAGGGTCCTCCATTAGATTTCCCCGGTTGCGAACGGGCTAACCCCCGCATCGGGTCAGAAATCCCCGTGCCCCGCGAGCGGGACGGGGCCCCTGGAGATGGCGTCGCGAACGATCAGCCGACCATGACACCGAAAGACATTCGCGTCTTCCTCTCCAGTTGGATTCGCTCCCCCCTCTCTGTCGGGGCGGTGGTGCCGAGCGGACGGCTGCTGGCCCAGGCCCTGGCGGCACAGGTCGACCCCAGCGACCAGGGAGCGGTGCTGGAGCTGGGCCCCGGGACGGGCGCCGTCACCCAGGCCCTCCTGGCTCGCGGCGTGCATCCGAGCCGGTTGATCCTGCTGGAGCGGGATGCCTCTTTCTGCCGCCTGCTGCGACACAAGCTGCCGGGGGTACAGGTGCTACAGGCCGATGCGCGGCGTTTGGCCCGTGCCCTGGCGGCGGTAGGGATCGAGCAGGTGGACGTGGTGGTCTCCAGCCTGCCCCTGCTCTCCCTCCCCTTCGCCGCCCAGCACCAGGTGGTTACCCAGAGCTTCCGCGTCCTGGGCCTCAAGGGGAGCTTCGTGCAGTTCACCTACGGCTTCAGCTCCCCCGTTCGCCCCGAGCTCCAGCATCGTCTCGAACTCAAGGGTCGCCCTGTGAGTCGGGTGCTGCGCAACCTGCCCCCCGCCGTGGTGTGGCGCTACACCCGGGCCACCGCCAGCGCCACCACCCGCCTCGCCGCTTAGCCGCAGTCAAGGCAGAGGCCGCCCCCGCCCTACCGAGATCAACGGGCACGGAAGAAGCGCTGCCCCTGGAAGCTCAGCATCGCCCCATCGGGACGGATCTCCTCCACCCGGAACCCATCGCTCGTCTGATCCCCTTCCTGGACCCGCTGGGAGTTGAGGATCACGAACCGCTTGGCGGGCTCCTCCGAATAGACGTGCACCGTCAGGCGCGCCTGGGGTAGCTTGCTGCCCCCTTCGGTGGCCGCCGGGGAGCCAACGCTGCGGGGAGGGACCGCCGCTGGACCGGGGGTAGCCGGGTCCGGGGCCGGCGCGGGTGACGGGGAGGGCGGTCCCGCCGTGGCAGGCGCGGGTGGGGGCGATCCGGCCGCCGGTGGCGCCTGGGGAGGCTCCGGGGGGGGAGGCGCGATCGGTCGCTCGCTCACCTCGGGGACCGCCCCCTGGGCCACCTTGGGTGAGGGGCGCTCCTTCTTGCCGGCCTCCCGCAGGGCCTTCTGCTTGAAATCCAGGATGTCCCGGCGCAGGTCCGCCGGCACGGACGGTGGCCGACCGGATCCCGGTGCGAAGGCGCTGGGCGGAGCCCGCGGCTCCTGCCGCTGGGGCGGGCCCTGCTCGGCCTCGAACCGCTCCACCTGCTCCCGCAGGGCGGCCTCGTCGAGAATGGGTGCGGAATCCTCTGGCCGCGCGGCCGGTGCCGCAGCCCTGGCCAGCGCTGGGGGCTCGGTGCTCCTGGGCGCCGCTGGAGCCTCAGGGGGAGGCGGGGCGTGGGGCGCTGCCGCCGCTGGATCGGCGCCCGGTGGGTTCTTGGCCTCCCCCTGGGGACCGGTGGCCGCCCCCGGGGGCGCCGGTGCCAGGGTGTCCCCGTGACGGGGAGCCATGGCCGCATAGAGGGCGATCAGCACGGCGAGGGCCGCGAGCACCACCGCGGCGATGCTCCAGGGGCTGACCTTGGAGGGGCGATCGGCGGTCAGGTAAGGGCCCGAGGCGAGGGTCGGGACCCGGCCGAGCTCCCGCTCCTCCTGGGACTTCTTCAGGGCATCGAGGATGTAGGACATGCGCTAGGGACGCGACGCACTCAAACGGGGGGTCTCGGGAGGCGCGGTGAGCCGCTCCAGCCGGATCAGGGTCTCGGGACCCGCGCTGCCGTCGGGGCTTAGCCCCTGCCCCCGCTGAAACTGGCGTACCGCCCCGATCAGGCCCGTATCGTAGGTGCCCAGCTGCACATCGCCGGCGGGGATGCCCGCCTCGGCGAGGGTACGCCGCAGCCAGCGGACGGCCTCCGGTGCGGCGTTACGTCCGATCAGGATGCGCCTGCCGGGGGGCATACGCCACAACCACAGGTAATCGCCCGTCCAGAGGCGCTCCACCTCCGCAAGGGGGTAGCGAGCGCTCTTGTCCCCCAGCGTGAGGGTGACCCGCTCCTCATCGAGACCGGACACCAGGGCATACTGGGCGTCGCCCTTGGGATGACGCAGGCGGATCATCGCCGGCCGATCCTGGTCGCGCAGGTCCTGCCAGCCACCCAGGCCGCCCCGGCAACGCAAGCCCGCGTTATGTGCCAGCACGCACAGGTCCTCCGTGACCCCATCGGCGACCTCCACCCGCCACAGCCGCAACAGCCCCGCCAGGATGGTGCGGCGGTCCGCCATGAGGGCAGTGACTGGGAGTGGCGGTGGTTCTGGCGTCTGAGGCGCCGCCTCCGGCTGGGCTGCGGTCACCGCGCTGGCAGGTGCCGCCCCCTCCGGGACGGGCTCCGCCTTGGCATCGCCGGCCGGCGCCGCCGTGACCGAGCCCCCCTCCGGGGGACCCAGGATGGCTACCACCGCAGGCGTGAGGCGCAGGTTGAGACGCTCCGCCCCCCAGTGTCCCAGCCACCCGAGGCCCGCTCCGATCAGGACCCCCAGGGTCGCCATGGCCAGGGAGCGGGGCCACCTGCGCTGCGCACCCCTCAACCCTTCTCCGCGCAGCTCCCGGTAGGCCTGGTTGACGATGCGCTCGCTGACCAGGGGTCGGCGCGTGGCGTAGGCACCCAGCAAGGCCCGGTCGCAGAGGATGTTGATGAGCCGCGGCACCCCCCCGGTGAGCTGGAAGACCCGCCGCAGGGCCCCGTTGGTGAACAGCCGTCGCTCCACCCCCGCCACGGCCAGGCGGTGGCGGACATAGTCGGCGGTCTCGGCCCTGCTGAGGGGGGTGATGTGGAAACGGGCGGTGATGCGCTGGTCGAGCTGGCGCAGCCGCTCCCCCCGCAGCAGATCCCGCAGCTCGGGTTGTCCCACCAGAAAGATCTGCAGCAGCTTGACCTTGGGGGTTTCCAGGTTGGTCAGGAGCCGCACCTGCTCCAGGACCTCCGGGGAGAGGTTCTGGGCCTCGTCGATCATCACCACCGGCCGCCGGCCTCGGGCATGGGCCTCGAGGAGGTAGGCATTCAGCCGGTCGATCAGCACCTTCGGCGAGGCGGTGCCCAGCGGCAGCTCGATGCCGAGCTCCTCGCAGATGGTCTGCAACAGCTCCGGACCCGTGAGGGCCGGGTTGAGGATCAGCGCCACATCCACGTGCTCGGGCAGCTGCTCTAAGAAGGCCCGACAAACCGTGGTCTTGCCGGTCCCCACCTCCCCGGTGAGCAGCACGAAGCCACCGCCCTCCCCGACCCCGTACAGCAGATGGGCCAAGGCCTCCCGGTGCTGCTGGCTCAGGTAGAGGTAGTGGGGATCGGGGGTGATGGAGAAGCTCGGTTCCTTGAGCCCAAAGTAATCTGGATACACGGTCCGGGGTCTTTCCAGCGCGGCCTGCGCCGAGTCGATAGAATTTAGACGCGAGCCCCGGGAGTCAGTGCCAGCCGGGACGTCACCGAAGGTTCAGGCTATGCCGGGCGGGGGGCGGCGTCAAGGCGCGCTACCCTGGCATCCCGAGCACTGTACCAGGCCAGTTGGACCCCGTAGAGGGCCGCCTGCATCAGAACCAGGGCGGTGCCCGCCCGGGCGAGGGCGCGGAAACCGAGATGCGCCCCATGCCGGTCCGCCCGCCGGCAGTCGAGGGGCGCCCCAGCCCTCAGCCGCCGGCGGTCGCCCTGGAGGGCATCTCAGGCGTAGAGCAGCTCCGACCAGCGCCCCTCGGCCTGGAGGCGGGCCTTGAGCCCGAGCCAAGCGGCCTCGGAGCCGGCGGCCTGGGCGAGGGTGCGGTCGAGGATGGGGATCATCCGCTGCAGACCGGCGAGGAACACGTAGGTGCCGGGCTGCTGCAGCAATCCCCAGACCTCCCCCACCTGCTCGCCGAGGGTGCGTTCCAGGGCCGTCTCCTCGCCGGTACTGCGGCGCGGGATCAAGGCCTGGAAGGCACGGAAGGTCTTCTCGTCGTAGTAGTTGGCGAGGTCGGCCTTGCGGTCGTTGCGGTAGAGGGTCTCCAGCCCGGTGCGCGCCCCGTAGAACAGCCGCACCTGACCGCCCCAGTTACCGCGACGCTCGTAGATGGACTGGAGGAAGGCGCGGAAGGGGGCCACCCCGGTCCCGGTGCTGATCATGAGCAGATTGCTCTGGGGATCCTGGGGCATCTTGAAGGGGCTGGCGTAGGGCCCGGTGATCTGGATGCGGTCACCGGGGCGGGCGTCGCACAGGTGCTGGGAGGCGATGCCGGGATAGCGCTCCCCGCTCACCTCGTCGATGTAGAAGCAGCGCCGCACCAGCAGATCCAGCTCCACGCCCTCGTCCTGGGGGATGTCTCGGGCGTTGGCGATGGAGTAGCGCCGCAGGTGGTAGGGATTGCCGAAGGGATGGGGGCCCGGGACCAGGACCCCGATGCTCTGCCCCTCGAGATAGCGGAACCCCGGATCCCGCACTTGCAGGCGGATGTGGCGCACCTCATCGGCGTCCGGGGGAGTGATGCGCTGGCTGTCTTGGATCACCGCCTCCAGGGTCGGCCCCACGCCGGGGATGTTCTCACTCATGATGGGTGGTCTCTGTGTCGATCAGGGTTGAGTTGAGGAGGGGGGCGAGGCCGCTGGGTCGGTGGCACAGTGCCCGCTGCTACAGCGGCAGCCGCCGCCATCCCCGTGGGGTCGACGGAAGGGCCCGAGCTGGGGGTGCTGGCGGGCGAAGGCCTGGTAGGTGCGGTCCACCGAGATCCAGAGCAGCACTACCAGCAGGATGAACGCCGCGGCCATCAGGGCCTTAACCATGGCTCCCTCCCAGGCCGGCGAAGCCCATGAAGACCAAAGACAGCAGCCCCGCCAGCATCAGGGTCAGGCCGACCCCCTGGCTCACCGATGGCAGCCTCGCCAGGGCCAGCTTCTCCCTTAGACCCGCCATCAGGAGCAGGGCCAGGGTGAAGCCACCGCCCGCACCCAGGCTGTAGACGGTACTCTGGACCAGGTTGTAGTTCTTGGCAGTCTGGAAAACCGCGATCCCGAGAACCGCGCAGTTGGTGGTGATCAGGGGCAGGTAGATGCCCAGGGCCCGGAACAGGGCCGGTGAGTATTTCTTGATCACCATCTCCACCAACTGCACGGCGGAGGCGATCACCGCGATGTAGCTGATCAGGCGCAGGAACTCGATCCCCAGGCTCACCAGGGCCCAGTTGATGGCATAGGCGCACAGGGAGCTGACCCACATCACGAAGGTGGTGGCGATGCCCATGTTCAGCGCCGTGTCCTTCTTGCTCGACACCCCCAGGAAGGGGCAGATGCCCAGGAACATGGCCAGCACGAAGTTGTTGATGACCAGGGCGTTGAGAAAGATGAAACCCAGACCCTCATCGGCCATGGACCTGGACCCCCTGTTGCACCAAGGCGCGCCGCTCCTTGCGCTGCTTGAGGAATTCGATCAATAGCAGCCACCCGGCCAGCACGAAGAAGCCCCCCGCCGGCAGCACCATCAGCACCCAGGGCTGGAAGCGCTCCCCGAACAGCGGGACCCCGAACAGGGTGCCGGCCCCCAGCACCTCCCGCACCACCCCCAGGCACAGCAGCGCGATCGTGAAGCCGATCCCGGTACCGATGCTGTTGACCGCGGTGTTGAGCACGGGCTGCTTGGAGGCATAGGCCTCCGCCCGGCCGAGGATGATGCAGTTGACCACGATGAGCTGGATGAAGGCCCCGAGGGCGTTGTACACCTCCAGGCTGATGGCCTGGATGGCGTAGTCCACCACGGTGACGAAAGAGGCGATCAGCACGATGTAGGCGGCGATGCGCACCTGCTTGGGGATGGACTTGCGCAGCATCGACACCAGCACGTTGGAGCAGAGCAGCACGAAGAGCGTCGCCAGCCCCATGCTGATGGCGTTGGTGGCCGAGTTGGTGACCGCCAGCACGGGGCAATTCCCCAGCAGGGTCACGAACACGGGGTTCTCCTTCCAGATCCCCCGCAGGAAGGTGTCCAGGCTGAGGGGCTCTTCCGGGATCAGGGGTGAAGACATGGGAGGCCCTCGGGCAAGGGTGCTGCGGAGCCTCGGCGGCTCATCGACCCGCGACCTCCAGGGCCGCCAGGTGCTTGTGGATCAGGGGGATCAGGCGCTGGGCGCTCTGGTCCAGACCCCGGCCGATGGCCTTGGAGGTCACCGTGGAGCCGGAGATGGCGTCGATCTGCCAGGGGAAGCGCTTGGTGCCGTGCTTGACGGTGACGATGGGGTTGGCGAGCCCGGTCCCCTCCCCGTTGGGCTGGGCGTCGAGGGCCTCGAAGTTCTTGAGGAAGGCCGCGTCCTTGGTCACCTTATCCCCCAGGCCCGGGGTCTCGTTCATCTTCACCACCTTCACGGCGGTGATGCAGCGGCAGCCGGGCTCATAGGCATACATCAGCTGCACCAGATCCGCGTAGCCCCGCGCCGCCCCGCGGGCGGCGATGCCGACGATCTTCCCGGCCCCATCGTAGCCCACGTAGACCGTGGACTCCGGGGGGCTGTCGGGAGCCGCCGCCCGGGCCCCCTCGGGGCCGAGGACGAAGGCCCGCTGGGTGAGGGCCGCGGGCAGCACCATGCGCACCGCCTGCTCGGTGCTGAGGCGCTGGTTCTCTTCCACATAGGGCTTGGCCCACTGGTAGGCGAGGGTCACCGAGAATCCGCAAATCAGCGACACCAAGCCCAGCGCCCGGATCATCGCCACCGAGGGCGAGTCCGCTGCCGGTGGCTGAAGCGGCAGCTCGCCGTTCATGGTGCAGACGCCCGCGAGCTGGGAACCGGCATTCGCGGCCCCATCAGGCACCCCCCGCGCGGCGGCCGAAGGGCCGACGGCGCCGGGCGCCGAACACCCGCGGCTGGGTCCAGTCCGCGATCAGGGGCGAGAGGGCGTTGCCGAGCAGGATGGCGTACATCACCCCCTCGTTGAGCCCACCGAACAGCCGGATCACCACCGTCACCGCCCCGATCACCAGCCCGTAGATCCAGGCCCCCCAGGGGGTGACGGGGGAGGCCACCATGTCGCTGGCCATGAACCAGGCCCCCAGCATCAGTCCCCCGGAGAAGAGCACGAACAGGGGCGAGGGATAGAGGGCCGGCTCCATCCACCAGAGGGGCACCGCCACCGCCAGGGCCCCCAGCATCACCCCCAGGGGGATACGCACGTCCAGCATGCGGCGGATCGCGAGGTAGAGCCCGCACACCAGGATCAGCACCGCCGAGGTCTCCCCCACCGAGCCGGGCACGATGCCGAGGAAGAGATCCACTGCGGGGGTCTCGAGGTGATCGAACTTCTGTAGCGCCAGCGGCGTGGCGCCGGTGAATCCGTCCAGGGGCAATCCGCCGAGCCAGCCATCCAGCGGCAGCGGCTGCAGGAAGGGGCCGGTCAGAGTGGAGGGGATCAGCTCCAGGAACCGCCCGGGGGCGAAGGCGGGGGTCCAGGTGGTGATGGCCACCGGGAAGGCCGCCTGGACGAAGGCCCGGCCCACCAGGGCCGGGTTCATCACGTTGTAGCCGAGCCCCCCGAAAAGGGACTTGCCGAGGGCCACCCCCACGAAGGCGGCCACCGCCGCCATCCACAGGGGAAACCCGGGTGGCAGGGTCAGGGCCAGCAGGATGCCGGTGATCACCACGCTGTAGTCGCCCAGGGTGTTGCCTCGGCCGGAGATCCGGGAGAACAGAAACTCGGTGCCCAGGCACACCAGTGTGGTGGTGACCAGCAGGGCCAGGGCGCTCAGGCCGAAGACATAGACGGCGAAGCAGGCGATGGGCAGCAGCGCGAGCACCACGTTGCGCATGATGTCCTCCACCCCCACCCCCTGCTTGGCATGGGGGGAGGTGCGGATCTCCACCTGGCGGGGGCCGAGGCTCATGCGTTCGCTTTCGCTTCCCGGTTGATCGCCTTGGCGATACGGAAGTACTGGGTGAGGGGGATGTTGGAGGGGCAGACGTAGCTGCAGCAGCCGCACTCGAAGCAGTCGTTGAGGTGGTAGTCCTCCTCCATCTGATCATAGGCCCGGTTGGCCGCAAGCTGCCCCAGCATGGAGGGGTTGAGCTGCATGGGGCAGGCATCCAGGCAGTAGGAGCACTTGATGCAGGGGTAAACGGGACGGGGCTCGTCATCGTCCTCATCGCGCTCCAGCACCACCACCCCGGAGACCGCCTTGGTGATGGGGACATCCAGGGAGGCCACGGACATGCCCATCATGGGCCCGCCCAGGACCACGGTGATGGACTCTGGGAGCACCCCCGCCTGCTCCAGCAGGAACCGCAGGGGCGTGCCCACGGGCACCAGGTAGTTGCCCGGGGAGTGGACCCCGGGTCCGCTGACGGTGACCACCCGCTCGATCAGCCCCCGGCTCTGGGGCAGGAGCTCGCCGAGCTGGGCCAGGGTACCCACGTTAAAGACCGCCACCCCGACCTCCGCCGGAAGGCCCCCGGAGGGCACCTCCTTGCCCAGGAGGCTCTTGATGAGCATCTTCTCCGCGCCCTGGGGGTACTTGGTCTCCACCGCCTCCACTCGAATCTTGCCATCCGCCGGAAGCCGGGCGCGGATCGCGGCCACCGCGTCGAGCTTGTTGTCCTCCACCCCGATGATGGCCCGCTCCGCCCCCACGGTCCGCATGGCGATGCGCACGCCCCTCACGAGGTAATCGGTGCGCTCCAGCATGATGCGGTGGTCGCAGGTGAGGTAGGGCTCGCACTCGCAGCCATTGGCCACCAGGGTGTGGATGGTGCGTCCCAGGGGGGGGCGCATCTTCGCGTGGGTGGGGAAGGCCGCACCCCCGAGCCCCACCAGCCCTGCGTCCTGGGTGGCAGCGACGATTTCTTCCGGGCTGAGGCTGCAGGGGTCCCGCTCCAGCTCGTAGAGGACCTGCTGGGTAGCGGCCTGGTAGACTTTGAGGTAGATGGCCTCGGTCTTGGGGCCCTGGGCGGTATGACAGAGCTCGATCCCCGTCACCACGCCGGTGGCAGGGGCGTGCATGGGCACCGACATGAAACCCGCGGCCCGGGCGATGGGCTCGCCCCGCACCACCTCCTGGCCGGCCTTCACCAGGGGCACGGCTGGCTGACCCCGATGCTGGGACAGGGGGATGATGAGGACCGGGGCAAAGGCCAGACGCTTGATGGGCTTACCCGCCGTGAGCTCCTTGTGCTCCAGGGGATAGATCCCATGGCGGAAGGTTCTGTGCCTTTGTAGGGGGTTCAGGAGCCCCATTTGTCGGAACATCATCGCCGATCCCTCCGGTGCTTCACCGCTATCGACTGGGCCTACTGATACTTCTCCGCCCGTTTGACGAGCTTATCCAGGTCCTTTTCCCCCGCGTTCCAGGGGGTGCCGGGGTGTATACACCCGGCGGTGCACTTCTCCGCCGCCTTGACGATGTCGCGGTAGGGTCCCCCTTTGGCATCCTTCACCACGACCTGCTTCTGGTCGTTGTAGCTGAACAGCTTGGGGTTGATGTTGATGCACTCGTCGCAGGCGGTGCACTGGGGCGTCTCCACCCAGACGGGCTCCCAATCCCCTGCCCCGTTGCCCGGCACCGGGGCGAGGCCGCTGCCGTTGCCGCCTTTGGCGGTGGGGATCGGGTCGATGAGGCCCCCCGCAGCTCCCCCCGCCGCCATGGCCAGGAGGCTCGCCGAGAGCCTCTGGGCCATCTCGGCCTTGGTGCGGGCGATGAGGGCCTCGATGTCCACCCGGTTGTAGAGCCCCGCCAGGGCGCGCAGCTGACGCCAGAAGCGGCGCCGGTCGGCGCTGGAGCGCACCAGCTCCTCCGCCACCAGCACCCGCATCAGCCGATGCCTGGAGTCCAGCCCCCAGATGAAGGGGAACCGGCCCTCACGCTCCTCGGGGTCCAGGTCCAGGAACTCCGCCAGGGGCACCATGTTGTCGTTCCAGGTCTCGGGGGGCGCCCGGCGGAAGTGCTTGCGGAAACGGGCCTCGGTCATGGCGAAGTCCGCGAAGGTGAGCGGCAGCTCCAGCGACCGCTCGTGGTGGCCCTCGTCGCGGTACTTGAGGCTGTAGGTGGGCCAGTCCTGATCGAGGGCCGGGTTGCCCTCGATGTCGATGCACTCCTCGAAGGTCTCCCCCCGGTCGGGGTCGAAGCGCAGCAGGGGATAGGCGCGGGATTCCAACGCCAGGCGCGATTGGCGGGCCGAGGCGTCGTCCGGTACCCCGTGCTCGGGCTGACAGACGGCGTAGATGTTGAATAGGGCCGGCCGCCGGCTGTTGAGCCCGTCGATGTAGCCCTCGATCAGGTGGGTGACGTTGGCCATGGAGCCCTGCATCACATAGGCGGTGCGATGGGCGACGCCGATGAGGCCGATCTCCTTGCGGGTCTCCTCCTTGCCCTTCCAGGCCTTGCCGTGGGGGGACATATCCGCTACCTGGCCGATGAACCCCGAGGTACAGGCCTGGCCACCGGTGTTGGAGTAGACCTGGGTGTCGAGCACCAGGATCTTGACCGGCAGCCCGGACATCAGGGCTCGGGACAGGTTCTGGAAGCCGATGTCGTACATGGCCCCATCCCCGCCCACCGCCACCACCGGCGGGCAGAGCCGCCATTCCTCCTCGGTGAACTGTTTCCAGTTCAAGTGGGTGAAGAAGGGGTCGTGCTCCTTGGGGTTGTAGCCGCCCGCCAGTTCCAGCTCCGCCATGCGGATGGCCTTGAAGCCCTCGGTCATCTTGCGCATGTGGCCCTCGAAGATGCCCATGGCCATGGAGGGCGAGTCCTGGAACAGGTTGTTGGTCCAGGGGAAGGGGTAGGGGTTGAAGGGATAGGTGGAGCCCCACACGGAGGTGCAGCCGGTGGCGTTGATGATGCCCATCTCCGCCCGGCCGCGGCGGGTGCGACCCTCGGTGTAGCGCCAGCGCAGGTGCTTGAGCCTCTCCAGGAGCTGGGTCACCCAGTGCAGCCAGTGGGAATCCACGGGCTCCGCGCGACCGCCCCGATCCAGGGTGGCGGAGAGCTCGGCCAGGGAGAGGTCCCGATCCCGGTGCCTCTCCACCGCCTCGCCGATGGCCGTGGTGTTGGAGATGTCCATGTGCGCGGCGAGCTTGAGCCGAATGTGGGCCTCCAGGCGCTTGATGAGCTCGTCGAGCCGGCCCACCTCCTTCTTCACCCGCGGTTGCATCAGGGCGGTGACGGTGGCGGTGAAGAGGTGGATGGCGGTCTTCTCCCCGCAGCCCATACAGGAGCCGTCCCCGCAGCTCATGGCGCTGTAGCTGCGCTTGTCGAGCAGCAGGGTCTCCAGGGCCCCCACCTTCTCGTTGAGGTCGTCGATGCGGATGAAGCCCGGATCGGTGCTGGGCAGATCGAGCCAGAACCCCCAGCGGGCGCGCAGCGCCTCCACCGCCTTATCGTTCTGGGCCTCGGCCACCAGGGCCCCGTCGTCACAGACCGCCACGCACTCCATGCAGCCCTTACAGGTATAGGGATTGACGGTGATGGAAAAGAGCCCCCCGCTCCCCTTCTGCTTCTTCTCCCGGTTGGTCCAGTAGGGCTTGGTGATGGAGAGCTGGTAGTCGCCGATGGTCTCCAGCCACCAGCCGAGCTCCCGCTCCAGGGTCTCCCGCTCCGCCCCCTCGAGCGCGGAGGCGGACAGGTGCTCGAGCACCGCCAGATCCAGCAGCTTGCCGACGCTGGCCTCCTCGCCGGTCTGCTCGATGAGGGTACGCAGGCGCTTCTCCACCGCACGGGTCTCGCGGCGCAGGTACTGGGTGGGGCGCCCACCCCGCTCGATGCGCCCGATGGCGGTCTCGAACAGTTCCCCGATGCTGCTCACCAGGCCGGGGATGGCGCTGTCGGGACAGACCGTGTAGCAGTCGCCACAGGCGGTGCATTGCTCCGGGAGGTACTTGGGGTACTCGAAGCGGATCTGGGTCATGTCCCGGAAGATGCCCGTGGAGGCGGGCATCAGGGACAGGGCCATGTGGGGATCCACCAGGTTGTCGTTGCCCTTGCCGGTGGCGTAGAAGTAGCCGGTCTGCTCCCAGAAACGGTGGATGTCGGCCACCCCCCCATCCGCCTCCGGTAGCTTCTTGAGCATCAGGGGCAGCAGCACCTCCTTGCGCTCCACCTGGGTGGGGGCCACCGCCAGGGGCTTCTCCAGGATCTCGCGGGTCTCGTCGAAACCGCGACGCACCACCCGCAGGTTGTCCTGCACCACCCGCTCGCCCTTGCGGCCGAACTTGGCGTGGAGCTGGATCTCGATGGCCTCCAGCAGGCGCGGCTCGTCGAGCCCTACCCGCGCCATCAGGGGGGAACCGGCGAAGAAGGCCCCCTGGAAGGCGTTGCCCTGCATGCGGAACTGCAGCTCCGGGTCCGTGGCCTCGTCCCGGGCGATTTTGAAGCCGTCGAGGAAGAAGACACGGATCCCCCGCTCCAGGATGTACTTGCGCGCCTGGGCCGGGAAGCTGGCCCAGACCGCCGCGGGATCGGTCTCGCTCGACTGGATGATGAACACCCCGCCCTTGGCGAGCCCGCTCAGGGGGTTGGAGTGCTGGAAGACGTTGCCGTCGGGGGAGAGGACCACGTCCACGTGGTGGAACTCGCAGTTCAGCGGGATGGGCGTGGGGGCCGCGGCCAGATAGTAGGTGGTGGGCTGGCCCTTCTTCTCCGAGCCGTACTTGGGGTTGGCCTTGATGTCGAAACCCAGGAGGTCGAACAGGGTCATGGCCAGGTTCTTGCCCGTGGTCACCGCGCCCCAGCCGCCCACCGAGTGGATGCGCACCGTGATGGCCCCCTCGGGCATCAGGTCCGGGTTCTCGCTGCCCCGCACCCCAAGATCGCGGATCTGGGGGTAAGCGGCCAGCAGCTCCTGCTGGGCGATCTCCTGCTTGGGGGTCAAGGGATCGCGCACGAAGTCCACCGAGAGGTAGAAGAAGCGCCGCCGCTTGCCCTCCGGCAGCATGTTCTCCACCGCCCCGATCAGGCCCTCGGGCTGGAGGTCCCGGCTGCCCAGGCCGTAGCAGCCCGAATACAGCCGAGGCATGTCGGTGGGCTTGTAAGTCTCGTAGCCCGGATAGGGCGGCTGCTCGCCGCGGCCGATGGCGCCATTCTCCAGGCACTTGGTGAGGGCGGCCCGCACCTCGCGCATGAGCGGCAGGTCCTCGGCCAGGGGCTGATCGGTGCGCTCCAGCACCGCCACCTGGGGCCTGCCCTTCAGCAGCTTGCCCACCAGGTCGCCGGGGAAGGGCCGGTAGAGGGCGATCTCCACCACCCCCACCTTGAGCTTGCGGGTCTTGCGCAGGTAGTCCGCCACCGCCCGGGCCTGCACAACCATGGAGCCCATGCCGAGGAGCACGTAGTCCGCGTCCTCCAGCCGGTAGCCCGTCACCCGCTCGTAGCGCCGGCCGGTGAGCTGGTAGTACTCCTCCATCACCTGGTCGGTGAAGGCGCGGATGTGCTCGAAGAAGTAGGGCCGCTGGGCAACCACTGCCTGCATGTAGGCATCCTGGTTCTGCACGGAACCCGACAGCAGGGGCTGGTCCACGTCCCACAGCTCCGGCACCCGGCGCCGCTTGGGCCCGTAGACGATGCGCTGGGCAGGGGTGGGGCAATCGATGAGGTCTTCGGGCCGGCCCAGGAACTCGGCGATCAGGGCGCGCTCGGGGACGTTGACGGGCTCGATCAGGTGGGTGGTCAGGAATCCGTCCTGGGCCACCGCCGCCGGGGTCAGGGACAGCTCTGCGACCTTGCGGCCGATCAGGTTGAGGTCTGCCGCGCCCTGGGCGTCCCGGGCCATGATCTGGAAGAAGCCCGTGTCATCGATGCAGTGGTAGTCGTCGTGGGCGCAGTGGACATTGAGGCTGGCCTTGGTGATGGCGCGACAGCCGATGTTGAGCACATAGGGCAACCGCTTGCCCACCGCCGCGTACAGGGACTCGTGCATGAAGGCGATGCCCTGGGCGGAGGAGAAGTTGGTGGCCCGCAGGCCCGACATGGCCATGCCGGCGGTCACCGCCGCCGCCGCGTGCTCGGATTCGGGCTCGATGAAGACCAGCGGGCGGCCGGAGATGTTGACATGGCCCTTGGCCGTCTCCTCGGCCCAGCCCTCGCCCATCTGGGTGGACGGGGTGATCGGATAGGCGCCGGCGGCGTCCGAAGCCTCCCGCTCGCAGAGGATGACGGCGCTGTTGCCGTCGAGCGCCATGCGCACCCCGGGATACTTGAAACGCTTTGGCTCGTTCTTCCCAAACATGGCTCAGCTCCCCTTGCACTCGAACGAATGTCGGTGGGGGTGGACCCTATGGCGGGTCCACCGGGAATGTGGGATCCGCGGCGAGGGCCGCGGCACCTGTGCTGGTCCCAGCGGATGAGCCCCCTCAGCAGCTCGCCGGTAGGGGTCTGGGCTCCTTGCGGACGATGCGGCGGGCGTCGCGGCCCTTGGTGACCTGGCCCCCCTGCTCCAACCAGACGATCGCCCCGGTCGGGCAGCGCTCGATGGCAACCTTGGAGGCCAGGGCATTCTTGCTGTAGTCCACCACCGCCAGGTTGGTCTGGATCTCCACCAGACCCTCGGGGGAATCGGCGGCACAGCGCCCACAGGCGGTGCAGATCACCTCGCACTGGGCCTCGGCCTCATCGCCGAAGTCCCGGTTGCGACAGGCCACCCACAGCCGGCGGCTGACCGGGTGGAGGCTGAAGAGGTCCTTGGGGCAGACCTCGACACAGTCCCCGCAGGCGGTGCAGCGGGCCTCGTCCACCACCGGGAGGCCGAAGCGGTCCATGGTGATGGCGTCGAACTCACACACCTCGGCGCAGTCCCCCATCCCCAGACAGCCCCAGGTGCAGCCCTTACCCCCGCCAGCCACCAGGGCCGCGGCGCGACAGGACTTGAGTCCCCCATAGAAGGCTCGCACCTGGGCCACGTGGGCGCCCCCGGCACAGGCCAGGCGTGCCACGCGCTTCTCCTGGGCGCCCAGCTCCACGCCCAGGAAATTGGCGATCAGCTGGTTCATGGCGGGGCTGTTGACGGTGCACTGGCCGGGCTTTATCTCGCCCTGGATGAGCCGCTCCGCGAAGGGCCGGCAACCCGCGGTGCCACAGGCGCCGCAGTTGGCCCGCGGGAGGAGCTCCTCGACCTGGTCGATGCGGGGGTCTTCGAAGACGTAGAACCTGCGGTTGGCGACCACCAGCAGCGCGGCCAGCAGCAAGCCGAGCACCGTCATGAAGGTTACGGAGACACCGATGAATCCGATCGATTCCATCTTGGCATCACCCACCGGCTCGTTAAACCATCCCGGCGATCGGCCACCTATCGGACCCATCGCCCCCAGTATTTTCTTCTCCCAGCGGTCTTTGACCGCCCTCTTGCTCGGGCCGGTTGGCCCCCCCAACCCCCAGCTGCCGGTTTGCCTCTAGGGGTTTTCCCTAACATACTAGGCCGGAGTGTCGTACCGAATCTAGTAGTTTTCCGTCGGTAAGGGTACGGCAGCATCTGCTGCACTGCAACAAGATATTGAGCTAGGTCACGAAAATAGTCTATGGAATTCCTCTGAAATACCCTATATTTCTTTCAATGTATATTATTGCATTGCTATATTCCTATCTCCTAATGCTCCAGCCAACGCCATGACGCCGAGCGACTCGAGTAGCCTCCCCCCGGCCGATCCGGCACCGCCCCGCCCCCTTCCAACCACAGCGGTGCTGGGGCTCGGCCTCATGGGCGGCGCCATCGCACTGCGGCTGCACGGGGCGGGGGCCCAGGTGCTGGGCTGGAACCGTACCCCGGAGCGGGCCTCAGCCGTGGCGGCGGCGGGCGTCCCCCTTGTCCCCACCCCCGCCGCGGCCATCGCCCAGGCCCAGGTGGTCCTCCTGGTCCTTAGCGACGCCCGGGCCATCGCCGAGACCCTCGACGCGGGAGGGGTCGCCGCCCTCCTCCCCGGGCGCACCCTGATCCAGATGGGCACCATCGCCCCCGAGGAGAGTCGGGCCCTAGCCCGTCGGGTGGCTCAGTCGGGCGGGGCCTACCTGGAGTCGCCGGTGCTCGGGAGCCTCCCGGAGGCCCTCTCCGGCAACCTGCTCCTCATGACCAGTGGGGATGGGGCGCTGCAACAGCAGGTCCTGCCCCTGCTCGGACACCTGGGGAAGAGGATCCTCCATCTGGGCGGGGTGGGACAGGCCGCCGCCCTCAAGCTCGCCCTCAACCAGCTCATCGCGGGCCTCACCGCCACCTTCTCCCTCAGTCTGGGACTGGTGCGGGCCGAGGGACTCGAGGTGGATTCCTTCATGGGGCTGCTGCGCGAGAGCGCCCTCTACGCCCCCACCTTCGACAAGAAGCTGCCGAATTACCTGGCCCACGACTACGCGCGGGCCAATTTCCCCCTCAAGCACCTCCTCAAGGACGTCCGCCTGTTCGAGCGGGTGGCCACGCCGCTGGGTCTCGACACCGCCACCACCGCCGCCATCGCCCGAGCCTGCGAGCGGGGCCTCGAGGCCGGACGGGTGGACCAGGACTACTCCGCCCTCTACGAGGCCCTCGTCGCCGCTGCCCCGAGGGGGTCCCCGCCATGAGCCTCCCCTTCCAGGAGGCCCCCGGTCGCCACGAGCGGGCCCTGCAGCGGCGCCATCTCAACCCCCTGTTCGGCAACCCACCCCCCGAGGTCAGCCGCGAGGAGCTCCGCGCGGCGCGCCTCCGGGACCAAGAGGAGTCGATCGCCTTCCAGCGGCGGCTCCGCGAGCTGGTGGTACAAGCGGCGGGCCTCAGCCCCAGCGAGCCGAGCGATCGCATCCTGTCCCTCAAGGAGGGGCTGGAGCAGGCCTACGAGGAGGCCGCGGGGCTCGGAGGCGACCAGCGCGAGGCCAAGGGCGCCCTACGTACCCTGATCGAGGTCATCATGCGGGCCATCTGGCGCGGGGCGGGCGACGATCCCCTCGCCCACCAGGAACTGGCGGGAGAGGAGCAGGCGCGGCAACTCCACTTCGAGCTCCTGGAGCAACCCCTGGTCGCCGACCTCCTCCACCCCCGGGGCCCCATCGCCCCCGAGGAGCTGGTCCCCACCCTGCTCAGCGCCCCCACGGAGGCCCTGGAGGCCGCACTCCAGCTCTTCGACGCTGACCAGCTCAGCCTCCTGGCCAGCGATGGCCGGCGCCTGCTCCAGACCCTCGAGGAGGCGGGGCTCAGCCTGCCGACGGCCTGGGAGCGCTTGGGGCGAATCCAGGGTCATCCAGCCTCTCACTGAGCCACAATCCGCGCCGCGCCGTAGCCTCGCTGGCGGCGTGTAAAAGGACAGCACCGACCGCCCTCCCCCGCCCTGCGCCCGGACCGACGGGGGCCCGGCATGCCCCTCAGGGCCGGCTGGGCGCCGCGGCCAAGTCGGCAATCACCCGCGCGAGCCCCGCCACCACCCGTGCGGTGCGGTCGTAATCGACCTTCTCCGGGGTATCCCCTTCGGTGTGGTAGTGGGCATAGCGGAAGAAGGCGGTGTCCGTGACCATGATGGCCTGGTAACCGGCCTGCCAGAAGGACCAGTGGTCCGACCACCCCACTCCCGTCACCCAGGCGGGAACCGCCGCACCCTCGGCGGGAAAGGCCGTGCCCCGGCGGAAGCTTCCGAGGGCGCTGCGCACCAGCGAGCGAGAACCAAGGTTGCCCACGAAGCCGATGAAGTTGGCGGTGTCCGGATAGAAGGCGCTGAGCGGGAAGGGGTAGTGCTGGCTGCCGGGCGCATCGGCGTAGTAGCCGATGGTCTCCAAGGAGAACATGGCGGCTATGGACTCCCCCCGCGCCCTGGCACCCTGGGCATGGACCAGGCTCCCCATCTCGGGGCCGTAGGAGAAGGGCGGCTCCTCGTTGACGAAGGCGACGAAACGAATCGTCCGCGCCAGCTGCTCCCCAGCGACCAGACGCGCCAGCTCCAGCAGGGCCGCCACGCCGGAGGCGTTGTCGTTCGCGCCGGGGCTCCCCCGAACCGAATCATAGTGGGCGCCCACCAGCAGGATCTCCTCGGCCTTGGCGCCGCCGGGGCGCTCGGCGATGAGGTTGTGCACCCGCCGACCGCGACTCTGGAATGGTTCTTCCTGGGCTCGATAACCGAGCTCGGCAAAGGTCTCCGCGACGTAGTCCGCCGCCGCCAGCAGCGCCGGGTAGTGCCAGAGGTTGCGCTCCCCGATCTCGCCCGCGAGCCTCTGGACATGGGCGGCGAGCCGCTCGCGGATCTCCCTTTCCGCCTCATTGAGCGGCGGCAGGGGGCCTGTGTGAGATTCGCCTGGCATGTGCAGACTGTAGACCAAAGCGGCGAGGCACAGGGCGCCGAGCAGGGACGTACCCAGGACCAGTACCCTACCGGTCTGCCCGACTCCCGAACCAGCGCCCCGAACCACCGACCTCAATCTGCCCTCCCCTAGCCGTTCCCGCCACCGATCATCGCCCAGGGCGAGCCCCAAGGCCAGTTTGGGCACCCCGGCCCGCGTCCCGGGCCTCCGGGCCGGACAAGCAGTCTCCCCGGGAGGGGGAGTTTCCGGGATCATCCCTCGGGGATCGGGACGTCCCCACCGCTTCGAGGCGGGCGGAGCCGCTCTCGAAGCGCTCCTTGGGGGGGGCATGGGACTGCGAAAAATAGTTCTTGAGTATTTCAGCAGTTTCTTATATTCTACTTCTCCATGAGCTGGGGGGTAAGAAGACACCGGCTCACCAACCGAGACTTCCTACACCCAACTTGGAGAAAACTGATGAACACGATCCTGTCCGCCGCCGCCCTCGCCGCCCTCCTCGGTGCCTCTGCCTCCGCCAATGCCTGGTGGGGTGGTCCCGGTGGCTGGGGGGACCGCAGCTTCATGGACGACTTCTTCGGTGATGGCTTCGGCGACTTCAACATGAACATGAGCGGCAGTGGCCGCGGTTGGGGTCGGGGCTACAACCGCTACAACGACTACTACGGCTACGGCCCCTACGGCTGGGGTGGGCCCTACGGTGGTCCCTGGGGCTACGGTGCCCCCTACGGTTATGGCGCCCCCTACGGCGCCCCCTACGCCGCTCCCGCTGCCCCGGCGGCCCCCGCCAAGGCCGAGTCCAAGTAACCGGCTGTAGGTTGGGCAGAGCCCAACGACGCGGTGGGCAGCGCACCGTCGGCCTAGAGGTGGAGACTGCGAAGTGTCGGACTGAAGTCCGACCTACAGTCCGACCTACAGTCCGACCTACGGTTCGACCTACGGTCCGACTTGCAGCCCGGCGCGCAGCCGGACACTCGGTGGCACAGGGAGGTGCCTCCCCGCTCCCCGGGGGCCCCCTAGGGGATGACTCTCGGCCGCCCAGCCGACTTTTTCGGGCGATGCCGGACCGCTGATCGAAGATCTTCCCCCAGGCTCTCACCACACCCCTTGCTGGCACCCAGATAGCGGTACCGACTCTATTGGGTCGCAGCCTGACCGCCCCGTTGGTTGGAGTCGTCGCCGAGCCAACGACGGCTGGCCGACGAAACAAGGCCACTCGGATCGCCGCGCGAGGGCCTCCCCGTATTCCTTGCTCCCGTCGGTTGCCACCCCAGACCTTGCTACACCCCCCCGCACTTGGGCAGACCAGCGCCTCCTCCCGACTTGAATTTCTGCCGGGCTGCCCGCAGGCTGTCTCCCCCAGCGCCCAAGGGCCAGAGAGCCACCGCGCTTCGGGGAGGAGGAGAGATGACCGACGACAAGCGTTTCATGAGCAATGCGCTGGAGGCGGCCATCCGCATCGGCGTCCTTGTGCTGCTGGCGGCCTGGTGCTTCGAGATCGTCCAGCCGTTCATCATTCCCATCGCCTGGGGCATCATCATCGCGGTGGGGGCCTATCCGGGCTTTCTCTGGCTGCAAGAGCTCCTCGGGGGGCGCAAGGGCCTGGCGGGGACCGGGATAGCCCTGCTCGGACTGGTGATTCTGATCACGCCCATGGTGATGCTGAGCGACACCCTGATCGCGGGCGCCCAGGGCCTGGCTCGGGGGTTTCAGGAAGGCACCCTCGCGGTTCCCCCGCCCCCGGAGACGGTGAAGGACTGGCCCCTGGTGGGGTCGACCATCGATGCCTTCTGGCGCCAGGCCTCGGAAAACCTGGCCGCCACCGCCACCCGGATCGCCCCCTACCTCAAGGGCGTGGGCTCCTTCTTGCTGTCCACCGCGGCGGGTGCCGGCTACGGCATCCTGCAGTTCGTCATCGCCATCGTGATCGCGGGCTTCCTCCTAGCCCACTCGGAGCGGGCCACCCAGGCCGCCTATGCCATCGCCATCCGGCTGGCGGGGGCCAGGGGGGCGGACTTCGCCCGGCTAGCGGAGGCCACGGTGCGCAGCGTGACCCGCGGCATCCTGGGGGTAGCCATCATCCAGTCCCTCCTCGCCGGATCGGGATTCATGGTGATGGGGATCCCTGGGGCGGGCCTCTGGGCCCTGCTCTGCCTGCTGCTCAGCGTCATCCAGATCGGCATCCTGCCCATCATGTTGCCGATGGTGATCTATGTGTTCTCCACGGCCGAAACCCTGCCCGCGGTGCTGTTCCTGGCATGGAGCCTCATGGTCGGGGCCCTGGACAACATCCTCAAGCCCATCCTGCTGGGCCGCGGGGTGGAGGTGCCCATGGCGGTGATCTTCATCGGCGCCATCGGCGGCTTCATCAGCTCCGGGATCATCGGGCTGTTCGTGGGCTCGGTGGTGCTGGTGTTGGGCTATAAGCTCCTGCTGGCCTGGCTAGATGAGACGCCCGATCTGCAAACCGATACGGCACTCGAAAGGGACGGCGCCAATCCCTGAGCCTGCCGCCCCTCACCGACAGACCCGGAGGGGGTAAAGGCATTTCAGGTCCCCAGAGCCTCATCGATCGCTCGGGGCAGACGCCACCTCCCTACCCCACCCATTCGCCCTCCACTCTCCATCCTCCTCGCCCTGCTGCTCCCGCTGCCTCGCCCTGCGCCGAATCGCCCGTCAGAGCGGCCCCGCTCGGTGACCGCCTGAGCCAGCCGGAGCGCAGCGCAGCGGCGACGGTGGGGAGCCTGAACAACGCGGAGCTCAGTGCCAAGGTCAGCGCCCGGGTAGAGGCGATCCCGGTACGGGTGGCGCGGCGGGACCTTCTGCTCCAGCGCGACTGCCACGAGCACCGCTCTCGCCTCGCCGCCCAGAGGGCCACCCTCACCCAGCTCAAGGCCCAGCAACGCCTGGCCCTCAATCAGCTCCAGGGGCCTGTAACCTCGACCGCGCCCCCGACCTGAAAGAGGAGGAGCTGAAGCGCCGCACCTCGGAGCTTGCGGTGGTGGGACTCAGATCGGCGCCCAAGAGCAAAGGGTGCGCTAGGCGGAGCTGCCGGCGGAATGCAGCAAGCCTGGTTGACGGACCCACAGAACAGCCGATACTCGGAACAACGCCGCGCAGCGATGCACTGCTGGGCACCTCCTCGGCAACCTTTCCGTCCTGGAGCGCCGCCATGACTGACACCAACCCCACCGCACCCACTCATCTGGACGCCGCCCTGTTCGAGGACATCCGCTTGCTGGGACGGATCCTCGGCGACACCCTGCGCACCCAGGAGGGCGCCGAGGTGTACGGCTTGGCCGAGCGCATTCGCCAGGACCTGGTGGGCTTGGCCAAAGGGGCGGACGAATCGGCCCGCGCCAGCCTGGAGACGCTCTTGGACGGGCTCTCCCGCGACACCACCCAGACCATCATCCGCGCCTTCACCTTCTTTCTGCACCTGGTCAACATCGCCGAGGACCAACACCGGGTCCGACGCCGCCGCACCCGCGCGACCAAGGAGGCCGCCCCCTCCAAGGGCAGCTTCGACCATCTGCTCGACAGATTTCAGCTCGCGGGAGTCGACGATGCGACCCTGCACCAGACCCTTGGTGCCCTGCTGGTCTCGCCGGTCCTCACCGCCCACCCCACCGAAGTCAGCCGCAAGAGCATCCTCGGCTGCCAGCAGGATATCGGCCGGCTGCTGGACAGCCGAGACCGGATGCGCATGACGCCCGGTGAGCTCGCCGAGAGCGAGCAGGCACTGCGCCGGCTGGTCCTCACGCTCTGGAAGACCCGCATCCTGCGCCCGACCCGACTCGCGGTAATCGACGAGGTCAAGAACGGCGTCAGCTATTTCCAGGAGACCTTCCTGACCCAGCTGCCCCGCCTCTATTGCGAGCTGGAGGACAAG
>CAZFHV010000010.1:21716-32304 GCA_964519095.1 uncultured Chromatiaceae bacterium | reverse complement strand
CTTGACGGCCCAAGAAGGTCATCGCGAGGCTCAAGTCCGACAGGCTGCTAGAGATTGTAAAATTTTCTTTAGGTTCCCCGCTATTGCGCCGGCCCCGACATTCTTGTGGGTTGGGCGGTGTCCTTGGCGGTCAGCATTTTAGCCTTGTTGGGCATGTTCGCTACGTTCCGCATGGTCGCCACGTTGGGCAATGCCCAACCGGGGCGGGAGGTCCCTATTTGTTGGGCGATGCCCAAACGACTGGATCCGGAGGCCCCCATTTGTTGGGCGATGCCCAACCCCATCCGTTGGGCGGTGCCCGTCGTTGGGCGATGCCCAATCTACGGGGCGTTGCCCGAGGGGTCCTCTGTGGTCATCATTAGCCTACCCCAGCGCCACTCGCCCTCGTCCCATGCCGTCGCGTTTTCGGACCCTTTGGTTAGCTTGCGTTCCCCTGATCGCCTCTTTCTGGTCGGCCGCGGTGCCCGGGGCGACCACGACTGAGGATGTCTCGACCGAGCTCAAGGCCCTGGCGGAGAAGTCGGGGTTCCAGGTCAAGGGGCTGGAGAACACCGAGGGGGAGAAGGGCCGGCTCGGCGGTGAGGGGACCTTCGATCGGCTGCGCAACCTCCTGTCCCACTTCGACTACGTGGTGGTGCGCAAGCCCGAGGGGGGGATCGAGCGGGTGATCGTGCTCGGCAAGAAGACCCCCCCGGCGGAGCGCAATAACCTGGAGATCCTGCTCGACTCCCAGCGCCAGGGGAACCAGCACCTGGTGCGGGTACGGCTCAGGGGACCGGGTCCCGCGCCGGTGGAGACCTGGCTGCTGCTGGACACCGGGGCCGACTACCTGGTGCTGCCCGCCTCGCTGGCGGACGCCCTGGGCTTTCCGCCCGATGCCCTCAAGGACAGCCGGGTGCAGACCGCCAACGGCCAGACCGAGGCCAGGCTGGGGCAGCTCCCCTCCATCGAGCTGGGGCCGGCCAAGGAGGAGAACATCGCGGTGGCCTTCATCGCCGACGAGCGGCTGGGCTCCTCGGGGCTGCTGGGGATGAGCGTGCTCGGCCGCTACAAGGTCACCATCGACGACGACGCGAACCAGATCCGCCTCGAGCCCAAGCGTTGAGGGGGGGACCGGGGCCTCTCACTCCAGGTGAAAGCCCGGCCCCAGGATGCCCTGAACCACCACCGCGTCCCCCGGGGGACCGAGCTGGCAGTGGAAGTAGGGCACCAGGCAACGCAGGTAGAGTACGCCGGGCTGCTTCTCCGATCTCAGATACCAGCGTGACTCCTGATAGAGGGGGTCCTGGCAGCTCCAGCTCCCCAGCAGGAAAGGCGGGATCTCGGCGATGGGGTCCCGGAGGAGACGGTTGGCCACGCCGGTGACACCGAAGCGATCCGGGGCGACGCTGAGGGACCCCTCGGAGACGCTGGCGGTGACCAGCTCGCAGTAGGGGTCGTAGTAGCTCTGGCCCACCACCTGGCGCCCGCCCTGGAACAGGGCCCGCGCCCGCCCGCTGGGGATGGGGATGGGCCGCTCGACCACCAGTTGCGGCAGTGAGGCGAGCTCCTCGGGGCTGTAGGCCCGCGGGGCGGCACAGCCGGCCAAGAGGGCGGCCGCCCCCAGGGCGGCGAGGGCGCTGGCAGGGTGTCTCATGGGGTCTCCCCGAAGGATTCGGTCTCGTAGCGATAGACCCGCATCTGGGCGGGCCAGCGGTCCGGGGGCAGCCCGGCCTTGAGCTTGAGGTGGCGCAGGAACTCCTGCGGCCGGGGCAGGGACTCCCACACCGAGGGCAGGAAGGTCCCCCGCCGGGCGCCGGCCTCCAGGATCAGGCCATCCCGCCCCGGTCGCAGCCGGGTCAGCAGCTCCGCCTCGGAGGCGCAGGGGAGCGGCTCCGGCTCAGTCAGCACCGAGATGTGGATCCGCAGGGACCCGAGCTCCGCAGGCCCGAGCGCTGGGAAGCGGGGATCGCGAAAGGCCGCCGAGAAGGCGTTCTCCGCCACGTCCTCCACCAGGGGCTGCACCGCCTCCAGGTGCCCGATGCAGCCGCGGAGCTCCTGCCCGGTATGCAGGGTGACGAAGCTGGCGCGCAGGGCCTGGAGGGCGGCCGGGTAGTCCGTCACCCTCACCCGCAACGGCTCGCCCGCTTGCAGCCCCCGGGCGATGGAGTCCCGGGCCACCCGGAGCAGGGTGGCCCGCTCGCGCTCCGGGAGCCGCCGGGGCTCAGCAGAAGGCATAGGCGCCATAGCCCACCACCTGATGGCGGGGCCCGGCGGTATCGCCGGAGTTGCGCAGGTCCAGGGTGTGGGCCCGCAGCCCGTGGCGCCGGGCCTCCCGCAGCAGCCCCGTGAGGGGGACGCGGCCACAGGCGTCTTCGTAGCCGATGGCCTCCGGGCGCAGGGCCTCGATGTTCTGGGTGGTGCGACCATCGCGCTGGCGGGCGGTGGCGTAGTCGAGGTAGTGACTGAGGTCGGAGCTGATGAGGATCAGGGTCTCCTCCCCGCCCCAGAGGCGCTCCAGCACCTCGGCGACCTCGGCCCCGCTGGCCTCCCCCACCAACAGGGGCACCAGCCGGAAGGACCCCAGGACGCTCTGCAGGAAGGGGAGCTGGACCTCCAGGCAGTGCTCGCCGGCGAAGGGGGCCTCGTAGCGACGCACCTGGGGCAGATCCGCTATGGCGCCGAGGGCGCCGGTGTCGATCTCCACCTCTCCGAGCGGGGTGCGATAGCGCTCCGCCTCCCCGTAGGCGATGCCCCGGAAGGGTACCCGGTGGGCGGGGCCCACCAGCACCACCCGCCCGATGCGCGCCGCGACGGGCTCGAGCTGGCGGTAGGCGCTCCCCGCCACCGGACCCGAGTAGATGTAGCCCGCGTGGGGCGCCACCAGGGCCTTGGGGGGCGGCAGGTCGGCGAGGGCGGCATCGGCCAGGTAGCCACGCACCTCGGCGCGCAGGGCCTTGGGGTCGGCGGGATAGAAGCTGCCCGCCACCGCGGGGGGACGAATCTTGACCATCGGGGACCTCCCGGCACTGTGATGCCCTTGGGTGTCTTCTATCATTAAGTTTAAGAAGGGCCAGGGAATGTCAAGCCGAGGAGACCACCGCGGTGCGCGTCCAACCCAGTCACCATCCCGTGGGCTTCTGGCACCGGCTGGAGGACGGCCGGCTCCAGTGCGACCTCTGCCCGCGGCTCTGCAAGCTCAAGGACGGGCAGGCGGGTCTGTGCTTCGTGCGCGCCCGGGAGGGCGAGCAACTGGTGCTCAGCACCTACGGGCGCTCCAGCGGCTTCTGCGTGGACCCCATCGAGAAGAAGCCCCTCAACCACTTCCTGCCGGGGACCGCGGTGCTCTCCTTCGGCACCGCCGGGTGCAACCTCGCCTGTAAGTTCTGCCAGAACTGGGACATGAGCAAGTCCCGCGAGATCGACACCCTGGCGGATGCCGCCACCCCCGAGCAGATCGCCCGCAAGGCCCAGGCCCTGGGCTGCCGCAGCGTGGCCTACACCTACAACGACCCGGTGATCTTCCTCGAATACGCCTGCGACACCGCGCGTGCCTGCCGGGCGCTCGGCATCAAGAGCGTGGCGGTGACGGCCGGCTACATCCTCCCCGGGGCGCGGGAGGAATTCTTCGCCGAGATGGACGCCGCCAACCTGGACCTCAAGGCCTTCAGCGAGGACTTCTACCACCAGCTCTGCGGCGGGCACCTCCAGCCGGTGCTGGACACCCTGGTCTACCTCAAGCGGGAAACCCGGGTCTGGATCGAGCTCACCACCCTGCTCATCCCCGGCCACAACGACAGCGACGCGGAGCTGGAGCGCCTCACCCAGTGGGTGGTGGCGGAGCTGGGTCCCGAGGTGCCCCTGCACTTCACCGCCTTTCATCCGGACTGGAAGCTGCTGGACGTCCCCCCTACCCCGCCCCAGACCCTCAGCCGCGCCCGCGCCATCGCGCTCCGCAACGGGGTGCGCTACGCCTACACGGGCAACGTGCACGACGCCCGGGGCGGCAGCACCTGGTGCCACGCCTGCGGGGCGCTGCTGATCGAGCGGGACTGGTATCGCCTGGGCCACTGGGGCCTGACGCCCGATGGCCGCTGCGCCGGCTGCGGAACCCCCTGCGCGGGGGTCTTCGAGCCCCGACCCGGCACCTGGGGGCCTAGGCGCCTGCCGGTGCGCCTGTCGGGTTGAGGCCCGGGAGATCCCCCCGCGCCCACGGGAGGGGTGGGAGATCCGCGGCGCCGCGCTTTATCCCATCCCGCCCGGCGGGTAAGATGCTGCGGTTCCAGCCGCCCCCCTGGGTCGCCCTCCGCAGTCACCCGTGCTCCCCGTTCTGCAAGATCTGACCGCCGCCGGGCTCCGCGTCGGCCGCTTCCTCGGCCGGGTCCTGGCGAGCTTCCGGCGCAACCAGGGACTCTTACTATCGGGTGCGGTGGCCTACTACATGCTGCTGTCCATCGTGCCCCTGCTGATGCTGCTGCTGATCGGGCTCTCCCAGATCATGCCCGAGGCCCAGCTCCTGGCCACCATGCAAAAAGAGCTGGAGCTACTGGTGCCGACGGTGGCGGACGCCCTGATCCTCCACGTGGAGGGCTTCCTGCGCAATCGGGAGATCGTGGGCTGGGTGGGCATGCTGATCCTGGTGTTCTTCTCCACCCTGGCCTTCACGGTGCTGGAGAACGCCATGTCGGTGATCTTCTTCCGCCGGGTGGCCATCCATCGCCGCCACGCGGTGATCTCGGCCCTCATCCCCTTCGCCTTCATCACCCTGATCGGGGCGGGGCTGCTGCTCATCACCCTGTTCAGCGGCGCCGTGGATGCCCTGGGCCAGGCGCGCATCGAGCTGTTCGGCTGGGTGCTCGATGGCAGCACCCTCTCGCCGGGGCTGCTCTATCTGCTGGAGGTGGGCGGGCTGGTGCTGCTCCTGACCGCCCTCTACCTGATCATGCCGGTGGGGCGCATCGCCTGGCGGCACGCCCTGATCGGGGCGGTGGTGGCCGGGGTGCTCTGGGAGCTGGCCCGCCGGGTGCTGGTGTGGTACTTCCGCACCCTGTCCCTGGTGAACCTGGTCTACGGGTCCCTGGCGACCGCGGTGGTGGTGCTGCTGAGCTTCGAGCTGGCGGCCCTGATCCTGCTGCTGGGGGCCCAGGTGATCGCGGAGTTCGAGCGTCGCCCCCCCTCCGCGGCGGAGGGCGGGGACGGGTTCTCCACCCAATAGGTTCGCGGTGGGGGTTCTTGGCGGGGGCCTGGCCGAAGGGGCCGGCCCTCCTTGGGTTTCTTTGTGGATGCGAGGCTGACGGACGCCATGTGGTTCAAGAATCTACAGTTGTTTCGGCTCACGGAGGGGTTCCCCTACCCCGCTGAGGCCATGGAGGCGGCCTTGGCGGGCCAGCGGGCGCGCCCCTGCGGCGGGGAGGAGCTGTTCACCCTGGGCTGGTTTCCCCCGCTGGGGGAGCCGGAGCGGCCCCTGGTGCATGCCGCCAACGGCTGCTTCCTGGTGTGCGCCCAGCGCCAGGAGCGGCTGCTGCCGGCCTCGGTGGTCAACGAGGTGCTGGCCGAGCGGGCGGAGCAGATCCAGGCCGAGGAGCTGCGGGAGGTGGGCCGCCGGGAGCGCCAGCGGCTGCGGGAGGAGGTGGTCTCCGAGCTGCTGCCCAAGGCCTTCACCCGCTCGACCCGCACCTTCGCCTACCTGGATCCCCAGGCGGGCTGGCTGGTGGTGGACTCCCCGAACCGGCGGCGGGCGGAGGACCTGGTGAGCCTGCTCCGGCTGGGGCTGGGGTCACTGCCCGCCAAGCCCCCCGAGGCCGGGCTCTCCATCCCCGAGGTGCTGACCGCCTGGCTCACCCCGGAGTCGGCCCCCGCGGACTTCCTCATCGGCAACGAGTGCGAGCTGCGGGACCCCGAGGAGCAGGGGGCGGTGGTGCGCTGTCGCCGTCAGGATCTCGGAGGCGAGGAGATCCGCGCCCACCTGGAGGCGGGCAAGCGGGTGATGCGCCTGGCGGTGGACTGGAACGACCGGCTGAGCTGTATCCTGGGGGAGGACTTCGCCGTGCGGCGCCTGCGCTTCACCGATATGCTGGTGGAGGAGGCGGCCCAGGCGGGGGGTGATGACCCCGCAGCCCTGCTCGATGCGGATTTCGCCCTCATGGTGCTGGAGCTGCGTGCCCTCATCGCGCGGCTCGGCGAGGTATTCGGCGCGATCGAGCCGGCACGGCGGGCCTGAGCGATTTCGCGCCCCAACGGTTCACTGGAGCACAGGATGGAAGACATCAATCCGATTCTCGGCCAGATCGCGGATCTCAAGGGGCGCGTCGCGTCCCTCAGGGGGTATCTTTGACTACGCCGAGCGCAAGGATCGGCTGATCGAGGTCCTCCGGGAGCTGGAGGACCCCGGCATCTGGGCGACGCCGGAGCGGGCCCAGGCCCTCGGGAAGGAGCGGGCGGAGCTGGAGGCGGTGGTCGACACCATCGAGGAGCTGGACGGGGGGCTCGCGGATGCGGGGGACCTCCTGGGCTTGGCCGTGGAGGAAGGCGACGAGGCGGCGGTGGCTGCGGTGGTCGCCGACCTCCGGGACCACGCCGCCAAGGTGGAGCGGCTGGAGTTCCGCCGCATGTTCAGCGGTGAGATGGACCCCAACAACGCCTTCCTCGACATCCAGTCGGGCTCGGGCGGTACCGAGGCCCAGGACTGGGCGGAGATGCTGCTGCGCATGTACCTGCGCTGGGGCGAGCAGCATGGCTTCAAGTGCGAGCTGCTGGAGGTGTCCCCGGGCGAGGTGGCGGGGATCAAGAGCGCTGCGGTGCGCGTGGAGGGGTCCTACGCCTTCGGCTGGCTGCGCACCGAGATCGGGGTGCACCGGCTGGTGCGCAAGTCCCCCTTCGACTCGGGCAACCGCCGCCACACCTCCTTCGCCGCGGTGTTCGTCTCCCCCGAGATCGACGACTCCATCGAGGTGGACATCAACCCCGCGGACCTGCGCATCGACGTCTACCGGGCCTCGGGGGCGGGGGGCCAGCACGTCAACCGCACCGAGTCGGCGGTGCGCATCGTGCACCTGCCCACCAACATCGTGGTCCAGTGCCAGAACGAGCGCTCCCAGCACCAAAACCGCGACCAGGCCATGAAGCAACTGCGCGCCAAGCTCTATGAGCTGGAGGTGCAGAAGCGCCGCAGCGAGCAGCAGGCCCTGGAGGACAGCAAGGCCGACATCGGCTGGGGCAGCCAGATCCGCTCCTACGTGCTGGATCAGTCGCGCATCAAGGACCTGCGCACCGGGGTGGAGACCGGCAACACCCAGGCGGTGCTGGACGGGGGCCTGGACCCCTTCATCGAGGCGAGCCTCAAACAGGGGCTCTAAGAGTGGCTTTCTGCCATCCGGTTCCATCCATTAGATGCTGGTAACTGAAGAGCACACAGACCGAGGCATTGAATAAAGGTGCACGCACACGACCGATTCTTGCCTGAATGGTTCAACCGCGTCCGGTCGCGCCAGATCACCCTACCGCGGTTTCAGCGGTTTGTGGCCTGGGGACACGGAGAGGTCTCGGGCTTGTTGACCACCGTCCTTCGGGGCCTCCCTTCCGGCGCGACCTTGATCCTCCAGGTAGGTGACAAGGAGAAGTTCAAGAGCCGCACCATGGTTGATGCGCCAGAATCAGGCGAGAAGGTAGCCGAGCAACTCCTTGACGGCCAGCAGCGGCTGACAGCCCTGTGGCGAAGCCTGCACGACAAGTACGAGGACCGTACCTACCTGATCGGCTTCGAGGACAACCCCGGCGATGGCTCCACGAGACTGCCCTATGTCTATGGTCAGGCCCGTTGGAGCAAGAACGGCATCCGCTATCCGATGTGGGTAAACGATCCGCGGGAGTGCTGGATCCGTGAATATATCCCGGTTACCTTGCTGCGACCTGAGGACATGGACGAGGAAATTGACGCGTGGGTGGAAAAAACGATTCCATCCGATGCGCCAGACAAATTTAAGGCGTATAAGGCGCGCAAAAAAACTATTACTGATCTAAGAACCAAAGTGCGCGAGTTCAATTTGCCCTATCTCGCGTTACCTGCAACAACGCCCAAGGAAGTAGCCTTGGACGTCTTCATAAAGATGAATACCAGTTCGGTGCGCCTATCCACATACGACATCGTAGTGGCACTGGTTGAGGAAGAAACTGGAAAGTCGCTCCACGAGCATGTGGATGCTCTGGATGTCGCTGTCCCGCGTGCTTCGGAATATGCAGACCTGCCTGGGTTGGTGCTGGATGTGGTGGCCCTGCGCCAAGATCGCATCCCAAGCCAGGCTGGATACCGGGGCATCGACTATACCCGCATGCTCAACGAGTGGGAGATGGTCGTCAAAGGTATCGAGGGAATGGTGAGTTTTCTGGATGTCGAAAGTGTCTTCGATGCCCAGCGGCTGCCGAGCTACACCGCCATTCCAATTCTCGCCGCGCTCTGGGAATACTTGCCCACGCAGCCAGACAAGAAGGGCAATGCCATGATTTTGCTGCGTAAGTTCCTCTGGCGGGCTTTTCTGACCTCTCGCTACGAGCAGTCATCCACATCCAACGCCCTGCAGGACTATCGCGGACTGCGGAAGGTTCTCTGTGAAGGCGCATCTGAGGACGTCGTACCGATCTTGAACCATGATTCTTATCCGCTTCCCACGCGGGAGATGGTGCTGCAAGCCGACTGGCCGAAGCGCAAGAGCATTCTTGGCCGCGGCGTGTTGGCGCTGCAAATCAAGTGTGGCGCCGAGGATCTGGCCGACGGGGCGAGGGCGACTGCTGCGACCATTACATCTAAAGTTCATCCCCGCGAGTACCACCACCTCTTTCCGGCCGCGACTCTGGAGGACGCGGGAATCCCCGATGACCAGATCTTTCGCGCACTTAATTGCGCTTTGGTGACCTGGCGCACCAACCGCACGATCTCCGACAAGGACCCAATCACTTACCTAAAGGAGCGAGCGGACAACTGCACTCTTGGGGAAGAAGAGATGAAACGGCGCTTGAAAACCCATCTCATTCCCTACGCTCGACTAGCTGTAGGTTACGATGGCATTCCAGATAGTGAGCGGCGCAGTAGAGTACAGTGCGACTATAAAGCATTCCTTGCGACCAGAGCAGTGATCCTGGAGAAGGCAGCTCAACAGCTATGTGAGGGAAAATCAATTGAAATAAACGAGTTAATCTCCAATGAAGACCCATGATAAATCTTAACCAGGCCCTGCACTGGCTGGCAATTCCGTTAGCGCCATTGCCGCCGGTGAGCTAATGGTCGTTAGCCTATAGCTGACCACTGACACTGCCTCGTTTTTTTAACACTTCATGAATGATCAAACCTTAGACGAGAACAAGCTCATCGCCCAGCGCCGCGAAAAGCTCCAGCAGCTCCGTACCCAGGGGGTGGCCTTCCCCAACGACTTCCGCCGGGACGCCCTGGCGGGGGAGCTGCATGCGGACCACGGCGAGGCGGACGCCGAGGCCCTGGAGGCCCGGGCGCTACGGGTGCGGGTGGCGGGGCGGTTGATGAGCCGGCGGCTGATGGGCAAGGCGAGCTTCGCCCACCTGCAGGACCAGTCGGGCCGCATCCAGCTCTTCGTCCAGCAGGGCAACCTGCCCGAGGGGGGCTACGAGGCCTTCAAGCGCGACCTGGACCTGGGCGACATCCTGGGCGCCGAGGGGGTGCTGTTCAAGACCAAAACCGGGGAGCTGTCGGTCAAGGTGGACAGCCTGCGCCTGCTGACCAAGGCGCTGCGGCCCCTGCCGGAGAAGTTCCACGGCCTCACCGACCAGGAGAGCCGCTACCGCCAGCGCTACCTGGACCTGATCATGAACGAGGCGGCCCGGGAGACCTTCCGCACCCGCACCCGCATCGTCCAGTTCATCCGCACCTATCTGAACGGGCAGGGTTTTCTGGAGGTGGAGACCCCCATGATGCAGCTCATCCCCGGCGGGGCGGCGGCGCGGCCCTTCACCACCTACCACAACGCCCTGGACATGGCCCTGTACCTGCGCATCGCCCCGGAGCTCTACCTCAAGCGGCTGGTGGTGGGGGGCTTCGAGCGGGTCTACGAGATCAACCGCAACTTCCGCAACGAGGGGATCTCCACCCAGCACAACCCCGAGTTCACCATGCTGGAGTTTTACCAGGCCTACGCGGACTATCGCGACCTTATGGACCTCACCGAGGCCATGCTGCGGGGGCTGGCCCTCGAGATCCAGGGGACCCCCTCCCTCGACTACCAGGGCAGCCGCTACGACTTCGGCCGCCCCTTCGAGCGGCTGTCGGTGAAGGAGGCGATCCTGCGCTTCAACCCGGGGCTCGCCGCGGCGGACCTCGATGACCTGGGACGGGCACGGGGGGTGGCCGAGCACCTCGGCCTGCCCCTCAAGCCGAGCTACGGCCTGGGCAAGGTGCAATTGGAGATTTTCGAGAAGACCGTGGAGGCAAGGCTCAAGGACCCCACCTACATCACCGACTACCCCACCGAGGTGTCACCCCTGGCGCGTCGCAGCGACCGCGACGCCTTCGTGACCGAGCGCTTCGAGCTGTTCGTGGGCGGGCGGGAGATCGCCAACGGCTTCTCCGAGCTCAACGACGCGGAGT
>CAZFHV010000010.1:0-21706 GCA_964519095.1 uncultured Chromatiaceae bacterium | reverse complement strand
AGATCGAGGCGGTTCGCATCGCTCGATTCGGGCCGCCGCAGCCAGACCACGATCGATCGGCGTTTCCCTTGGGCTCGTATCGAACATACGGGCCCAGATCGAGGGGGTTCGCCGGGCCGCCGCAGCCAGACCACGATCGATCAGCGTTTCCCCAGGCCCCAGAACACCCGGTCCATGACCTGGCGGGCCCGCCGGGCGGACCGGCCCCAGTCGTCCAGGAAGACCGAGGTCTCACCCTTGGCGCGGTGTAACGACCGGGACCCCTTCGTCACCGACCGATTTGAGTTCTATGTCGGCGGCCGCGAACTGGCCAATGGCTATTCCGAGCTGAACGACGCCGAGGATCAGGCGGAGCGCTTCCGCAAGCAAGTCCAGGAGAAGGAGGCGGGGGACGAGGAGGCCATGCACTTCGACGCCGACTACGTCCGGGCCCTGGAGCACGGCATGCCGCCCACCGCGGGCGAGGGGATCGGCATCGACCGGCTGGTGATGCTGTTCACCGACTCCCCATCCATCCGCGACGTGCTCCTGTTCCCCCACATGCGGCCGGAGTGAAGCCGGCCAGGGCCGGGCCTTCAGGCCTGGGACGGCACTTCTTCTGCCGGGAAGGGATAGGGCAGGGGCAGGAAGCGCAGCACCGGCCCGCCTTCGGCGAGGCGCACCTCGCAGCCCTCGGCGGCCTCGATCTCCACCACCGCCAGCAGCTCGTAGCGCCCCTCCCCGCTCGGCTGGGCATCGACGATGCGTCCGGGTCCCTGGCCGGAGGCACTCTCGCGACAGTAGAGCTCGTCCCCGGGTCGCGGTGGGCCGGGGCTCTGCACCTCGGCGCGGTACAGGCGGCGCTTGATCCGCCCCAGGTACTGGGTGCGGGCCACCACCTCCTGTCCCGTGTAGCAGCCCTTGGTGAAGCTGACCCCGTCCACCAACTGGAGGTTGGCCATCTGGGGGATGAAGGCATCGACCGTCTGGGGGTGGACCGAGGGGATGCCGGCGCGGATCTCGAGAAGCGACCAGTAGGCGGCGCCCGCCGGGATCGCCGGGGGGGCAAGCCGCAGCCAGAGGGCGGAAAGCTCCGCCGCTGGCCCGAGGAGCAGGAAGCGTGGGGTGGGTCCCGGCATGCGCACCAGGCTGAGGGGACCCTGGTGCACGGCGTTGTTGGCGAGGTCCGGCAGCACCGGGAAGGTCCCGCGCAACAGCCCCTCCGCGCAGTCCCCCACCAGTCCCACCTGGACCCACTGGTCGCTCACGTCCACCAGGGTCACCCGCGAGCGCAGCACGAACAGGCGCAGCCGCTGCAGGATGGGCTCCAGGCGGGTGCGCGGCAACCCCAGCAGATAGGCATCCCCCCGGCGGATCACCCGCAGGCAGGCCAGCATGCGACCCTTGGGGCTACAGTAGCTGCTGAGCTGGCTGTGCTCGGCGGAGACCTCGCGGATGTCGTTGGTGAGCTGGCCCTGGAGGAAGCCGGCCGCATCCGCCCCCCCCACGGCGATCAGCCCCAGGTGGGAGAGGTCCATCAGGGCACAAGGGGGCCAGGGCGGGGAGAGGGGTGACTCGACCTCGCCGGTGGGGGCGAGCCGCACCGACTGGGAGCTCAGAAAGGCCTGCCATTCGCTATTCATGGGGATGGGTCTCGATGGATGCGCCGCAGCGGGGCGACGAGGGGTGCGCCCCCCGCGCCTAGAGCCGCTATGATACCTGAACCCCCCTTCCCACCCACCCAACCGCCCGCCGTGGCGCGCCATTGGTAGTGAGTCATGACCCTGAGCCCGATCCGGGCCGATAGCCTGGTGCTCTACAAGACCCATCCGGCGCGGGTGCTGGCGGTGGGGGAGAAGCTCGAGATCGAGCTTCAAGGGGGCCAGACCAAGCGGGTCCGCGACAAGGACCTGGTGCTGCTCCATCCGGGTCCCCTGCGGAGCCTGGGAGACCTCGGGCCCCGGGAGGGGGACCTGGCCACCGCCTGGGAGCTGCTGCAGGGCGGGGAGTCGCGGCTCGAGGAGCTCGCTGAGCTCATCTACGAGGAATTCTCCCCCGCCACCGCCTGGCTGACCTGGCAGCGGGTGGCCGAGGGGCTCTATTTCGGCGGGACGCCGGAGGCGATCCGGGTGCGCTCCCAGGAGGAGGTGGATCGGGACCTCAACGCTAAGGCGGCCAAGGAGGCCGCCGAGCGGGCCTGGCAGGGGTTCCTCGACCGCCTGGCCCGCTCCGCCATCGAGGAGGGGGACCGGGACCGGTTGCGGGAGGTGGAGTCCCTGGCACTGGGGCGTACCGAGCACAGCCGCATCCTCCAGACCCTGGGTCACCAGGAAAGCCCGGAGAACGCCCATCGGCTGCTGGTGGCCTCGGGCTATTGGGGGCCCAACCACAACCCCTACCCGCAGCGGATCGGGGTCCCCCTGGAGGACCCGGCCCTGCCCTTGCCCGACCTCCCCCAGGAGGCGCGGCGCGACCTCACCCACCTCCAGGCCCTTGCCATCGACGACGAGGGCAACAGCGACCCAGACGACGCCCTGAGCCTCGAGGGGGACCGGCTCTGGGTGCACGTGGCGGATGTGGCTGCCCTGGCGGCGCCGGATTCCGAGCTGGATCGGGAGGCGCGGGCGCGGGGGGCCAACCTCTACCTCCCGGAGCGCACCATCAACATGCTGCCCGCTGCCCTCACCGAGGCGCTGGGGCTGGGCCTGCAGGAGACCTCCCCCGCCCTCTCCATCGGCTTTCGCCTAGACGCCGAGGGGGAGCCCAGGGAGGTGGAGATCCTCCCGAGCTGGATCCGGGTGCAGCGGATCAGCTACGAGGAGGCCGCCCGCCGCATCGACGAGGAGCCCCTCGCCGCCCTCTACCGCTGGACCCAGCGCTACCGGGAGCGCCGCCACAGCCGCCATGCCGCCCGCATCGAGCTGCCCGAGGTCAGCGTGCGGGTGGTGGACGGGGCGGTGCGGGTGCGCCCCCTCCCAAGGCTCACCAGTCGCGACCTGGTCACGGATGCCATGCTGATGGCCGGGGAGGCGGTGGCGGGCTACTGCCTGGAGCGGGGGATCCCCATCCCCTTCGCCACCCAGCCCCCACCGGATCGGCTGGACGCCCCCACGGACCTGGCGGCGATGTTCGCCTACCGCAAGCTGTTCAAGCCCACCCGCCTCTCCTTGAGCCCGGAGCCCCACAGCGGGCTGGGCCTTGGGCGCTATACCCGCGCCACCAGCCCCCTGCGGCGCTATTCGGACCTGCTGGTCCACCAACAGCTCCGCGCCCACCTGCGGGGTGAGACGCCCCTCGTCGAGGCGGAGGTGGCGGAGCGCATCGCCGTGGCGGAGACCGCGGGGGCCAGCGTGCGGCGCGCCGAGCGCCTCTCCAACCAGCACTGGAAGATCGTGTTCCTGCGGGATCACCCCGAGTGGCGGGGCGTCGGGACCGTGGTGGAGAAGGATGGCCCCAAGGCCACCCTCTTCATCGGCGCCCTCGCCCTGGAGGTCAGGCTGCGGCTGCGACAGGCGCCGGCCCTCAACGACCCCCTCAAGCTCAGCCCGCGGGAGCTGGACCTGCCCACCCTGAGCTGTTACTTCCACGCCCGGGGCTGAGATCCCCTGCCCTGGAGCGAAAGGGTACAATGGCCCGGTTCTCGGCGGGGGGCCGGCGAGACAGGGGTTGAGGGCTGGGAGACCGCGATGAAGCAGAGCCGAGAAGACCGACCGCTCGACCGGCACACCGGCCAGCGACCATCGGAGCAGTTCGCCGATTTCTGCGCCGCCGAGCTTGAGCACCGTCGCAACACCGGTGAGGGCTTCGACGAGGCCCTGTTCCAGCAGGCGGTGGACCTGGTGGTGCGCAAGCTGCAGACGCTGGAAGACGAGGGCAGGGCATGATCATCCGGGGCATCAAGGCGGAGAACGTCCTCAAGTACCGCCTGCTGGACATCGCGGAGGTCCCCCCGAGCGGGCTGATCGGGGTCAGCGGCCCCAACGAGTCGGGCAAGAGCTCCATCGGCGAGGCGATCTGCTTCGCCCTGTTCGGTCGGACCTTCTCGCTCGCCCCCAAGGACATCGGCAAGATCATCCGCTGGGGCGAGGAGCGCTGCTCGGTGTGGCTGCGCCTGGGGGTGAAGGACAAGGAATACGAGATCGCCCGCTTCCTCGACAGCGACGGCAACCACTCGGCCCGGCTCAGCGAGCTGGGTCGGGAGGAGCCCCTCGCCCGCGGCGCCCCCGCGGTGGCCGTTGCCCTGAAGGAGGTCCTGGGCTACGACTTCGAGGAGTTCATCGAGTCCTTCTACCTGGCCCAGCGGGAGATCACCGCGCCCCATCCCCACAGCTACGCGGTCAAGGTGATGGCGGGGGTGGCTCCCCTGGAGACCATCTCCGCCCAGATCCGGGAGGAGCTGCAGCGGGAGGAGGAGACCCTGGTGGGCCTGGCCGCCAAGCTCCAGGACGTGGACGAGCAGATCACCCAGCTCGGGGTACAGCCGGGGCACCTGGAGTCCATGGAACGGGAGCGCCGTGCCCTGCGGGAGCGCGAGCAGGATCGCCGCGGCGAGGTCCAGGGCCTGCAGGAGGCCAGCGCCCAGTACCGGGGGCGCTTCCGCGACTGGCGGGCGGCCTCGGGTCGGCGCACCGCCGCCAGCAGCCTGCGGGTCCTGCTGCTGCTCCTGGGCATCGCCCTCGGCGCGGCCTGGGCGGTCCTCATGTACGCACCCGAGTCCGCCCCGGCCCAGTGGATCAAGCCGCTTGCCGCCGGGATACCCCAGTTTGGCGAGGAGGATTACCGCCTCTGGCTGGCGGGGGGGAGCGGTGTGGCCTTCCTCCTGGCCCTGCTGGCCTGGTACCGCTGCAGCGACCTCGCGGGCCGGCTCAAGCAGCTCTTGGCGGACAACGAGGCCTTCACCATCCGCCTGGAAGGGCTGGACGAGGTGCTGGATGAGGCGGGGGGGCTCAATGGGCCTCCCGCCGCCGAGGCGGGGGGGGCTGTGCCCCTCAGTGGCGCGGAGCGGACCCGGCTGCGGGAGCGCACCGCACGCATGGAGGCGGCCCCCTCCGAGGTGGAGGAGGGGGTGAGGCGGGACACTGCCTGGCTGGAGCAGATCAGCCGCTCCCTGCGGGAGGAGGGGGAGTCCCTGGAGGAGGAGGTCGCCCAGCAGCGGGACCTGGTGGACCAGCACAACAAGCTGCGCGGCATGCGGGAGGGGTTCTCCGGGCAGGTGGAGGAGCACCGGCACCGCATCTCGGTGCGCGGGGTGGCCGGGGAGCTCCTGCAGCGGGCGGCCCGCCGCAGCTCCCACCGCTTCAACCACAACCTGCGCGGCCTGGTGGGCCATACCCTCCCCCTCTTCACCGAGGGCAGCTACGAGCACCTGCAGATCGACGACGACCTCGACGTGCGGGTGTTCTCAGCGGCGAAGCGCGACTTCATGGAGCTGGAGGAGATCTCCAGCGGCACCCAGCGCCAGATCATGCTGGCCCTGCGCCTGGCCCTGTCCCAGCAACTGGTGGATCGGGTGATCCGCGACAGCCAATTCGTGTTCCTCGATGAGCCCTTCGCCTTCTTCGACGAGCGCCGGACCCGCAGCGCGCTGGCCGTCCTGCCCAAGCTCAGCGAGGAGCTGCGGCAGATCTGGGTGGTGGCCCAGCAGTTCCCCGAAGAGGCGGCCTTCGCCCAGGAGATCCGCTGTGATCGCCAGAGCAACCGGCTCACGGCCCTCGCACCCTGAGGTGCCCGGCGGGTCTGCGGTCGAGGGGCTGCGGTGACGGTATACCCGTCGCGCATGGGTCTTGCGGTAAGCGAGGTGCGCGAATCGGGTCCCAGCGCAAGGCGCGCCGACGAGGCATAGCGGACTCTATGGCGAGGAGGCGGAACACCGCGATCGGACCCGAGGGGCGTGTATCGCGGCGGAAAATCCCTGTGTGACGGGTATATCAGGCTAGCCGCGGGGGACACCGGTCGTGAGACGCCTGTACTTTCTGGTTCCCGACGAGCCGATCTGCCGGGCGGTGACCCAGGCCCTGGAGGCCCAGGGGGTGCCCCACGGGCACCTCCACGTGCTGGCGAGCCTCAACCACCCCCTGCGCGCCCTGCCCGGGGCCACCCTCTGGGAGACCACCGAGCTGGCCCATGGCATCCGCCTCGGCCTGGGGCTGGGGGGCGTGGCGGGTCTGCTGGGGGGGCTCCTGGCGGTCAGCTTCCCGCCGGCGGGGTTGGTGCTGGGCGGGGGGGCCTTGCTCACCAGCGCGGCCGCCGGGGCGGGGCTCGGGGCCCTAGTCTCCGCCCTGCTCGGCATCCAGGCGCACAACCACCATCTGGACCGCTTCCAGCGGGCCATCGACGAGGGACAACTGCTGCTCATCGTGGACGTCCCGAGACGTGAGGAAGAGCAGGTCCGGGAGCTGATCCGCAGCCACCATCCCGAGGTGCGCATCGAGGCCCAGGACCGTCCCCCACCCGCGGGAAACCGAGCCTGAGGGGGTGAGGCGACCCTTCGGGTCCGGATCCGCCTCGCCTGCCCCCGGTTCGACCGGGCGCGGCCGTCATTTCAATCCAGTAGAGCCTTCCCCATGAGAGCCTTGAAGACCTCCAGCCCTGAGCTGCTCCTCTGCTTGACCCTGGTCGGAATGCCCCTGGGGGCCGCCCAGGCGGAGGGCTGCCGCTCCACCCTGGAGACGGTCTTCGAAGAGGACCGCCACCCGGACCTCCGTTGGCCCCGATTCGCCCCCTTGGCCCCCCAGGTGGAGCAGGTCTACGAGCGCTCCGGCTATCAGCCCCTCTGGATCCAGGGGGGGAGGCCCTCGCCCCAGGGGCAGCAGCTCATCGCGCTGCTGGAGCACGCCGAGCGCAAGGGGCTCAATCCCAAGGACTACGATGGGGACCGCTGGCGGGAGCGCACCAGTCGTCTGGGGGGGAGCGGGGCTTCCGCCGGCTCCTGCGAGGGGGCCCTGTTCGATCTGGGGCTGAGCATCTCGGCGATGCGCTACCTGCAGGACCTGCGCATCGGCCGGGTGAACCCCAAGGCCCTGAACATCGGTTTCGACGTCAACAGCAAGGCCTTCGACCTGCCCTCCTTCGTCATCGAGCTGGCCCAGAGCCCCGATGTGGCCCAGAAGGCCGCCAGGGTGGAGCCGACCTTCGACCTCTATTGGGCGCTCATCGATGCCCTCAAGCACTACCGGGAGCTGGGGACGGACCCGGGGCTCAGCGAGCCGCTTCCCGAGGCGGCCAAGGTCCGGCCCGGAGGGTCCTACCGGGGACTCCCCGCCCTCATCCATCGCCTCAAGCGCTACGGCGACCTGCGGCCCGAGGAGGCCGCCAAGGCGCGTCGGGACCTCTACACCGAACCCCTGGTCAAGGCCGTCAAAGGGTTTCAGCGGCGTCACGGCATCCAGCCGGATGGCGTGCTCGGGGGACGCACCTTCGCCGCCCTCAACACCCCGGTGGGGGAGCGGATCAAACAGATCGAGCTGACCCTGGAGCGGATCCGCTGGCTACCGACCGACCTGGGTCATCGCCCGGTCCTGGTCAACGTGCCGGAGTTCCGCCTGCACGCCCTGGGGAAGGCCGACGACAACGGGCGCTTCAAGGTCGCCCTGGAGATGCGGGTGATCGTGGGGGAGAGCTACCCCGCCCATCAGACGCCGCTCTTCAGCGGCAAGATGCGCTACCTGGAGTTCTCTCCCTACTGGAACGTGCCCTATAGCATCCTGAGCAAGGAGCTCTACCCCAAGATCCAGGCCGATCCCAGTTACCTGAGTCGCCACGGCTACCAGATCGTCGAGCGCCTCGGTCCCAACGCCGTCCCCTTGCCGGCCACCGGGGGGAACCTCGCGCGCCTCGCCAGCGGGGACCTACGCCTGCGCCAGGTGCCCGGGAAACGCAACGCACTCGGGGAGGTGAAATTCCTCTTCCCCAACAATCACGCGGTGTACCTGCACGGCACCCCGGCGAAGAGCCTCTTCGCCAGGGACAAGCGGGACTTCAGCCACGGCTGCATCCGGCTGCAGGACGCCCCGCGCATGGCGGAGTACGTGCTGAGCACCGAGCAGGGGTGGGACCGCGAGCGCATCGACAAGCAGATCGCGAGCGGGGAGTGGCGAAACGTCACCCTCTCCGCGCCGCTGGACGTCTACATCCTCTACGCCACCGCGGTGGCGGATCGGGAGACGGGGGAGGTGCGTTTCTTCGACGACCTCTATGGTCACGACACCAAGCTCGCCCAGGCGCTTGGTGCCGTCTACCACTGAGGCCTAACGGGGAAACCGGGGCCTCAGGCCCCCCAGTAGCGCACCTCGCCGGTGTCGATGTGCACGAAGTCCGCGCCGGGATAGAAGCCCACGCCCCCACTCGCGAGCTCAATGGCGGCGTTGCGCACCGAACGGGTGTTGGTGTGCTGCAGGCGGATGTCGAGCGCCTGGCCGCTCATGTGGAGGCTGTTCCGGGCCACGTGGGATGAGACGCGCCGCAGCTCCTCATTGGTCTCGATAGAGCGGTAGGCACTGACGATCTCGAAGGTGCTATCCCCGTTTCCCGTGCGCTGCTGGATCAGGTACAAGAGGTCGTAGAGCCGGGGATCGATGAAGGCCACCTCGTCGGTGCGGTAGTCGCGCAGGAAGTAGTTGAGCCTTCGCAGGGCGCTGCGCTGGTAGAGGGGGCCTATGCGATAGGCGATCTCGATGACCTCATCCGTGTGGGTGTGGTGGAGCGACAGGTAGTAGGGCCGGCCCGCGCTGACCTCAGGGGGCGGCTCGGGCGCGGGGGAGTGTACCTGGGCGACGGGTCTCGAGGCCGGGCGCTCGACGGTGCGGGGGCTGTCGCGGTGATGGTTTCGTTGGGCGGTGTGGGTGGCGCCCTTCTGAGCGTTCGACCGGCCGGTCTGGGGCGAGCCCTTCTGATTCGCCCGCTGGGCCGTTCGCGGCGACCCCTTCGGGTTCGCCCGCTCGGCCGTTTGGGGTGAGCCCTTCTGGCCGGACCGCTGGGCGGTCGGGACAGCGGCTTTCTGGCTGCCCCGCTGGAGACTGGGTTGAGACTTGGCGGGCGGAGACTTGCTGGGGGAGGCCTGAGGCTGAGCCCGCTTGCCGGCGAGGGCTTCAGGGACGAGTGCGGCAGTGAACAAGGAGCCCAGAAAGATCCGACGATTCATTCCTTACCCCGAGCGTTACCAAGGACCGCAGTATTCTGCCCAGGATTCCCATGATTTTCAATCGCTTTCGCTAAGAATCAGCCCCCGATTGAGTGGATTAGGGTAATCCCGGAGACCGACCCAAGGCAGAGACCCACCCCCTCCGCGCCCGCCCCGAGACCCAGCCGCGGCGTATAATCCCGCCCCTTTCTGCCCTCCCGTGGCTCCCCTGCCGGCGGAAAACCCTCTCCAGGAAGGCCTCCGGGAACCTGCGTGGTGACCCTGACAGGGCGGAGATGTGTCAGAAACGCAACGTCTCAATTTCGCTCGCCGGCTGTGGCCACCTGTTTCTCCCCGCTCTTTGTTATTGATAACATTAGGATTTGCCCCTAGCGTTGTAAAATTGTATGATATAAGAGGTTTCAGTTGCATCGCTGTCGGTTTTTTACGCTACAATAGGAGCGGTGAGTGCATTGTCGCAACAGACGGCCTGCCGAGTCTGTTTTGTCGACCACCGGCAGCGAAGGCGCACAGTGACGGCTGGTGTGGCTGCGGCTCGCAGGGCGACCGAGCCCCACCTGACAGGGGTTACCGAGGTGTTCCGATTGCTTGTCCGATAATTTCAACCTGGAGAAGGAAGCAGCAATGTCCAAAGAAAAGAGAACTCTATCGATCCTGGGGCTCGCGGCCCCCTTGGCAATGTCCGTGGCCCTGATGTCCGGCACTGCCAGCGCCCAGCTGGCGGAGAAGTGGTGGACCGAGGGCTACGACAAGACCGGGTGGGTGACCAGCTACGGGGAGTGCTGGGCCGGCGAGGATGGTACTGCAGCCCCCAACTGCAGCGACTGCTCCAAGCGTGACACCGATGGTGATGGCGTCAACGACTGCAACGACAAGTGCCCCGACACCAAGAAGGGCGTCAAGGTCAACAAGGACGGCTGCGAGATCATCGCCGACGTGGTCCTGAGCGCCGAGGTGCTGTTTGGCTTCAATCAGGCCACCCTCACCCCCGCTGGCAAGGCCGCCCTCGACGACGTGGCCGCCCGCGTCAAGGCGACCCCCGGTGACGAGACCCTGGACGTCGTCGGCTACACCGACCCGTTCGGCTCCGACAGCTACAACATGGGCCTGTCCCAGCGTCGCGCCAGCGCGGTGTCCGCCTACCTGGCCAGCAAGGGCATCGACAAGGGCCACCTGAAGGCCACCGGCCGTGGCGAGACCAATCTGGTTGCTACCAATTGCTCGCCGAAGAAGTCCGCCGAGTCCATCAAGTGCAACGCGCCGAACCGTCGCGTGGAGATCAAGAGCCAGTAAGTCAACAACAAAGGCTCAGCCGGCCGGGGCTCGCCCCGGCCCATCAAGTTGCGCCTCGGACGGGTCCCCTGTCCGAGGCGCTTTTCGTTTCGAGATGCCTCAGAGGGTGCGCGCCTGGGCCGCGGCGTTGCCGAGGTACCGGCTGGGGCTCAGTGCCCGTAGCCGCTGCTTCGCGGGCTCCGGCAGCTCCAACCCTTCGATGAAGGCATCGAGCACCGCACGGTCGAGGCGCTGGCCACGGCTCAGTGACTTGAGCCGCTCGTAGGGCTTCTCGACCCCATAGCGACGCATCAGGGTCTGGACCGCCTCGGTCAGCACCTCCCAGTTGCCTTCGAGGTCCGCCTCGAGCCGCCCCCCATCCACGTCCAGCTTGCCCAGGCCCCGCAGCGCAGACTCCAGCGCGATGGCGGTGTGCCCTATCCCCACACCCAGGTTGCGCAGCACGGTGGAATCCGAGAGGTCCCGCTGCCAGCGGGAGATGGCAAGCTTGTCTGCAAGGTGCCCGAACAGGGCATTGGCGAGCCCCAGATTCCCCTCGGCGTTCTCGAAATCGATGGGATTGACCTTGTGAGGCATGGTTGAGGAGCCCACCTCCTCGGCGACGGTACGCTGGCGGAAGTAGCCCAGGGAGATATAACCCCAGAGGTCACGGCAGAGGTCGAGCAGCACGCTGTTGAAGCGCGAGAGGGCGTGGAACAGCTCGGCCATGTAGTCGTGGGGCTCGATCTGGGTGGTGTAGGGATTCCAGACCAGACCCAGGGAGTCCACGAATCTCCGGGCGAAGGCGGGCCAATCGACCTCCGGATAGGCCACCAGGTGGGCGTTGTAGTTGCCTACCGCACCGTTGATCTTGCCGAGCAGAGGGACGGCGGCCACCTGATCCCGTTGCCGAGCGAGCCGGTAGACCAAGTTGGCCAGCTCCTTGCCGAGGGTGGTGGGCGAGGCGGGCTGACCGTGGGTGCGCGAGAGCATGGGCTGGGCGGCGTGGGCATGGGCCAGGTCGCGCAAGGCACCGATCAGCTCATCCATCAGCGGCAGCAGCACCTGCCCCCTCCCCTCCCGCAGCATCAGGGCATGGGCGAGGTTGTTGATGTCCTCCGAGGTGCAGGCGAAGTGGATGAACTCGCTGACCGCCTCCAGCTCGCCGTTGCCCGCGATCTTCTCCTTGAGGAAGTACTCGACGGCCTTGACGTCGTGATTGGTGGTGCGCTCGATGTTCTTGATGCGCTGGGCATCCGCCTCGCTGAAGCCACTCACCAGGCCCTCGAGCAGATGCCGACTGTGGGCCGAGAGGGGCGGGACCTCGGGGATGTCCGGGTGCTGGCCCAGGGCCTGGAGCCAGCGCACCTCCACCAGCAGGCGGTGCCGCATGAGGCCCAGCTCGCTGAAGATGGGGCGCAGGTCCTCGGTCTTGCGCCCGTAGCGGCCATCGATGGGGGAAACGGCGGTGAGGGTGGAAAGCTCCATGGGGGGTTCTCCTGAGTGGACAAACCAGGGGCGGCAGCGACCGGGGGCAACCGGATTGCGCTTGGGGGTCGGCGCGACGGCTAGTCTACGCCAGAGCCGCGCCAATGAGAGGGGGGGACGAGGGCAATTCCCCCGATCCCCCGTCCGGCTGTTGCGCCAGACGGGGGAAAGGGTTGGTGGTGGAGGCTAAGGGGCTCGGCCCTAGGCCGCGAGGCGCCGCAGTACGTAGGGCAGGATGCCGCCGTGACGGTAGTACTCCACCTCGTTGGGGGTGTCGATACGCACCCGAGCCCGGAAGGTCCGGGCGCTCCCATCGGCGGCGGTGGCCGTCACCTGGACCTCCTTGGCGGAGCCATCCCCGAGACCCGCAATTTCGTAGGTCTCGTACCCCGTGAGCCCCAGGCTCTGGGCATTCTCACCCTCCTGGAACTGCAGGGGCAGCACGCCCATGCCCACCAGGTTGGAACGGTGAATGCGCTCGTAGGACTCGGCGATCACCGCCTGCACCCCCAGCAGCCGCGGCCCCTTGGCGGCCCAGTCCCGGGAGGAGCCCGAGCCGTACTCCTTGCCTGCGATGACGATCACCGGGGTCCCCTCCACCATGTAGGTCATGGCGGCGTGGTAGATGGACATCTGCTCCCCGGAGGGCTGATGGAGGGTGACGCCCCCTTCGGTACCGGGGGCCATGAGGTTGCGCAGGCGGATGTTGGCGAAGGTCCCGCGCATCATCACCTCGTGGTTCCCCCGGCGGGACCCGAGCGAGTTGAAGTCCTTGGGCTGGACCCCGAGGGACTGGAGGTACTTGCCCGCGGGGCTGTCGGGCTTGATGGAGCCGGCCGGCGAGATGTGGTCGGTGGTGATGGAATCCCCGAGCTCGGCCAGGCAGCGAGCCCCGCGGATGTCGCTCACCTCCCCCGCATCCAGGGTCATCCCCCGGAAGTAGGGCGGGTTCTGGATGTAGGTGGAATCCGCCGGCCAGTCGTAGACCTGGCTGGTCGCCGCACCCAGGGACTGCCAGCGCTCGTCGCCCCTGAAGACGTCCGCGTAGGCCGCCTGGAACTCATCCCGGGCCACGTTGGTGGCGACGGCGTCACGGATCTCCTGCTGGGAGGGCCAGATGTCCTTGAGATAGACGTCCTGACCGTTGGGGTCCTGGGCGAGGGGCTCGGAGTAGGGGTCGAAGTCCATGCGACCGGCGATGGCGTAGGCCACCACCAGGGGGGGTGAGGCCAGGTAGTTCATGCGCACCTCCGCATGGACCCGGCCCTCGAAGTTGCGGTTGCCCGAGAGCACCGAGACGGCGCAGAGGTCGTTCTGGGCGATGGCCTTGGAGACGGGCTCCAGCAGCGGGCCGGTGTTGCCGATGCAGACGGTGCAGCCATAGCCCACGTTGTGGAAGCCGAGCTGTTTGAGGGGCTCCATCAACCCGGCCCGTTCCAAATACCGGGTGACCGCCATGGACCCGGGCCCGAGCGAGGTCTTCACCCAGGGCTTGGCCTTGAGGCCCCGGGCGGCGGCCTTCTTGGCCACCAGCCCGGCGCCGAGCATCACCGAGGGATTGGAGGTGTTGGTGCAGGAGGTGATGGCGGCGATCACCACCGAGCCGTCGCGGATCTCCACGGGCTGACCCTCGATCTCGGTCCGCACCGGACCCTTGTCCGGAAGACTGCGCTCCTTCTTCAGGGCCGCCAGGGCGGCGGGGAAGTGGGCCTTGACCTTGCCGAGCTCGACCCGGTCCTGGGGCCGCTTGGGACCCGCCAGGGAGGGCACCACGGTGCCGATATCGAGCTCGAGCGTCTCGGAGTAGTGGGCCTCGGGGCTGTCGGCGGTGTGGAAGATGCCCTGGGCACGGGCATAGGCCTCCACCAGGGCCACCTGCTCCTCGCTGCGTCCGGTCAGGTGCAGGTAGTCGAGGGTCTCCTGGTCGATGGGGAAGAGGCCGCAGGTAGCGCCGTACTCCGGGGCCATGTTGGCGATGGTGCAGCGCTCGCCCATGGGCAGGCCGCTGATGGCGGGACCGTAGAACTCCACGAACTTGCCCACCACGCCGTGCTTGCGCAGCCGCTCCACCAGGGTGAGCACCAGATCGGTGGCGGTGACGCCCTCCTTGAGCTCACCGGTCAGGCGGAAGCCCACCACCTTGGGCACTAGCATGGACACGGGCTGACCGAGCATGGAGGCCTCCGCCTCGATGCCGCCCACGCCCCAGCCCAGCACCCCGATGCCGTTGACCATGGTGGTATGGGAGTCGGTGCCCACGCAGGTGTCGGGATAGGCATGCAGGACCCCTTCCTTCTCACCCGCGAACACCACCCGCGCCAGATACTCCACGTTGACCTGGTGGACGATGCCCGTGTCCGGGGGGACCACCTTGAAGCTATCGAAGGCGTTCTGGCCCCACTTGAGGAAGTTGTAGCGCTCCTGGTTGCGCTCGAACTCGATCTCGGCGTTCTGGGCGAAGGCGCTGTCGCTGCCGAAGTAGTCCACCTGCACCGAGTGGTCGATGACCAGCTCCGCGGGCTGCAGGGGGTTGATCTTCTGGGGATCCCCGCCCAGGGCGCTCATGGCGTCGCGCATGGCCGCCAGGTCCACCACCGCGGGCACGCCGGTGAAGTCCTGCATCAGCACCCGCGCCGGGCGGTACTGGATCTCCTTGTCCGGCTCGGCGGTGGGGTCCCAGTGGGCAAGGTAGTCGATGTCCGCCCGGGTGACGGTGACCCCGTCCTCGTTGCGGAGCAGATTCTCCAGCAGGATCTTGGTGGCAAAGGGCAGGCGCTCGCTGCCGGGGACCGCATCCAGGCGATAGATCTCGTAGGACTGACCTCCGACCTCCAGGGTGGATCGCGCATTGAAGCTGTTATTCATCGAGTTGCTCCGGAGTTATTGGGTAGCGCTCAGTATCTTCCGCGCCTTGTTGCTGGGGATGGGACCATCTCCCGCGGCGGGGAACCGCGGAACAGGACGGCACGACTCGGCACCGGGATACGCTCCAACCACCAGCGCACCCTGGGATATTGCTGCACGACAGCAAGGCATTCTACGGGCGATCGGGGCGATTTTCATCCGCCGGCGAGGACCCTGGCCTGGGCGAGCAGGCGACGCCGGCCCAGCAGGATCTGCCAGGTGCTCCCACCGCATTGGCGCCAGAGCACGGCGGCGCGGACTGCGGCGAGGAGCAGGGCGCGGATGCGATGGACGTTGGCGGGATTCTGGAGCTGGCGGGGGTCCCCATGGACGATGATGCGCGGGCGGAGCCGACTGAGGGTGCGGCTGTAGAGCTCCGCCAGCTGGGCCAGCAGCCCCGGGTCGAGCAGGGGGGCCTCCCGGAGTCGACCCTCGGCCTCGGCCAGTCCGGCGGCGACCCGATCGAGCATGGCCGGATCCCGAGAAAGCTTGAGCTGGAGCTGCAGGACCTGGATCACATAGCGGGTCAGCTGCAGGTTACGCCTCACGCCCCCTTCGAGCTGCGCCACCAGCACCCGCGCCCCGCTGGCGAGGCGGGCGGTCTCGCCGAAGACGGCCTCCACGCTGGGGGGGTCCGTCTGGAACAGGCTGAAGAGCAGCACCTCCAGGTCGCTCGCCTCGGCGGCACCCCGACGGGCGATCTGCTGGACCGCGGCGACCGCCTGGAAGAGGGCCGAAAGGGCGAGGGCACGGTCACGGTCGGTGTGGGACACGGCGGCTAGGGACCCCCTGGTTGATCCTCGATCTCCTGGATGATAGCGCCACCCAGGCATTCCTGTTCCCGATAGAAGACGATCGATTGTCCCGGCGCCAGTGCCCACTGGGGCTGCTCGAAGCGGACCCGACCGCGGCCCCCGCCGAGGGCCTCCAGTCGGCAGGGCGCGAGGGGCTGGCGGTGGCGAAACCGCCCCAGGCAGCGCAGGGGCGGATCGAGGGCCGGCGGGGTGCCGATCCAGTGCAGCGGCCCGGTCTCCAGGGCGCTCCCAAAGAGCAGGGGATGGTCGTGGCCCTGGACCACGACCAGCCGGTTGTGGGCGAGGTCCTTCCTGGCCACGAACCAGGGCCTCTCCGCCGCGCCGGCGACCCCGCCGATCCCCAGGCCCTGCCGCTGGCCGAGGGTGTAATAGAGGAGTCCCTGGTGGGTGCCGACCCGCTCCCCCTCTGGGGTAAGGATCTCCCCCGGTTCGGCCGCCACATAGCGGCCGAGGAAGTCCCGGAAGCGGCGCTCACCGATGAAGCAGATCCCGGTGCTGTCCTTCTTCTGGGCGGTGGGCAGCCCGGCCTCGCGGGCGAGCAGCCGTACCTGGGACTTGGTGAGCCCCCCCAGGGGGAAGAGGCTGTGGGCGAGTTGGGCCTGGTCGAGCAGATACAGGAAATAGGTCTGATCCTTGTCGGGGTCGCCCGAGAGCAACAGCCGCCATTCGCCACCGCGATGATCCACGCGGGCATAGTGGCCGGTGGCGATGCGCTCCGCGGCCAGGCCGAGGGCATGGTCGAGGAAGGCGCGGAACTTGATCTCCTTGTTGCAGAGTACATCCGGGTTGGGGGTGCGACCCGCCTGATACTCGGCGAGGAAGTGGGCGAAGACCCGCTCCCAATACTCAGTGGCGAAGTTGACCCGGTGCAGGGGGATGCGGAGGCGTTCCGCCACGGCCTGGGCATCCGCCAGGTCCTGGGCGGCGGCGCAGTAGTCCCCCCGGTCGTCCTCCTCCCAGTTCTTCATGAAGAGCCCCTCCACCTGGTAGCCCTGCTCTAATAGGAGCAGGGCCGCCACGGAGGAATCCACCCCCCCCGAGAGCCCCACCACGACCCGCCCGCGCCCGCTCATAGGCAGGGACTCGGGGTACTGGTGCGCTGGTGAGCGGGCGGGCGCGCGCCGCCCCTACCCCAGGTCCTGTAGTAGGCTGAGGGCATGGGGCGGGCCGGCGAGGTAATCGTCGATACAGCGCAGGACCAGGGGGCTGCGCAGGTGTGGCCCCAGGGCGCTCAGCTCCGCGCGGCTCAACCAGAGCACCCGGCGGATGGCGGGGTCCAGGGGCTCGGTCGGGGTCGTCTCCGCGGCCGTTCCGGCGAAGCAGAAGCGCAGGTAGGTGCGATCGCCATCCGGGACGCTCCAGCGGTAGATCCCCACCAGGTGGGTGGGTTGGAAGGTCAGCCCGGTCTCCTCGCGGGTCTCGCGGGTGACGGCCTCGACCAGCGATTCCCCTGGTTCCAGATGGCCCGCGGGCTGGTTGTAGACCAGCCGCCCCTCGGCGCCCTCTTCCACCACCAGGAAGCGGCCCTCCCGCTCGACGACAGAGGCGACGGTGACGCGGGGTGCCCAGATCATAAACGCCATGGTATACCCGTCACACAGGGATTTCCCGCCGCGATGCACGCCGCTCGGGTGCGATCGCGGTGTTACGCCTCCTCGCCGTAGACTCCGCTATGCCTCGTCGGCGCGCCTTGCCCTCGGACCCGATTCGCGCACCTCGCTTACCGCAAGACCCCTGCGCGACGGGTATCACAGCGTCCCGCCCTGCCCGACATCGGAGCGGATCGGGCGAACAGCGTTCAAAAACCACTTTATGTGGGCATTAGGCATGTCCGGTAGCCGATGCTAGAATGAAAAAGTTCCATCTGCGGCCGGATTGGAGACCGTGCGGCGTTCGGGCCCAGGGCGAGGGTACCGCGTGCCAGCTCGCCCGTACGGCAGGGGCCCGCAGAGGGCAACCAACCCAACCAACACTTCAGGCAGACCTAGGCACAACAACAGCCTTATTACCAGCGAGGGGTGAGAGCCATGGCGTTCCAGCACATCGTCGAGCCGCGTGACGGCGAAAAGATCCAGGTCAATCCCGATTTCTCTTTGTCGGTCCCAGATCATCCCATCATTCCCTATATCGAGGGGGACGGCACCGGCGTGGACATCACCCCGGTCATGCGCAAGGTGGTGGACGCCGCGGTGGACAAGGCCTACGGTGGTCAGCGCGGGATCCGCTGGATGGAGGTCTACGCGGGGGAGAAGTCCACCCGTGTCTACGGCCCCGACGTCTGGCTCCCGGACGAGACCCTGACCGCGGTGCGCGACTACGTGGTCTCCATCAAGGGTCCCCTCACCACCCCGGTGGGTGGGGGCATCCGCTCCCTCAACGTGACCCTGCGCCAGCAGCTCGACCTCTACGTCTGCCTGCGCCCGGTGCGCTACTTCAGCGGCACGCCGAGCCCGCTCAAGAATCCCGAGTACACCGACATGGTGATCTTCCGCGAGAACTCCGAGGACATCTATGCCGGCATCGAGTGGTCGTCGGGCTCCGTCGAGGCCAAGCGAGTCATCGAGTTCCTGCAGAAGGACATGCGGGTCACCAAGATCCGCTTCCCCGACACCGCCGGGATCGGGGTGAAGCCGGTGTCGTCCGAGGGGACGTTCCGGCTGGTGCGCAAGGCCATCCAGTACGCCATCGACAACGATCGCGCCTCCGTCACCCTGGTGCACAAGGGCAACATCATGAAGTTCACCGAGGGGGCCTTCAAGGATTGGGGCTACCAGCTGGCGCGGGAGGAGTTCGGAGCCACCGAGCTCGATGGGGGCCCCTGGTGCCACTTCACCAATCCCAAGACCGGGCGGGACGTCGTCATCAAGGACGTCATCGCCGACGCCTTCCTGCAGCAGATCCTGCTGCGGCCCAAGGAGTACGACGTGATCGCCACCCTCAACCTCAACGGCGACTACATCTCCGACGCCCTGGCGGCCCAGGTGGGCGGCATCGGCATCGCCCCCGGGGCGAACATCTCCGACTCGGTGGCCATGTTCGAGGCCACCCATGGGACGGCACCCAAGTATGCCGGCAAGGACATGGTCAACCCCGGCTCGCTGATCCTCTCCGCGGAGATGATGCTGCGGCACATGGGGTGGACCGAGGCGGCGGACCTCATCATCCGGGGGATGGAAGGCGCGATCCAGGCCAAGACGGTCACCTATGACTTCGAGCGGCTGATGCCCGGGGCGACCCTGCTGAGCTGCTCCCAGTTCGGCGATGCGGTGATCGCCAACATGTAACAAGAATACGATGGCCTGCCCCTCGGGGCAGGCCGCTGCCTGACCTTCCCTACAGAGGTTGCTGGGGCTTAAGGCACGCGGTGGACGCGTGCGGCGTGCAGGCCCTTGGGCCCGTGGGTGATCTCGAACTCCACCCGCTGCCCTTCCCGCAGGGTGCGGTAGCCGTCCATCTCGATAGCGGAGAAGTGGACGAACACGTCCTCATCCCGATTGTCGGCCTTCACGAAGCCATAGCCCTTGGCATTGTTGAACCATTTCACGATGCCCGTGATCATACGAGTTACTCCTCCATTCCCAGCGTGGTGTCACCTCTGCTGCCTTGGTGGCAGGCTTGTTATAGGGACCCTAGGCCCTTGACAAAGGGCGCGGGCGCCTCAACTGCGCAGTATAGTGGTCTGGGCTTTCTGGTCAAATGCGGCCCGGTTTGTATACCTGTCGCGCATGGGTTTTGCGGTAAGCGAGGTGCGCGAATCGGGTCCGAGCGCAAGGCGCGCCGACGAGGCATAGCGGACTCTATGGCGAGGAGGCGCAACACCGCGATCGCACCCGAGGGGCGTGCATCGCGGCGGAAAATCCATGTGTGACGGGTATATACTTGGATTCGCCCAGGGGGAGCCACCTGGGCCGAGGCTGGTTAACCCTTTCCCCATTGGAACGCATCTCCAGGCGATGAGCACCAACCCCAGGCAGGACCCCGACGCGGGGCTCCTGGTCCAAGAGGCGAAACCCAAGCTCAAGCGACCACCCCTCTACCAGGTGGTGCTGCTCAACGACGACTACACGCCTATGGATTTCGTCGTGGAGGTTCTGGAGAGCTTCTTCCGCCTGGGCCGCGAACGGGCCACCCAGATCATGCTGCAGGTCCACACCCGCGGGAAGGGCGTGTGCGGGGTCTTCACCCGCGACATCGCGGAGACCAAGGTGGCCCAGGTGAACGATTACTCCCGCCGCCACCAGCACCCCCTGATGTGCACCATGGAGGAGGCGTGAGCGGGCATGCCGACCCCAGAACCAGCTCTCACGGATTCCTATGCTGAGTAAAGAGCTCGAGCTCACCCTCAACCAGGCCTTCAAGCGGGCCCGGGAGCAGGGCCACGAGTACCTCGCCGTGGAGCACCTGCTGCTATCGCTCCTGGACAATCCCACGGCCGCCAAGGTGCTGCGCGCCTGCGGGGCCGATACCGAGCAGCTCCGCAAGCAGCTCGCGGAGTTCGTCCAGGACAACACCCCGGTGATCCCACCCAGCGTCTCGCGGGAGATCCAACCCACACTGGGCTTTCAGCGGGTGCTCCAGCGAGCGGTGTTCCACGTCCAGTCCGCGGGCAAGAAGGAGGTCACCGGGGCCAACGTCCTGGTGGCCATCTTCAGCGAGCCCGACTCCCAGGCGGTGTACCTGCTCCAGCAGCAGGCGATCAGCCGGCTCGACCTAGTCAACTACCTCTCCCACGGCATCACCAAGGTGCAGGAGCGGGGCCGGGAGGAGGAGCGGACCGACCTCGACGAGGCGCGGGCGGAGGAAGAGCGCGGCGGCTCCTCACCGCTCGAGACCTTCGCCACCAACCTCAACGAGATGGCCCGCCGTGGCAAGATCGACCCCCTCATCGGCCGGGGCCCCGAGGTGGAGCGCACCATCCAGATCCTCTGCCGGCGGCGCAAGAACAACCCCCTGTACGTGGGCGAGGCTGGGGTGGGCAAGACCGCCATTGCCGAGGGCCTGGCCAAGAAGATCGTGGACAGCGAGGTGCCAGAGGTCCTGCGCGATGCCACCCTCTACGCCCTGGACCTGGGCGGCCTGGTGGCGGGAACCAAGTACCGCGGCGACTTCGAGCAGCGCGTCAAGGCGGTCCTAGCGGAGCTCAAGAAGCAGCCCGGCGCCATCCTCTTCATCGACGAGATCCACACCGTCATCGGCGCCGGCTCCGCCTCTGGCGGGGTGATGGATGCCTCCAACCTCATCAAGCCGGTGCTCGCCTCGGGGGACCTGCGCTGTATCGGCTCCACCACCTACCACGAGTACCGAGGCATCTTCGAGAAGGACCGGGCCCTGGCGCGGCGCTTCCAGAAGATCGACATCACCGAGCCCTCGGTGACCGAGACCCTGCAGATCCTCAAGGGGCTCAAGGCCCGCTTCGAGGAGCACCATCAGGTCCGCTACTCCCTCGCCGCCCTGTCGGCCGCCGCAGAGCTCTCCGCCAAGTACATCAACGATCGTCACCTCCCCGACAAGGCCATCGACGTGATCGACGAGGCCGGAGCCGCGGTGCAGCTCCAGCCCTCGGGCAAGCGGCGCCGTACCATCGGGGTGGGGGAGATCGAGGCGGTGGTGGCCAAGATCGCCCGCATCCCCCCGCGCAAGGTGTCGCTCTCCGACGTGGAGGCCCTGCGCAATCTGGATCGGGACCTCAAGATGGTGGTGTTCGGTCAGGAGCCCGCCATCGAGGCCCTCACCGCCGCCATCCGCATGAACCGCTCCGGCCTCGGGCACGACGAGAAGCCCATCGGCTCCTTCCTGTTCACGGGCCCCACCGGGGTAGGCAAGACCGAGGTGACCCGCCAGCTCGCCCGCATCCTGGGTCTGGAGCTGATCCGCTTCGACATGTCCGAGTACATGGAGCGCCACACCGTCTCGCGCCTGATCGGCGCACCGCCCGGTTACGTGGGCTTCGACCAAGGGGGGCTCCTCACCGAGGAGATCAACAAGCATCCCCACGCGGTGCTGCTGCTCGATGAGATCGAGAAGGCCCACCCCGACGTCTTCAACCTGCTCCTGCAGGTGATGGACCACGGCACCCTCACCGACAACAACGGCCGCAAGGCCGACTTCC
>CAZFHV010000009.1:26438-32498 GCA_964519095.1 uncultured Chromatiaceae bacterium | reverse complement strand
GACTGCCCGTATTTTACCCGTTCGAAAAGGGGTGAAGTCCGACAGGCTGCTAGCGGATGAACTGCGCAAGGCGGCCGACGCAGTGATCGTGGACGTCATCGGCGCGATGCAGGAAGCCGCCAAGGCACCCGTTCCCTTATACCCTACAGATATCAACGGACATCCGCTCGCCGCGGGTTACGCGGTGATCGCCAACACCCTGGCTGGCGCGGTCGAGCCCTTTCTGCCTGCCGCCCTACCCGATGGGTTGGTCGGGATCCAACGCTCCGCGAACGAATATAGTGTTTTCCTGGTTCTTAATGGTCATGCCTGGCTGGTGCCTTCGCCGGAAATCGCCACGGACAATGGTTGGTTCCTGGATAACATTCCGTTGTCGGACCGCAATACTTTGAATCGCGTGCCACTGGTTGGTCGTATGAGTCTCGACCCTGTCCGGTTTGGGCCGCGATAGACGCGGAGCGTTACGGCAAGCAGGATCTTCACGGGCCAGGCCAAATGCATCAACCGCCTATCATATTCTGGGGTTCTAGTGGATGTAACGCACGTGGCCTGCGGCCCAACATGTATGTCGCTGCTTAAAGATAGACCGTCAACGATGCGAGCCTTAGAGCGGGTCCCATGACTGCTTCCCACTGGGAGCACTTCGTCCACGGCGCGGACATCGGGGTGCGGGGTATCGCTCCCAGCCTGAGCGAGGCCTTCGAGCAGGGGGCCCTGGCCCTGACCGGGGTGATCACCGACCCCGCGGCGGTGGTCCCAGCAGCCCTGGTGGAGGTCGCCTGCGAGGCGCCCGACCCCGAGCTCCTGTTCGTGGACTGGCTCAATGCCCTGGTGTTCGAGATGGCCACCCGCGGCATGCTCTTCTCCCGATTCGAGGTCAGCCTCGAGGGGAAGCGCCTCAGCGGTCGGCTGTGGGGCGAGCGGGTATCGGTGGCGCGCCACCACCCCGCGGTGGAGGTCAAGGGCGCCACCTACACGGAGCTTCGTGTTCGTCAGGAGCCCGATGGCCAATGGCTGGCCCAGTGCGTGGTGGACGTCTAGGCATGCCGGTTCGTGCCGGCGCCAAGCGGGGCTGAGGGGAGATGCTCGGCCGCATCCTGCTCGCCCTCCTCATCGCCTGGGGGGCCTGGTCCTACTTCAGCGAGCGACCCATCGACCCCGGTCCCGGGATGCATGCCCCCAAGGCACCGTTGCAGGAGCCCCTCAAGGAGGCGGCCCCCTTCGCGTTCGAGGGCTACCGGATCACCCCCCTGGCGCGCTTCACCGCCACCGCCCGGGTGCTGGGAACAGAGCGCTACCGCTTCGATCGGGGGGCCGACCTGGTGCCGGTCGACTTGGCCCTCGGCTGGGGGGCCATGTCAGACAGCCGCCATCTGGCGGGTATCGATATCAGTCAGGGCAACCGCTTCTACTTCTGGCGCGCCAAGACCCCGCCGTTGCCCCCGGAGGAGATCGCCCGTCACAGCGCCAACATGCACCTGATCCCCCGGGACGGCGCCATGCGCAAGCGCCTTCTGGGGGTGCGACCGGGGGAGCTGGTGAGCTTCGAGGGCCAACTGGTGGAGGTGGCGGCCCCGGACGGCTGGCGCTGGCGCAGCTCCCTGAGCCGGGAGGATACCGGCAACGGGGCCTGCGAGCTGGTGTGGATGGAGCGCTTCGAGGTACGGAACCCGCGCCGGTGAGGCTCGGGCGCGGCGCTATGGATGCGCTGGGTCGAGCAGTCGCTCGTGCAGGGCCCGGATGCGCGCCGTGAGGCGTTGGTAGTGGCTGCCCTCCCAATAGGGCTGGGCGCACCCCTCGCAGCGCCAGAATCGTTCGAAGCCCTGACGCACCCGCGGGGGCAGGCTGTCGGCCACTTCTGATTTCGCCACCGGCGCGAGCAGGCCGTTGCAGCGCATGCAGCGGCTGAAGGGGCGCAGGGACCGCCCCAGGTCCAGGCGCCGGATCAGGTACTCGACCTGGGACCAGGGGGGCGCCGCACGCAGGTAGCAGCCGTGGGTAAGCTCCCGGTGCATCAGGAGTGCCCGGTCGCGGGTCAGGAGTATGCGGTGCTCGGCCCTCGCGAGCCTGACCAGGGCGGGGTCGCCCGGGTCGTTCTCGAATCGGGTGTCGAACCCCAGCAGCCGCAGGGTGCGGGCCAGTTTGCCGAGGTGGGCGTCCACCAGGAAGCGTGTCTCACGCAGGGGCTGGGGGCGGATCTTGAGCTCCGGGGCAACGTCCAGGGCCTCGAACATGGGGTAGAGGCTCGCCCGGTCCCCCTCGGCGATGGACTGCTCCAGTCCCACGGACCGGCCGTTGATCAGGATCAGCTCCACCTCGGTGTGGGGGATGCCCAGGGTCTCGATGAGGTGCCGCAGGGGCGCGCCGGGCGGGGCCTCCACCTCGATGTCGCGCTGTCGCTGGGCGGGGGCGAGGAAGTCGTTGAGCTCCGCATAGCAGCGAAGGGTGACGCGGGGCATCTTCGCGCGATCAGCGGCTGTTCGCCCTGCGGATTGCCCGACCCCCTTGCCTCAGAGATCGAGCGCCACCCAGATGGGGCAGTGGTCCGAGGGGCGCTCCAGGCCGCGGATGGCGTAGTCGATACCCCCCCCGACCAGGCGCTCCCGCAGCGAACGGCTGAGGAGGATCAGATCGATGCGCAGGCCGTGGCGGGGGTCCCGCTCGAAGCCGCGACTGCGATAGTCGAACCAGCTGAACTGGTCCGCCACCTCCGGGTGACAGGCGCGGAAGCTGTCGCACAGGCCCCACTCCATGAGGGCGGCGAGCCACTCCCGCTCCTCCGGCAGGAAGCTGGTCTTGCCGGTGCGCAGCCAGCGGCGGGCATTCTCCTCGCCGATGCCGATGTCGAGGTCCAGGGGGGCCACGTTCATGTCGCCCATCACCACCAGGTGCTCCTCGGGGCTCGCCTGCTCGCGCAGGTAGCGCAGCATGTCGGCGTAGAACTGGCGCTTGTCGGGGAACTTGGTCGGGTGGTCGCGGCTCTCACCCTGGGGGAAGTAGGCGTCGATCACCCGGATCGGCGCGCCGCTCGCTGTGGGGTAGCTGGCGCCGATGAGGCGGCGCTGGGATTCCTCCCCGTTGAAGGGATAGCCCTTCTGCACCCCGAGGGGTGGCTCCTTGCTCAGCAGGGCCACGCCGTAGTGGGACTTCTGGCCGTGGTAGGCCACCTGCAGCCCCAGCTCCGCCGCGACCTCCAGGGGGAACTCCTCGTCACTGACCTTGGTCTCCTGGAGCCCCAGGATATCGGGGTCGTGGGCGGCGAGGACGGCCTCGAGCTGATGGCGCCGGCTGCGGATGCCATTGACGTTGAAGGAGACGACCTTGAGCATGGGACGACCCGGCTGCGCCGATGGGGGCCACCAAGGCTATCATGGCCCGGCCAGGGGTCGCCACGCGCCGCGCGGATTCCTCTGCCGGCGGATATTCTGGGCGCGGCGTCGGTCCCATGAACGATTCCCCCGCGCCTCCCTGCGGGCAGGGGGCCCCAGTGGATACACCCAAGGTCAGGTGATGGCAGACAGCGTCAACGATCCCCCCTCCGAGGTCGCCCACACCCTGGATCTGGACACCCGCTCGGCACGGCGCAGTCGCCGCTGGCTGTGGCTGGGGGTCCTCGTGGTGGCGGGGGCCATCGGAGCGGGGTCCCTGCTGTTGCTGGGCGACCCCGAGACCGAGATCCGCTACGAGACGGCGCCCGCCCGCCGCGGGGACCTCACCGTCACCGTCACCGCCACCGGCGAGCTGCAGCCCGTGGTGCAGGTGGAGGTGGGCACCGAGATCTCCGGCACCATCCAGACGGTATCGGCGGACTTCAACGACCGGGTGCGGGTGGGCCAGGTGCTGGCGCGCCTCGACACCGACCAGCTCCAGGCCCGCCGGCGCCAGGCGGAGGCGGCCCTGATGCTGGCGCGGGCGCGGGTGAAGGAGGGGCAGGCCACGGTGCTGGAGACCCGCAACAAGCAGCACCGGGTGCAGGACCTGATCAAGCGCAACCTCGCCTCCCAGGAGGAGTCGGATGCGGCTGCGGCCTCCTTCGCCCGGGCCGAGGCGGCACTCGCCGTGGCGGAGGCCCAGGTGGCGCAGGCCCAGGCCCAGCTCGATGCCGATCGGCGCACGCTGGAGAAGGCGGAGATCCGCTCCCCTATCGACGGCATCGTGCTGCAGCGGCAGATCGAGCCGGGCCAGACGGTGGCCGCCTCCCTCCAGACCCCGGTGTTCTTCACCCTGGCGGAGAACCTGGCCCAGATGGAGCTCCAGGTGGCGGTGGACGAGGCAGACGTGGGCAAGGTGCACGAGGGGCAGACCGCCAGCTTCACCGTGGACGCCTACCCGGATCGCCACTTCAACGCCACCATCACCCAGGTGCGATTCGCCCCCAAGACCGTGGAAGGGGTGGTGACCTACCAGACGGTGCTCTATGTGGACAACGCGGACCTCTCGCTGCGCCCCGGCATGACCGCCACCGCCGAGATCACCGTGGACCGGCGCACCGATCGGCTGCTCGTCCCCAATGCGGCCCTGCGTTTCACCCCCGCCCAGCCCGGCCAGCCGGCCCAGAAGTCCGGCGGCAGCCTGTTCAACAAGCTCTTTCCTCGGCCTTACCGGGGTACGCCGGTGAGCTCCAAGGGGGACGAGGGTGCCGGCAAGGCCGAGCGCCGCGTCTGGGTGCTGGAGGAGGGCAAGCCCGTGGCCGTACCGGTGAAGGTGGGCCCAACCGACGGCAAGCTGACCGAGGTGATCGAGGGGCGCATCGAGGCGGGCACGCCCCTGGTGGTGGACCGGGTGCGGGAGCGCCGGTGAGTGCAGCCGCGGGTGCCGGGGCCACGCCGCCGCTGATCGAGCTGCGGGGGGTGACCAAGGTGTACGGCAAGGGGCAGGCCGCGGTGCAGGCCTTGAGGGGGCTGGATCTCTGCATCGAGCGCGGTGAGTTCCTGGCCCTGATGGGGCCCAGCGGCTCGGGCAAGTCCACCTGTATGAATCTGCTCGGCTGCCTGGATAGCCCGAGCGCCGGCAGCTTCCTCTTCCAAGGGGTCGAGGTCGGACGACTCAGCCGTGACCAGCGGGCCCTGCTGCGTCGCCACTACCTGGGCTTCGTGTTCCAGGGCTTCAATCTCCTGGCACGCACCAGCGCGCTGGAGAACGTGGAGCTGCCCCTGGTGTACCGGGGCGTGCCCGCCCGCGAGCGGCATGCCCAGGCGCGGGAGGCCCTGGCGGCCGTGGGCCTGACGGGCTGGGAGCACCACACCCCCGCTGAGCTCTCCGGCGGGCAGCAGCAGCGGGTGGCCATCGCCAGGGCCATGGTGACCCAGCCGGCGGTGCTGCTGGCCGACGAGCCCACCGGCAACCTGGATTCCGCCCGCAGCCGGGAGATCCTGGACCTGATCGCCCGCTTCAACCGCGAGGCGGGCCTCACGGTGGTGATGGTGACCCACGAGCAGGAGATCGCCGCCTATGCGCGGCGGGTGCTGCGCTTCCGCGACGGGCTGCTGGAAGGCGAGCCCCAGGGAGGGGCGGACTGATGTTCTGGAACGCCTGGCTGATGGCCCTGCGGGCCCTGCGGCGCAACCTGCTGCGCTCGGCCCTCACCATTCTCGGCATCGTCATCGGGGTGGCCTCGGTGATCGTGATGATGACCTTGGGCGCGGGCGCCACCCTGCAGGTCGCCGAGCAGATCGCAAGCCTAGGCAGCAACCTGCTGATGGTGCGCCCCGGCCAGCGGCTCGGCCATGGCCAGCGCAGCCAGGCCAAGCAGTTCACCCTGGAGGATTCCAGGGCGATCGCCCGCGAGGTGGGGACGCTGGTGGGCGTGGCCGCCTCCGCCTCCCGCGGGAGCACCGCGGTGTTCGGCAACCGCAACTGGTCTACCAGCATCACCGGCGTGGACGAGCAGTACCTGGGGGTGAAGAATTGGCCCCTGGTGGCTGGCCGCTCCTTCACCAGCGGGGAGCTGCGGGCGGGGGCCTCGGTGTGCATCCTGGGGGACACGGTGCGCCGGGAGCTCTACGGCAGTCAGGATCCGCTCGACACCCGCATCCGCTTCAAGAAGCTCTCCTGCCAGGT
>CAZFHV010000009.1:11988-26428 GCA_964519095.1 uncultured Chromatiaceae bacterium | reverse complement strand
GGTGATCGGGGTGCTCCAGTCCAAGGGCCAGTCGGCCATGGGCTCCGACCAGGATGATCTGGTGCTGGTGCCCCTGCGCACTTACTGGCGACGGGTGGCCGGCAACCAGGAGGTGGGTCTGATCCAGGTCTCGGCCCGCGACGGCAGCGAGACCGAGCAGGTCCAGGGCGATCTGGAGCGGCTGATGCGCGAGCGGCGCCACATCGTCCGGGGTCAGGACGACGACTTCCACGTCACCGACATGAAGGAGATCGCCCGCACCCTCACCGGTACCACCCAGATCCTCACCGCGCTCCTGGGCGCGGTGGCGGCCGTGAGCCTGCTGGTGGGAGGGATCGGCATCATGAACATCATGCTGGTGTCGGTGACGGAGCGTACCCGCGAGATCGGCATCCGGCTCGCAGTGGGGGCCCTGGAGGGGGAGGTGCTGGTCCAGTTCCTGGTGGAGGCGGTGGTGCTGTCCTCGTTTGGCGGGGTGCTGGGGATCCTGCTGGCGGTGGCCGCGTCCCTGAGCCTCTCCGCCCTGCTGGCGGTGCCCTTCATCCTCGATCCGGGCACCGTGGCCCTGGCCTTCCTCTTCTCGGCCGCCGTGGGTGTCCTCTTCGGCTTCATCCCGGCGCGCAAGGCGGCGCGGCTGGACCCCATCGAGGCCCTCAGACACGAGTGAGGCCCGCCCTTGGAGGCGATAGGCGATCCGATCAACGCAATCGAGTGAAGCGATGCACAGAGTACCGGGGGATCTAGAGACGAGGAGCCTGCTACAGAGGGGGGTAGAGCGTCTGCGCCAGGGCAGACCCGCCGAGGCCGCGGTCTTCGTCGAGCGGGCGTTGCAGGCGTCGCCCCGCGATCCCGGCGCCCTCAACCTGTTGGGCGTCATCTACGCCCGCCAAGGGCGTGGCGATCTCGCCGAGCGGGCCCTGCGGCGCTGCATCGCCCTTGCCCCGGGATACGCGGAGGCCCACAACAACCTCGGCAACCTGCTCGCGGCGCGCCAGGAACATGGCGGGGCACTGGCGAGCTATACGCGGGCCACCCAGATCGATCCCCGCCATGTCCTCGCCCACTACAACCGAGGCAATGCCTTGAAGGCGCTGGGCAAGCTGGAGGCATCGATCGCCGCCTACGAGGAGGCCCTCCGGCTGCAGCCGCGGTCCTTCGAGATCCGGGTCAACCTGGGGAACGTCCTGCGGGAGGCCGACGAGGCGGAGCGGGCCGAGACCCTCTACCGGGAATGCGTCGCCCTGCGTCCCGAGGTGCCGGACGTGCTGGTCAACCTGGGCAATGTGCTGAGGGCCCGGGGCGAGATGGCCGAGGCGCGCGCTTGTTACCACCGGGTCCTGGCGGCCAACCCGCGCCAGGGTCTGGCGCACCTCTCCCTGGGGCTGCTGGAGCTGCAGGAGGGGCACCCGGACGAGGCGGCTCGCCATATCGAGGCCGCGCAGGCCCTGCCTGATGCACCGCCAAACGAGGCCCTCGCCGCCCTGGCTCAGCTCCGCGCCGCCCAGGGCCGCGTCCCTGAGGCCCTCGAGGCCGCCACGGCAGCGGTGAAGAGCCCCGGCAACGGGCCCCGGCACGATCTCGCGCTGGCCAACCTGATGGCCCACCACAATGCCCGGGAACTGGCGGACCAGGTGTTCTCCCGCAGCCTGCGGGAGTTCGGCAGCCGACCGCCCCAGCTCCTCGGAGCCCTGCTGGCCAACCGCCGCTATCTCTGCGACTGGCGCGACTGGCAAGGGTTGCTCGCCCTTCTGGTGGAGCAGGTGCGCTCCACGGACAAGAGCGTCATTCATCCCTTTCACGCCCTCGCCGTGCCAGGGCTGACGAACGAGGATCTGCTCCGCATTGCGCGTACCCACACGAGCGGGCTGGGCGTGTGGTCGCGGCGCACCACCGGGTCGACCCCGGCCAGGCCGAGGGCAGGCGACGGCCGGCTGCGCCTCGGCTATCTCTCCGCAGATTTCCATCAGCACGCGACGGCGTATCTCACCGCATCCCTGTTCGAGAATCACGACCGAAGCCGTTTCGAGGTCTTCGCCTACTCCTTTGGGCCCGATGACCAGAGTCCGATTCGCCGGCGGCTGCTCGGGGCCTTCGAGCATTTCGTGGAGATCCGGGATCATTCCCATCTGGAAGCCGCCCAACGGATACGCGACGACGGCATCGACATCCTGGTGGACATCAAGGGGCATACCCGCGATGCCCGCCCCGAGATCGTCGCGCTGGGCCCCGCCCCCATTCAGGTGAACTGGCTCGGATTCCCCGGGACGGCGGGCATGCAGGCGCTCGACTACATCGTCGTCGACCCCCTGGTGGTGGCCCCGGAGGAGGCCGCGAGCTACGAAGAGCAGCTCGCCTACATGCCCGACAGCTATTTTCCCCTCGACCCCCGGCGGGAAGTGGCCCCCACCCCGAGCCGCGGGGAGGCAGGGCTGCCGGAGGACGCCTTCGTCTTCTGCTGTTTCAACAATTCCTACAAGTTCACACCCGAGGTCTTTGAGCTTTGGTGCGCCTTATTGAAGGCAGTGCCGGGCTCCCTGCTCTGGCTCTATGCCGACCAGGAGGCGGTGGTCGCCCACCTCAGGCAGGCGGCAGAGGAAAAGGGCGTGGACGCCAGGCGGCTGGTGTTTGCACCCAAGTTGCCCCAGGCGGAGCACATCGCGCGGATACCCCTGGCGGATCTCTTCCTCGACACCCAGCCCTATAACGCCCATACCACCGCCTCGGATGCCCTCTGGATGGGTCTGCCGGTGCTCACCTGCCGGGGGGGCACCTTTCCCTCGCGGGTTGCCGCGAGCCTGCTCAGTGCAGCGGGCTTGCCGGAGCTCATCACCGACAACCTCGGCGACTACCAGGCCCTGGCCCTGCGTCTGGCGACCCATCCCGATGAGTTGGCCGCCCTGCGGCACAAGGCCCTTACCGCCCGCATCAACGGCGCACCACTCTTCGATGCCCGGCGCTTTACCCGGGACCTTGAGGCCCTTTATCAGCGCATGTGGGCGCGACATCAAAGGGGAGAGCCGCCGGCGTTGCTCCCCCCGGTGCCCGCTCGAGGGCCCTGATCAGTCCGGGTTCTTCGGGGGGATGCTGTGGTCCCACCGATCGCCCTGCGCGCCGCGACCATTTGAGACACTATTGTCAATAAGTGACGCAGAGCGTCAGTCGAGAGGTACCAATAGGCGCCCCGCCGCTGGTCGCCGGCGGGCCGAGGGATTGCGAGAGGGGGCGACGGGCTTCGCAAAATGGGCTGCCCGCGTGGCTAGGGTAACGCCAGGGCCCGGCTTGGGATGGCACAGACGGGCCTCCGGCCCGATTCTTGCTTGGTTTATGTGGAAACCCGTCGGGTTTGCAGGTTTTGGTTTCAGGTTTTCAGACAACGAGCACAAAGGGAGACCCAGATGAAACGGCAACAAGGCTTTACACTGATCGAGCTCATGATCGTGGTGGCGATCATCGGCATCCTCGCCGCCATCGCTATTCCCCAGTACCAGGACTACACCAAGCGGGCCCACGTGGCGGAGGGCTACCACCTTACCGGCGCTGCAAAGGTGGCCGTGGCCGAGTATTTTATGACCAAGGGTGCTTTTCCCACCGCCAATGCCTCGGCCGGCGTTGCGACACCGGTTTCCATCGAGGGCAACGCGGTGAGGTCGGTGCAGATAGGCCCAACGCCCGGGGTGATCACGATCACGTACAAGACCGCGGTCCACCCGGGTGCCACTGCCTTACTGTCGCCGCGGTCGCTGGCGGGCTCCATCCTCTGGAAGTGCAAGATCGGGACCGGTGGGATGCAGGAGAAGTGGCTGCCCACCAACTGCAAGTCATAACGAGCGGTTGGTTCGGTCTCCGTGCTCGTCCCTGAGCCCCTCCCCGGAGGGGCTCAGTCGTTTCTAGCGCGGATGGCCCCAGTGGCCGACCAGCGAAGGGGGCGCCTCAGCGGATATCTATTCGCCGGCGCTCTGCTGCTGACCCTGGCGGTCTACTGGCCCGGATTCTCGGGCCCTTTCCTGTTCGACGACTTCGCCACCCTGCCCGCCCTAGGCTACTTCGATGGGGTGCGGGACTGGGAGACCTTTTGGCTCTACTTCGGCGCCGGCATCACCGGGCCCACCGGACGCCCCCTGGCCCTGGCCAGCTTCCTCCTGAACGCCACCGACTGGCCGGCGGACCCCTGGGGTTTCAAGCTCACCAACCTGCTGTTGCATCTGCTCTGCGGGCTGGTGCTGGCGGCCCTGCTGCGTCAGGCCCTGCCCTGTAGCGGTCTGGATCGCGCCACGGCCGACTGGGCCGCGGTGGTGACGGCGGGGCTCTGGCTGTTGCATCCGCTACAGGTGTCCACGGTGCTCTACGTGGTGCAGCGCATGACCCTCCTCTCGGCGCTCTTCGTGCTGCTGGGGCTGTGGGGCTATTGCCGGGGCCGATGGTTGATGGCCACCGCACCCGCGCGGGGGGCGGGGCTTGCCGCAGGTTCCCTGGTGATCGGCACCCTGCTGGCGACGCTCAGCAAGGAGAACGGCATCCTGCTCCCCACCCTGGCGTTGGTGGTGGAGACCTGTCTGCTCCGGGCCCCCAAGAGCCCTTTGCCCCCCGCGCCGCTCTGGCTGAGGCTCCTCCTTTGGGTGCCGACGGGGGCGATCCTGACTTATCTCCTCCACCTGGGCCTGACCAGCCCCTACAGCGGACGCCCCTTCACCGCCGCCGAGCGCCTCCTCACCGAAGGCCGCATCCTGTTCGACTATCTGGGGCACTGGTTCTTCCCCAAGGTGGCGAGCCCGGGCCTGTTGGTGGAGGACTATCCCCTCTCCACCGGGCTGTTCAGCCCGCCCAGCACCCTCGCGGCGGTGGCGGGGGTCGGGGGGCTGCTCGGTGTTGGGCTCTGGGTGCGGCCTAGGGTGCCCTGGTTGAGCGCCGCCATCCTGTTTTTCCTGGCCGGTCACCTGCTCGAATCCACCAGCGTGCCCCTGGAGCTCTATTTCGAGCACCGCAACTACCTACCCACCGCCCTGCTCTGTCTACCCCCGGCGGTGCTGGGCCTGCGCTTCGTCCCCACTCCGGCCATCCGACAGGGGATCGCGGTGCTTCTCGCCCTCGGGCTGGCGGGCATCAGCTTCCTGCGGGCGTCCCTCTGGGCCAGCGAGCTGGACCTGTACCTGAGCTGGGCGGACCAGCATCCCTACTCCGCCCGGGCCCAGACCTCGGCGGCCCTGGTCTTGGAGCGGGTGGGGCGCCCCGAGGCGGCTCTGGGTGTCCTGGAGACCGCCATGGGGCGGATGCCGGACCATATCCCCCTGCGCCTGCACTGGTTGCAGCTGGTGTGCCGGTTCCGGCCCCTGGAGCGGGAAGAGGTGGCGCAGACCCTGGAGTTGATGCGCACCGTCCCGCACGACTTCCGGGCCTTCGAGCTCCTGGAGTCGGTGCTCCTCTACTTCGGCAGCGGTAACTGCCGGGGTCTCTCGGCCGCCGATGCCCAGGCGATGGTCGATGCCCTGTTCCTCAACCCGAGCTTTGGCATGGGTAAGGGACCGGAACGGCAGCTCCATCACATCCGGGGCCAGCTCTACCTCATCCAGGATCAGCCCGAGCGGGCCCTGGCGGCCTTTCGGAAGTCCCTAGAGGCCATGCCCGACCCCGAGGCGGCCCTGGTCCAGGCGGCCCTGCTGGCGAGTAAGGGGGCTTACCTGGAGGCGAGGGAGCTCTTGGATCTGGCGGCCGGGATGAAGACTGACAAGTCCGCCAACCTCCTGCACCGCCGCGACTACGCGGGTGAGATCACCCGGCTCCGCCGACTCGTCGCGGAGGCCCTGGCCCAGGGCGCTGGCAGCCCCGCTACCCCCCCATAGGGTCGGCCCGTAGGGCTAGGGCTTGTCGGCGTCCTTTAACCCGGCCCCGGCATGCGCGTCGGCCTCCCGCAGGGATTGGTCGGCGGCCTGGATCTTGTCCGCGTAGAGGTAGGCGTCCCCGCGGCCCTTGACCGAGGCGAGCCGCTCCGCGGCCTCGCTCCTCATCCCCCCGTGGGTCAGTACCGCTATGAGGTTGAGATGATGCTGCATCTCGCGCGGAGCCAGCGCCGCCGCGCGGCGCGCATAGTCCAGCGCGGCGTCGATACGCCCCTCGTTGATGGCCCACTGGGCCGCCGAGGCCAGGAGCTTGCCCCGGGAATCGTCGCTCAGGCGGGGATTGCCCAGGAGGGCGGAGATCAGGGTCTCGACGGTCTCGGGAGCCGCCCGGCAGATGGCCGAGCCGAGGCAGGTCAGCCAGTTCAGGAAGCTGCTGACCGCAAAGGGACTGAGCAGCTCCCGGCCGAGGCTCTCCTGGAGGCGCGCGAGGGCCGGCGGATCGGGCGCCACATCCAGGGCGCTGTCCACATGGAGCACCGCCACCAGGTCGCCCACCCCTGGAGGGCTCAGCGCCGCCGCGGCGAGGAAGTGCTTGCGCGCCAGCTCGGCCAGCTCGGCACCCCTTGCCGGATCCTCCGTCAGGGTGCTGGCGATCCAGAAGGCGCGACCCAGCTCGTGCTGCCAGCGCGTAGAGCCCGGATGCTGCTCGGCCTCTGTCGAAGTGAGGTCATAGAGGTTGCTCCAGAGGCGGCTGCGGTCGAGGGTAACAACGGCGTAGAGGAGGATGAAGGGGAGGGCGAAGGCCACGCCGATGGGGACGGGTCCCAACCGCCGCGGCCAGCGGAGCAGGTAGTAGCTGGCCGCGAACAGGATCCCCAGGATGGGCAGGTAGTTGCGGTGCTCGTGGGCCATCTCGAGCGGCAGGAGCGTGGACTCCAGGGCATGGCCCGCCAGGAAGACCAGCACCCCGAAGGCGAAGGCCGGCAGGCGCCTGCGCAGGCCGATGGCCGCCGTGAGCAGGGCGGCGAGGGCGAGAATGGCCGGCAGCGTGGTCCAGGGCTCGGCCCAGCCGGTGGAGACAGGGATGTCGTCGTGGTAGAGGCTCAGATCCTGGCCGCTCGGCACCAGGAGCAGCTTGAGGTAGAACCAGATGACCCGCGGCTGGGTGAGGGCCCGTTCGAAGAGGGTAAAACTACGTCCCCCGTAGGCCGAGGGAAGCCAGTCCGGGTGTAGCACCAGGAAACCCAGCACCATCAGCGCCGGGAGCCCCACCAGCAACAGAAAGCTGAGGCGCAGGGTCCAGCGGATCCCTGGACGCGGGTCGGCGAAGCGAAAGAGGATCCATTCCGTGACCAGGAGGTAGAGGGGCAGCAGGACGCCGTTCTCTTTGGCCCCATAGGCGAGGAGCGTGCCCCCGAAGAGGCCCAGAGCCATCAAGAGGAGGCCTTGGGATTGGCCCGCTCGCAGGCGCAGCCGCCCCGCCATGTAGAGGATCATTCCGCCCAACGCGAACAGGGCCCCCAGGGAGGTCATGCGCTGCACCACGTAGAGGACGCTGGTGAGGTTGAGGGGGTGGAGCATCCAGGCCGCCGCCACCGCCAAGGGCGTCCATTCGATCCAGCCTGGTGGGTCGCCTGCCGGTTCCAGCGGCTGGAGTGCTTGGAGCCACAAGCGGGCCAGGAGGAACACGAGCCATCCGTTGGTGAGGTGGATCAGCAGGTTGGTGAGCTTTAACCAGAAGGGGTCGAGCCCGGTCAGCAGGTGATTGAGGGCGAAGCTCAGCATGCTCAGCGCCCGCTGGAAGCTCTGGTCGCCGTAGGATCTGGCCGCCAGGATCAGCTTCTCCACCGATGGGCTTTGGACCTGGACGGCGGTGTTCTGGGTGATGTTGGGCTCATCGTCGAACAGGAAGGGGCCCCACAGGCCCGGCGCGTAGCACAGGGCGGTAACCAGTGCCGCGAGGAGGAACAGGGCGAGGCAACGCCCACCGATGCCGCTGCCGGTGCGCCGGCGCCCTCGTAGGGTGGGCATCGCCCACCGAAATGGGCGTCGGGGCACCGCCCCCCCAAGTGGCTGTCGGGGGAAAGGTGTCACTGGGGCTTCTTCGGGGGCTCGGCCAGGGGCACCACGTTGGCATCGATCGGGTATTGCTTGACCTGGTAGGGGGTCCCGGAGGGCGGCGGCTCGTCGCTGACTTGCCACTGGCCCCTCTGGTCCCGCCACTGGTAAAGGGGCTGGGTGGCGCTGAGGTGCTTGGCGAGAGGGGTGCGAGCGAGTAGCCGTCTCGCCCCCTCGGGGTCGTATTGATAATAGGCCGCGCCGCCCAGGGCGGCGACCAGGACGAGGGCGATGACCCATTTCCACATGGCGGAGGGGATCAGAAGGTGGCTACGATGCCAGAGAGTGTAGCGAAAGACTGCCCCCTGCAGGCAATCGGGCCCCGTCGGTTCCTCGCATGGGCTATGCTTGTGTGCAGTGCATCATTCCCGGCCTCGAGGGTATCCCCATGAACGCGGAGCACAAGGCGGAAGTCCCGGCGGGCGAGCTCTCGCCGAGGGTGGGCCCATCGGCGCTAGCGGGGATGCCGGCGGTGCCCCCCCGGCCGGGTCTCGCGATGCCTGGGATGTGGCGCTCACCGATCCTGGGACGTTCGGTGGTGAGTCCGGTGGTCTCCCGGCTCTGGGACCGGGTGGTGCACGCCAAGCTGGGTCAGCTCACCCAGGGGATCTCCCCCGCGGTGGTCAGTCTGGCCTTTCTGGACTGGCTGGTGCATCTGGGTATCTCTCCGGGCAAACAGGCCCGCCTGGTGGAGAAGGCCCTGCGCAAGGCGGCGCGCATCAGCCTCTACGGCGCTCAGCGCCTGAGCGGTGCGCACATGGCCCCCTGTATCGTCCCCCTGCCGGACGACAAACGCTTTACTGCCCCTGCCTGGCAGCAGTGGCCCTTCGACCTCTACTACCAGTCCTTCCTCCTCACCCAGCAGTGGTGGGCCAATGCCACCATGCGGCTACCGGGGGTGAGTAAGCGGCACGAGGCCATCGTCTCCTTCGTCACCCGCCAGATCCTGGACATCTACTCGCCCTCGAACTACTTCTGGACCAACCCGGAGGTGCTCCAGGCCACCTTCGAGCAGGGGGGCGCCAACCTGGTCCAGGGCTGGCAGAACTTCCTGGAGGACTGGGACCGGGCGGTGCTCAACCGGCGCCCCGCGGGGATGGAGGCCTTCCAGGTGGGTGGGAACCTGGCGGTCACCCCGGGCAAGGTGGTGCTACGGAACCCCCTGATGGAGCTGATCGAATATGAGCCCGTCACCGGGGATGTCTATGCGGAGCCGGTGCTGATGGTGCCGGCCTGGATCATGAAGTACTACATCCTGGATCTCTCGCCCCACAACTCCCTGGTCCGCTACCTGGTGGAGCAGGGGCACCGGGTGTTCGTCATCTCCTGGAAGAACCCCAGCTCGGAGGACCGTGAGCTCTCCATGGAGGACTACCGGCGTCTCGGGGTGGTCGCGGCCCTCGATGCCATCGCCGCCATCTGCCCCGGCCGGTCGGTCCATGCCATGGGCTACTGCCTCGGGGGGACGCTGCTGACCATCGCCGCCGCGGCCCTGACCCGCAACGGCCACGAACGGCTGGCCTCCATGACCCTCCTGGCCGCCCAGACCGATTTCACCGACGCGGGCGAGCTGATGCTCTTCATCAACGAGGACCAGGTGGCCTATCTGCAGGACATGATGTGGGAGCAGGGCTACCTGGACACCAACCAGATGGTCGGCGCCTTCCAGATGCTGCGCTCCAACGATCTGATCTGGTCGCGTATGGTGCGGGACTACCTGCTCGGCCAACGGCGCCCCCCCAACGACCTCATGGCCTGGAACGCGGACCAGACGCGGCTGCCCTACCGGATGCACTCGGAGTACCTGAGTCGGCTCTTCCTTGAGAACGAGCTGGCCGAGGGCCGCTACGTGGTGGAGGGTCGCCCCATCGCCGTCTCGGACATCCGGGTGCCCATCTTCGCCGTGGGGACCGAGACCGACCACGTGGCCCCCTGGCGCTCGGTGTACAAGATCCACCTGCTGTCGGATGCGGAGTCGGTGACCTTCGTCCTCACCACCGGTGGTCACAACGCCGGCATCGTCAGCGAGCCCGGCCGCCGCGGCCGCAGCTACCGCATGCTCACCCGGCGTGAGGGCGAATCCTACCTGGACCCCGAGACCTGGCAGACCACCGCCCCCCGTTTCGAGGGCTCCTGGTGGCCGGCGTGGCAGCTTTGGCTTGCCGAGCGCTCCTCCGGTCGGGTGCCTTCCCCGGCGGCGGCGGGGGCACCCCAGGCCGGCTACCCGGTGCTGGGAGACGCTCCGGGTACCTACGTCCTGCAGCCCTGAGCCTCTGGCCTGAAAGGGCCGGGCGCCGCGCCAGGCCTGTCACCCGATCTTGGTTTTTTGAGGAGAAGTACCGATGCGCACGAGCTCGCTCCCGCGCCTGGACCCGCTGTTCATCGATCGCTGGTCGCCCCGCGCCTTCCTGCCGGACCCCCTCAGCGACGAGGAGGTGGCGAGCCTGTTCGAGGCGGCGCGCTGGAGCCCCTCCTGCCGCAACGAGCAGCCCTGGCGCTTCGTCTATGCCCGCACGGAGCGGGACCGGGCCCGCTTCCTCACCGCCCTGGTGGAGGGCAATCGGGTATGGGCCGCCAGCGCGCCGCTCCTGGTGCTGGCCTTTGCCCTGAACCGTTTCAGCCACAACGACCAGCCCAATCGCTGGGGTCCCTTCGATACCGGGGCCGCCTGGATGGCCCTGGCCCTGCAGGCGGAGCGGTTGGGTCTGAAATGTCACGCCATGGGCGGTTTCGACGAGGGGCTGGCCTATGAGGTGGCGGGGGTCGATCCGGCCCAATTCACCGTCTTGTGCGCCATCGCCGTTGGCCGCCAAGGGCCACCGAGTCAGCTACCGGAGGGGTTGCGGGAGCGGGAGCACCCCAGCGGGCGCAAGGGGCTCCAGGAGATCGCCAGCGAGGGGCGCCTCCTCGTCTAATCCCCAGACCCTCTGCCTGGGTTCGATTTAGGACCCTCACCACCTATCGTTCAACGCCTGGTCTTGGGCTCAAGTGCGACGCCCCGAGTTGAAGAGGGGGTCCGCGCCGCGAGGACCGCGCAGACCCTTATCCCTTCGCTACCAGCAGGCCAGGAGACAATCGTTCTCCACCCTGTGCTCGAACTGCCGCAGCGGGCGGTCGCCCACCGCCACGCAGGCGCCCGTCTCCACGTCGAAGGCCCAGTGGTGCTTGGGACAGGTGAGCCGGTGGCCCTCCAGGGCGAGGTGCGGGATGTCCGTGACCTGGTGGGGGCAGCGGGAGTCGTACACTTTAAGGGCCTCCCCCTGGCGGTAGACGAACAGGTGGCGACCCTCGACCTCGAAGAAGGACACCTCCCCCTCGGGCACCGCCGCGAGGGGGGCCACCTCATGCCACTGGGGCGGGGCGCCGAGGTTCTCCGGGCGAAACTCCGGGATGTCCATCTGCAGCAGGATGTCGGTGGCCCAGACGATCTTGGCCAGCCCGAGCACCGGGAAGGCCATCAGCAGGGCGTCGATCACCTCCTGGGGTGAGGCACCGTTGCGCAGGGCTCGGCTGAGGTATTGGCGGAAGCCGGGCTCGGTTTGCACCGCCACCTTGGTGATCACCGAGATGAGGTCACGGGTGCGGGTGTCGAGGTGATCGCCGGCCTTCTTGAGGAACTTGAAGTAGGCCCCCATGGCATCGGGCCGCACCTTGACCAGGTAGTTCAGGGCATCGCTCATGCTTCTCTCCTACAGGGGTTGGACGCCGGCGAAACCCGCCGCGTCGGCGGCCATTATCCCCCCAAGCGCCCGGTGCCGTGCCAACCGATGCGCTCCAGCAGGAAGTCGCGAATCGTCTCGGGCCGGTTGAGGTCGAGCAGGGGCAAGGGCCGGGAGACCGATACGGGGGCGTCGGAGGCCACGGCGATCACCTCCGGGTCGTCGGCATGAAGGAGCGGCGCGCCCAGGGCCCCTCGGTAGAGCTCGACCTTGGGGAAGGGCTCGTGCTTGAAGCCCTCCACCAGGACCAGGTCGGCGTCCGCGGGGTCGAGGTGGCCCAGGGCCTCCGCCAGGCTGGGGTCCTGGGCGGGACTGGGGTTTTCCTTGATCAGGGCGGTCCGCTCGCGGGACGCCACCACCACCTGACCGGCACCGGCCTGGCGGAGCAGGTAGCTGTCCTTGCCAGGTTGGTCGATCTCGAAGCCATGGTGGGCGTGCTTGACCACCGCCACACGCACGCCGGCCGAGCGGAGCAGCGGGATCAACTGGCGGAGGAGGCTGGTCTTGCCGGTGCCGCTCGGGGCGCAGAAGCCGATCAGCGGGATGGGGAAGGGGAGGCTCATCCGCCCAGCGCCCGCTCGAGCCGCGCCCGGTCCTCGTCGGTATTGAGGTTGGCGAAGGCGTCGGGGCAGTCCCCGAAATCGGCTACCGCCACCCGATGTCTGCCCACCCAGCGACCGACCTCGCGCCGGCCCCCGGCGAGGTAATCCCGCAGGTCTCCGGCGAGGCTCACGGGGAGCAGGGCGAAGAGGGGTTGGGGCCGCTCCCCGTCGCTGGCGAGGGCGAGGGTGGCGCCCTCGCGGGAGAGGGCCTGGTGGAGGCGCGAGCCAAGGTCCGGCGGCAGGCAGGGCCCGTCGCAGGGCACGGTGAGGATCCAGGGGGTCGGCGCCCTGTCCATGGCGCTCAGGATGCCGGCCAGGGGACCCTGGAATCCGTCCAGGCCGTCGCTGAGCACCGGGTGGCCGAAGCCCCGATAGGTGTCGAGGTTGCGGTTGGCGCTGAGCAGGAGCCCAGTCACTTGGGGGGCGAGCCGCTCCATCACCCAGGCGATCAGGGGCCTGCCGGCGACGGGCAGCAGGCCCTTGTCGATCCCGCCCAGGCGCTTCGCGAGCCCGCCCGCCAGGATGACCCCTGTGACCGACTCCCGAAGGGGCGTGGCGGCGGTCCTCAACCGACCCCGGGATCCGGCCGGAATAGGGGCTCCAGCCCCGAGATCAGGGGCCTGCCGGCCTCGCCCCGACGGGACCGGAGCTGTTGCGCCAACTGGTGCACCGACATGGCGTAGTGGGTGCTGTGGTTGTAGCGGGTGATGACGTAGAAGTTGGGTAGGCCGAGCCAGTACTCGTAGCCACCCGTGGCGTCGAGGCGCAGCAGGCTCACGGTGGTGTCGCTGTCGAGGGGGCGGAGGCTACTGACCCCCTCCCTGGCCAGCTCGCCGACGCGGTAGCTGGTGGTGTAGTCGGCCTTCATGGAGCGGGGCGTGCTGCCTTGGGCGCTGGCGGGGACCGCCACCGTCTCACCGCTGCGCCAGCCGTTGCCATTGAAGTAGTTGGCGACGCTGCCGATGGCATCCTCGGCGTCCCAGAGGTTGCGCCTGCCGTCCCCGTCGAAGTCCACCGCGAAACGATGGAAGCTGCTCGGCATGAACTGTCCATAGCCCATGGCGCCCGCGTAGGAGCCCCGGGGCTGGAAGGGGTCCAGTCCCTCGTTGCGGGTCATCACCAGGAACTCCTCCAGCTCCTTGGTGAAGTAGTCCGAGCGACGGGGGAAGTCGAAGGCCAGTGTCCCCAGGGCGTCGATTACCTGGGTCTTGCCCATGTTGCGCCCGTAATGGGTCTCCACCCCGATGATGGCCACCACATACTCGGGCGGGACCCCGTAGCTGCGCGAGGCCCGCTCCAGGGTGTCTGCATGCTCGTTCCAGAACTGCAAGCCCTTGCTGATGCGGTCCTCGTTGAGGAACTTGGCGCTGTAGCGGGTCCAACTCCCCGTGGGGCGGTCGCTCGGCTGCGCGGGAGGGCGGTTGACCAGATCCAGGATCCAGGGCTGGCGCTCGACTCGCGAGAGGACGCCGTAGAGCTCCTTGGGATCGAAGCCATGGCTGGCCTGGAGGCGCTCCACCATCTGCCGGGCCGCGGGGTAGTTGGCATAGTCGCCCCGCGTGCGCCCGGCTGAGGCGGTTGTTGGACTTGTGCCCTTCTCCACCGGTTTGGCTGGGGTGGAACCACAGGCGGTGAGGAAGGCGGAGGCGACGAGGGAGGCGAGAAAGATGCGAAGGCGCATGAAGATCACCCGGGTTCGGCGGAGTCTGCCGGACCATCCTAGTGCAAGTTCCTGCCGGGTTCCAAGAAGGGTTGGGGTGGGCGGGAGGGTGTCAGCTGCCAGCCTGGCAGTGGCTTGTGGGGAGTCGGCCCCCCTGAGGCTTGGTGGTTGCCCCAAGTCGGCCGGGTATCCGGGCCCGCCCCCCAGCGCGGTGGGGCGCCTGAAAGACGTTGAGGCCCCCAAGGTCGCCGTCAGTTGAACGTGGTGTGAGAATTGCTTTAATTGAAGACCCCCGATTTCTCTAGACCAACACTGAGGAGTGCGCGTGATGTTGACCAAGCGGATCTTGAAGGCCCTGGGTACCGTTGCGGTGATGACGGGCGTGACGATGCCGTGCGTGGGTATGGCTCAGCAACAGGGCATGGGCGGCATGTCCGGGATGGGCGGCATGTCCGGGATGCAGGGCATGGGCGGTATGGGTGGCATGAGCGGCATGTCCGGGATGGG
>CAZFHV010000009.1:0-11888 GCA_964519095.1 uncultured Chromatiaceae bacterium | reverse complement strand
GAGCGGCATGTCCGGGATGGGTGGCATGTCCGGGATGGGCGGCATGTCCGGGATGCAGGGCATGGGTGGTATGGCGGGCGGCAAGAGCTGGTGGGAGTTCTGGAAGTAGTCAGCCGAAGGGGCCCGCTCGGCCGGATGGAGGCGGGCGGGCTCCGCGCCGAGCCCCTCAGCAACAAAAAAGCTCAGCAATGCTGGGCTTTCTTGTTAGGGGACGAGGGGTAGGTTGGGGCGGGCAGCGGCTGGGGGTTTATTTGCTGGTCCAATAGACAGGATTAAAACAATCAGATTGGCAAATACTTAGTCTCCGGCTAAAGTACTTTTTTCCTGTGAGTGGCACTCATGGCCAGTGCCTAAGCCTCGCGGAGAGGCTCGCTGGAGCGGTGGGACCCGCAAGTCGCTCAGCAGGCGCCTTAGCCCCCCTCGGTTCCGGTAAGGGGCCCGCGCGGATCGCGGGGCTCCATCCACAAGCGAGAGTCCGGACGCACTCGTAGCCTCCGCTACCGAGCCGTCGATCATCACCCTCAATCCAACCCAAAGGAGCATTTAGCGATGACCCGTGACGAGCAGATCAAGGCCCTGGAGCAAGATTGGGCGACCAACCCACGTTGGCTCGATGTGAAGCGTGGTTACAGCGCCGCCGATGTGGTCCGTCTGCGCGGCTCGGTCCAGCCCGAATACACCTTTGCCCGCCGTGGGGCCGAAAAGCTGTGGGCGCTGGTGCGCGGGGGTGCGAAGAAGGGCTATGTGAACTGCATGGGTGCCATCACCGCGGGTCAGGCCATGCAGCAGGCCAAGGCAGGCGTCGAGGCCATCTATCTCTCCGGTTGGCAGGTGGCGGCGGACGGCAACACCTCCGAGACCATGTACCCGGACCAGTCCCTCTATGCCTACGACTCGGTCCCCACCATGGTGCGTCGCATCAACAACACCTTCAAACGGGCCGACGAGATCCAGTGGTCGCGCGGCATCGGGCCGGGTGATGCGGGCTACATCGACTACTTCCTGCCCATCGTGGCAGACGCCGAGGCCGGTTTCGGCGGCGTGCTCAACGCCTTCGAGCTGATGAAGAACATGATCGCCAACGGTGCCGCCGGGGTCCATTACGAGGACCAGCTCGCTGCGGTGAAGAAGTGCGGCCACATGGGCGGAAAGGTGTTGGTACCCACCCAGGAGGCGGTGCAGAAGCTGACCGCCGCGCGCCTGGCCTCCGACGTCTGCGGGGTGCCCACCCTGGTGCTGGCCCGCACCGATGCCGAGGCGGCCAATCTGTTGACCTCGGATGTGGACCCCAATGACCAGCCCTTCGTCGCCGGGGACCGGACCTCCGAGGGCTTCTACCGGGTCAAGAACGGCCTGGAGCAGGCGATCTCCCGCGGCGTGGCCTATGCGCCCTACGCGGACCTGGTGTGGTGCGAGACCGGCACCCCGGACCTGGGCTTCGCCAAGGAGTTCGCCGATGCGGTGCTCGCCGGCAACCCCAACAAGCTGTTGGCCTACAACTGCTCGCCCTCCTTCAACTGGAAGAAGAACCTCGACGATGCCACCATCGCCCGCTTCCAGGACGCCCTCTCGGACATGGGCTACAAGTACCAGTTCATCACCCTGGCGGGCATCCACAGCATGTGGTTCAACATGTACGACCTGGCCTACAACTATGCCCGCGGGCAGGGCATGAGGCACTATGTGGAGATGGTGCAGGAGCCCGAGTTCGCCTCCCGCGGCCGCGGCTACACCTTCGTCTCCCATCAGCAGGAGGTGGGCGCCGGGTACTTCGATGACGTCACCACCGTGATCCAGGGCGGCGCTTCCTCGGTGACGGCGCTGAAGGGCTCCACCGAAGAAGCCCAGTTCGATCACTAGCCACCTAAGATCGGGTCCCCCCGGCGCGGGTGCCGCGGGGACCCCCACAGGGAGCATGCCGCTCATGTCCTTCAAGACCGCCGATCTGTACGACGGCTTCGACAATCAGGTCCAGGTCTGCGACCCCATCTTTCGCGACTTCGGTGGCCGGCAGCGCTTCCAGGGGCCGGTGGCCACGGTCAAGTGCTTCGAGGACAACTCCCTGGTCAAGCAGGCGCTGGAGGGCGAGGGGGCCGGCCGGGTCCTGGTGGTGGACGGTGGGGGCTCGCTGCGCTGCGCCTTGCTGGGGGACCTCCTGGCGGCCAAGGCCTGCGCCAACGGCTGGGCGGGGCTGATCCTCAATGGCTGCGTGCGCGACTCCGTGGAGCTTGGGCAGATGGATCTGGGGGTGAAGGCCCTGGCCACCCATCCCCGCAAGAGCGTACGTCGTGGGGAGGGGATCGCAGAAGGGGCGGTGCGTTTCGCCGGCGTGACCTTCGTGCCCGGTTGTTGGGTTTACTCTGATGAAGATGGTGTTCTCGTCTCCGCCACCCCACTCCTCTGACCGTACCGCGGTGTCCCTGGATACCGCCAACCGGATCGCCCGAACCATCCTCGATGGGTTCGAGACCCACTACCGGCTGTTTCGTCAGATCAGCCGGGGCGCGAAGGAGCGTTTCGAACAGGCAGACTGGCAGACGAGCCAGCAGGCCGCCCGGGAGCGCATCGACTACTACGACCAGCGCGTCATCGAGACCACCGCCAAGCTCGCCCAGACCTTTTCCCTTTCGGAGCTCGACGAGCTGCTCTGGCAGCGGGTCAAGGTGGACTACGTGCGTCTGCTGCACCTGCACAAGCAGCCCGAGCTGGCGGAGACCTTCTACAATTCGGTGTTCTGCCGACTGTTCCACCGCCGCTACTACAACAACCGCAACATCTTCGTCTGGCCCGCGGTCTCCACCGAGCATATCCAGTCCGACCATCCGGTCTACCACTGGTATTACCCCACTCGGGAGGGCTTCTACAGGGTCATCGGCAAGCTTCTCGACCGCTTCAACCTGCCCTTCGAGCACCGCCGCCGCGACATCCGCAACGTCTTGGCGGGCATCAAGAAGCACTTCCCTTGTGCCGAGAGCCGCTCCCAGAACTTCCAGCTCGCGGTGCTCAATACCCCCTTCTACCGCAACAAGGCCGCCTACCTGATCGGTAAGGTGGTCAACGGGATGGACGAGACCCCCTTCGTCATCCCGGTGCTGAACAACGAGCGCGGCGGGCTGTACGCGGACACCCTCCTCACCGGGGAGCGCTGCCTCTCCAATGTGTTCAGCTTCACCCGTGCCTATTTCATGGTGGACATGGAGGTGCCCTCCGCTGTGGTGGAGTTCCTGCTGCGGTTGATGCCGCGCAAGACCAAGGCCGAGCTCTACACGGCCCTTGGACTGCAGAAGCACGGCAAGACCGACTTCTACCGCGACTTCCTCCAGCACTTGCGCTATTCGGGGGACGAGTTCGTGGTGGCCCCGGGTATCAAGGGCATGGTGATGTGCGTCTTCACCTTGCCGTCGTACCCCTACGTGTTCAAGGTGATCAAGGACCGCTTCGCCCCTTCCAAGGAAATGACCAAGGAGATGGTCAAGGATAAGTACCTGATGGTGAAGTACCACGATCGGGTCGGGCGTATGGCGGATTCGCTGGAATACTCCGAGGTCGCCTTTCCTCTGGCCCGCTTTTCCCGGGAGCTGCTAGCGGAGCTGCAGCGGGAGGCCCCCTCGGCCGTCGAGATCGAGGGAGACCGCGTCATCGTCAAGCACCTCTACATCGAGCGGCGCATGATACCGCTCAATCTCTACATGCAGTCGGCCAACGAGGAGCAGCTCCGCCACGCCATCCAGGAGTACGGGGACGCCATCAAGCAGCTCGCCGCCGCCAACATCTTCCCCGGCGACATGCTGTTCAAGAACTTCGGGGTCACCCGTCAGGACCGGGTCGTGTTCTACGACTACGACGAGATCTCCTACATGACCGAGTGCAACTTCCGCCACATCCCCCGGGCCCCCTACCCGGAGATGGAGATGTCGGGGGAGCCCTGGTACTCGGTGGGGCCGAACGATGTCTTCCCCGAGGAGTTCGGCGCCTTCCTGCTCGGGGACCCGCGGGTGCGCAAGCTCTTCATGGAGCTGCACCCGGAGCTCTTGGACGCCGAGTACTGGAAGGCCAAGCAGGCGCGCGTCCGAGCCGGCTATTTGGAAGATGTCTTTCCCTATCCCGCCAAGCGCCGCTTCCCCCGCGGGTCCCTGCCCGCCTGGCGGAAGCCTACCGAGTCCATTGCAGCCTTGCCTCTGAGCGCGGCGCGCTGAGCGCCGCACTCGCTGTTGAGCTAGGACGGGGCGGTGAGGCGCTGCTCCGCCTCGCGGTACTTGGCGGCGGTCTTGTCGATGATCTCCTGGGGGAGCCGGGGGGCCGGCGGGGTCTTGTCCCAGTCCAGGGTCTCCAGATAGTCGCGCACGAACTGCTTGTCGAAGCTCGGCGGGCTGGTCCCCGGCCGATACTGGTCGGCGGGCCAGAAGCGTGAGGAGTCCGGGGTGAGCACCTCGTCGATGAGGTAAAGGCGCCCCGTCTCGTCTTGGCCGAACTCGAACTTGGTGTCGGCGATGATGATCCCCCGCTCCCGGGCATAGGCGGCGCACTCGTCATAGATGCGCAGGCTCAGGGTGCGCACCGCCTCGGCGACCTCCGGGCCGATGAGGGCGGCCACCGCCTCGAAGCTCACGTTGAGGTCGTGTGCCCCCACCGCGGCCTTGGTGGAGGGGGTGAAGATGGGCTCGGGGAGCTTGTCGGCCTGGCGCAGACCGGGCGGGAGGGCGATACCGCAGACCGCGCCCGTCTGCTGATAGTCCTTCCAGCCCGAGCCGATCAGATAGCCGCGCACGATGGCCTCTACCGGCAGCGGCTTGAGGCGGCGCACCACCATGGCCCGGTCACCGAGCTGACGGCGCTCCTCGCTGGAGGTCACCACCGCCTCCAGGGGGATGTCGCTCAGGTGGTTCGCCACCAGATCCCGCGTACGCCGGAACCAGAAATTGGCCACCCGAGTGAGGACCTCGCCCTTGCCGGGGATCGGCTGGGGGAGCACCACGTCGAAGGCGGAGAGACGATCCGTGGTGACGATGAGCAGGTGCTCGGCGTCGATGCGATAGATGTCGCGCACCTTGCCGCGATTGATGAGCTCGAGACCACTGAGGTGGGATTCGAAGAGGGCGGTGGGGTCGGTCATGGCGTCGCTCGCGCAGTCACAAAGGCAAAAGTATACTCACTGCGCGGTAGCTCACGGCGGATTCCTTACGCCGACGGCTGTCCTCCGGGCACTTTGAGGTCATGAACCCACCCCAGACGTCGGCAAGCTCCAGTGCGACCTTCCTGCAGGCCTTTCGCGGCAGCTTCACCTCCGCGCTGCGCTGGCCCCAGCTCGACGCCCTCTGGGAGCGGCTGCGGGAACGGGCCGATGCGGGCTGGTACCTCTATGCCCTGGGGGAGCCCCCGCCCCTGACCCCGGCCAGCGCCGCCGAGGTGCTGACCTTCATCACCGAGATCGATCGGCTCCTGCGCCGCGAGCACAAGGAGGACTACTGCGGCATCGTCTATGCCGACGACCCCGCCGCGCCGCGCTTCGTCAAGATCTACGACCCCCACAACCTGGGCGTCTCCTGTGGGTCCAGCACCAACCCGCCCTTGCCAGGCTGGGTGATGAGCCAGATCCCTCCCTGCGACCTGCCGGCCACCCGCGTGCTGCCCCAGAGCCGGCGACGTTGGTGGCGGCGGCTGTTCGGCGACTGATCCCCGGCTACCAAGCCTCAAACCGGAGGGCACCCCTGCCATGGCAAGAGAAATCATTCGCACCGATCAGGCCCCCCAGGCGATCGGGACCTACTCCCAAGCGGTGCGCTGTGGGCGCACCCTCTATCTCTCGGGTCAGATCCCCCTGGTTCCCGAGACCATGGAGCTGCGCGCCGGCGGCGCCGAGCCCCAGATCCGCCAAGTCCTCGACAACCTGCGCGCCGTGGCCCGGGCTGGGGGCGGTGATCTCTCGGACCTGGTGAAGCTCAACGTCTACCTCACCGACCTGGGGCACTTCCCCCTGGTCAACCAGGTCATGGCGGAGTATTTCAGCGAGCCCTTCCCGGCCCGGGCCGCTGTGGGGGTGGCCAGCCTCCCGCGTGGGGCCCTGGTGGAAATGGATGGGGTGATGGAGATCGGCGCTTGACGGCCCGTTGGCTGCCCCCCCGGGGTGGTCACAGGCGGGCTTTGCGGTCACAATTCCGGCGCCGGCATTCGGCAAGGATTCTATGCGCATCATCAACGACTGAGGGCTTTCACCATGAATTTACGTCTTCTGTTCCTCGGCCTGGCGGCCCTGACCCTTTCGGCTACCGCCCCGGCGGAGGAGCCCATCGTCATCAAGTTCAGCCATGTGGTGGCCACCGACACCCCCAAGGGTAAGGCCGCCGAGTATTTCGCCAAACTGGCCCAAGAGCGCACCAAGGGGCGGGTCAAGGTCGACGTTTACGCCAACAGCACCCTCTACAAGGACAAGGAGGAGATGGAGGCCCTGCAGATCGGCGCGGTGCAGATGCTCGCCCCGTCCCTGGCCAAGTTCGGCCCCTTGGGGGTGAAGGAGTTCGAGGCCTTCGACCTGCCTTACATCTTCGACGACTACGATCAGCTCCATAAGGTCAACGAGGGGCCGGTGGGCAAGTCCGTCCTGCAGAAGCTCGAGCCCAAGGGCATCCTGGGCCTGGCCTTCTGGGACAACGGCTTCAAGGTGATGAGCGCCAACAAGCCCCTGAAGGAGCCCAGAGACTTCCGCGGCCTGAAGATGCGGGTGCAGTCCTCCAAGGTGCTGGAGGCCCAGATGCGCGCCCTGGGCGCCAGCCCCCAGACCATGGCCTTCTCCGAGGTCTATCAGGCCCTGCAGACCGGGGTGGTGGACGGCACCGAGAATCCCCCCTCCAATCTCTACACCCAGAAGATGTATGAGGTGCAGAAGAACGTGACGGTCTCCGATCACGGCTACCTGGGCTATGCGGTGATCGTGAACAAGGCCTTCTGGGAGGGCCTGCCGGCGGATGTCCGCAGCGCCCTGGAGGGTGCCATTAAGGACGCCACCAAGTACGCCAACGACATCGCCAAGAAGGAAAACGACGACTCTCTGGCAAAGGTGAAGGAGAGCGGCAAGAGCGAGATCCTGGTGCTGACGCCCGAGCAGAAGCTGGCCTGGAAGAAGGTCCTGGTGAAGGTCCATCGCGAGATGGAGGACCGTATCGGCAAGGACCTGATCCAGTCGATCTATCAAGCCACTGGTTGCGATTGCGGTAAGCTCTGATTGGTCCGCGACGACTGGGGCCCTCGGCCCCAGTCACACATCCATCGATACGGGGAGGGCAAGCGAAGATGCGAGTTCTGGACCGCTTGGAGGAATGGTTCATCGCCTTCTTGATGGGGGCGGCGACTTTGTTGATTTTCACCGCAGTGACCCACCGCTACCTGCTTGGCTTTGCGGCGGACTGGCAACTTGACGCCGTCTACGACTGGCTGTTCCGCATCAACCTGGGTTGGGCCCAGGAGCTCTGCATCATCATGTTCGTGTGGATGGCCAAGTTCGGTGCGGCCTACGGGGTGCGCACCGGCATCCACGTGGGCGTGGACGTCCTCATCAATCGCCTCAGCGGCACGACCCGGGCCAGGTTCATCGTCTTCGGGCTACTCGCGGGGGCCCTGTTCACCGGTATCGTGGGGACCCTGGGTGCGCGGTTCGTGTGGGAGAACGGGGCCCACTACGCGATCTTCAAGGCCTTTGGCCTGGGCACCGGCAACCTCCCCCAGGGGCCGACCACACCCGACCTGGAGTGGCCGACCTGGGTGGTCTACTCAGCGATTCCCTTGGGCTCCTACCTCATGTGCTTTCGCTTCCTGCAAGTCACCCTGAGCTTCCTTCGCACCGGCGAGCTGCCTCACCACGACCACGGACACGTGGAAGGGCTGGAGGAAGAGGAGGCCGAAGTGCGTCCGCCCAAGCCTGGCGAGGAGGACCGGATCTACCTCGACGACCTCGAGCTCCATCCGCGAGACCTCAAGACCCCCGATCCCTTCCGCCGTCAGGACGACAGTCAGGGAGGCGAGCGATGAATACCGCCATCATCTTCGGGTTGTTGCTCGCGCTCATGCTCACCGGCATGCCGATCTCCATCTCACTCGGTTTGACAGTGCTGAGCTTCCTGTTCCTCATGACCCAGGTGCCGGTGGAGTCGGTGGCCCTCAAGCTCTTCACCGGCATCGAGAAGTTCGAGATCATGGCGATCCCCTTCTTCATCCTCGCCGGAAACTTCCTCACCCATGGGGGGGTGGCGCGGCGGATGATCAACTTTGCCACCTCCATGGTGGGGCACTGGCATGGAGGCCTGGGCCTGGCGGGCGTGGTGGCCTGTGCCCTGTTCGCCGCGGTTTCTGGCTCCAGCCCGGCGACCGTGGTGGCCATCGGCTCCATCCTTATGCCGGCGATGGTCAGGGCGGGCTTTCCCAACCGCTTCGGCGCCGGGGTGATCACCACCTCGGGCGCCCTGGGCATCCTGATCCCACCCTCCATCGTCATGGTCATGTACTCGGTATCGACCAACACCTCGGTGGGCGCCCTGTTCATCGCCGGGGTGATACCGGGTCTGGCGTTGGCGGCGATGCTCGGCTTCACCACCTGGTACCGGGCGTTGAAGTTCAAGTATCCGCGGCGTCCTAAGGCGACCTGGGAGCGGCGTTGGGAGACCTTCCGCAAGTCCGCCTGGGGTCTGTTCCTGATCGTCGTGGTGATGGGGGGGATCTACACCGGCATCTTCACGCCGACCGAGGCCGCGGCCATGGCCGCCGTGTATGCCTTCATCGTGGCGGTGTTCGTCTACAAGGACATGACTATCAAGGACGTGCCAAAGGTGCTCCTGGCCTCGGCCAACATGAGTGCGATGCTGCTCTACATCATCACCAACGCGGTGCTGTTCTCCTTCCTGATGACCCATGAGAACATCCCCCAGGCGATGGCGGATTGGATGATCGGTACCGGCGTGGGGGTGATCGGCTTCCTGCTGATCGCCAACGTCCTGTTGCTGGCGGCGGGCAACTTCATGGAGCCCTCCTCGATCGTGCTGATCCTGGCCCCGATCCTGTTCCCCATCGCCATGAAGCTCGGCATCGATCCGGTGCACTTCGGCATCCTGATGGTGGTGAACATGGAGGTGGGTATGTGTCACCCGCCGGTAGGCCTCAATCTCTATGTCTCTTCGGGTATCACGAAGATGGGCATCACCGAGTTGACCGTCGCGGTGTGGCCCTGGCTCCTCACCATGCTGGCGTTCCTGGTGGTGGTCACCTACTGGCCGACGCTGTCGCTGTGGTTACCCCGCCTGCTGGGGCTCATCAGCTAGGGCGGGGAGGGGATCGGGGCGGGGGGCGGCTGCCCTTCGCCCCCGGTCGCCAGTGCGGACGCTGCGTTCAGGCGCACAGGGTGAGGCTGATGCGCCGGCGGTGGGGATGGGTGCGGTGCTCCCAGAGATAGATCCCCTGCCAGGTGCCGAGGGCGCATCGGCCCTGGCTCACAGGGATGCTCAGGCTGTTGCCGGTGAGGACACTGCGGATGTGGGCCGCCATGTCGTCGGGACCTTCCTGGTCGTGGCGATAGCGGGGGTCCCCGTCGGGGGCCAGGCGTGAGAGGAAGCCCTCCAGGTCGTGACGGACGCTGGGGTCCGCGTTCTCGCACAGTAGCAGCGAGGCGCTGGTGTGGTGGACGAAGAGGTGGCAGAGGCCCGTGTCCACACCCAGCCCGCGCACGATGCGTTGCACCTCTTGGGTGATCTCGTAGGTCCCGCGTCCCCGGGTGGTGAGCTCGAAGCCCTGTTGTCTGACCATCGTCGTCCCCCACGAACCTTCTGATTCACTGCGCTGAGAGCCCTATTTCAGCAGAAGGCCGCTCGGGTGGAAAAGGCAGCGAAAGGCGCGCAGGCGGACGAGGGGGCCCTGGGTCGGCTGCGGGGGGTGGGTCCCCATCTGGAGCAGCGCCTCGCCCAGCTGGGGATCGGCTCCATCCCCGACCTCCTCTTCCATCTCCCCCTGCGCTATCAGGACCGTTCCCAGCGCGTTCCCATCGCCGAGCTTCGCCCCGGCCAGGAGGCCCTGGTGGAGGGGACGGTCTATGGCAGCGAGATTGCCGGGGGTCGGCGCCGCTCCCTGCGGGTGTTCCTGGAGGACGAGGGGGCGGTGCTGCTGCTGAGGTTCTTTCACTTCTCCGCTCAGCAGGCAGCGCGCTTGCGCGAGGGGCTGCGCCTGCGCTGCTACGGTGAGGTACGAGTCGGCCCGGGTTACCAGCTCGAGATGGTCCACCCCGAGTATCGGGGGGTGGATGGGGATACCCCCCTGGCCGACACCCTCACCGCCATCTACCCGACCACCGAGGGCCTCCACCAGGGGAGCTGGCGCAACCTCACCGACCAGGCCCTGGCCTGGCTGGAGGAGCATCCCGAGGGGCTCCTGGACTGGCTCCCGGCGGAGCTGGTGGAGCGACTGAGGCTGCCGGGACTTCTGGAGGCCCTGCGGCTCCTGCACCGACCCCCACCGGATGCGGAGCTGGGAGCGCTCTCGGATGGCAGTCATCCGGCTCGGCGCCGCTTGGTGCTGGAGGAGCTCCTGGCTCATCAGCTCAGCCTGCGGCGCCTGCGCCAGGCGCGCCAGCGTCGCGGCGCGCCGCCCCTGGTCGGCGAGGGTGCCCTGGCCCGGCGGCTGCTGGACGCCCTGCCGTTCCGGCTCACCCTCGCCCAAGAGCGGGTGCTGGGGGAGATCCGCCGGGACCTGGCCCAGGAGCAGCCCATGCTGCGGCTGCTCCAGGGGGACGTGGGCTCGGGCAAGACCGTGGTGGCGGCCCTCGCCGCCCTGCAGGCAGTGGAAGCGGACCACCAGGCGGCCATCATGGCCCCTACGGAGCTCCTGGCGGAGCAGCACCTGCACAGGCTCCGGGAATGGCTGGTGCCCCTGGGGGTTACCCCCCTGTGGCTCACTGGCCGCCTCAAAGGGCGGGAGCGGGCCCAGGTCCTCGAGCGGGTCGGCTCGGGGGAGGCCCGGCTGCTGGTGGGGACCCATGCCCTGTTCCAGGAGGGGCTGCGGTTTGCGAATCTGGGGCTCGCCATCATCGATGAGCAGCATCGTTTCGGGGTGCACCAGCGCCTGCAACTCCGGGAGAAGGGGGCGGGGGATGGGCGCGTGCCCCATCAGCTCATCATGACCGCCACCCCCATCCCCCGCTCCCTCGCCATGGCGGCCTATGCCGACCTGGACCTCTCGGTGATCGACGAGCGGCCACCGGGACGCCAGCCGATCCAGACCGTGGCGGTGCCCGATGCCCGCCGCGAGGAGGTCGTCGCCCGGGTGCGCGAGGCCTGCGGCAGGGGGCGCCAGGCCTACTGGGTGTGCACCCTGATCGAGGAGTCCGAGGCCCTGCAGGCCCAGGCTGCGGAGGACACGGCGCGACGCCTCGCGGAGAGCCTGCCGGGACTGCGGGTGGGGCTGGTGCACGGTCGGCTCAAGGCGCCCGAGCGGGAGGCGGTGATGGCGGACTTTCTGGCCAATCGGCTCCATCTCTTGGTGGCGACGACGGTGATCGAGGTGGGGGTTGACGTGCCCAACGCCAGCCTGATGGTGATCGAGAATCCCGAGCGCCTCGGCCTGGCCCAGCTGCACCAGCTGCGCGGACGGGTCGGGCGGGGCTCGGTGGCCAGTCACTGCGTGCTCCTGTTTCATCCGCCCCTCTCCGAACAGGCCCATGCGCGCCTGCGGATCCTGCGCGACACCGACGATGGCTTCCTCATTGCCCAGAAGGACCTGGAGCTGCGGGGTCCCGGGGAGGTGCTGGGCACCCGCCAGACCGGGGCGATGCAGTTGCGCATCGCCGACCTGGCCCGGGATCAGGGGCTGCTTGGGCTGGCCCAGCGACTTGCGGACGAGATCATCGAGCGCTACCC